>CAZSUW010000011.1:0-19618 GCA_964610115.1 uncultured Algimonas sp.
CTCCCCCTAGGTGCAGTCAGATAAAGCCCTTGAAATAAAAAACCTGTAAAGCCGCATTCTTAGCTTTGGGTGTAGTGATGGGTTTCTTGGGGGTTCCCAGGGCGGCCTAAGGGGGGTTCCTAGGAGGGGTTCCTAGGGGGCATCGCTCTTTACAGGGTCCTTGCTGATGTCATGTTCGTCCTCATACCAAGTGTGAGAGAGCGGCTTGATAGGGTCGAATTTAAGATGCTGGATTCATCTAGGCGTTTTGGCGGATTCTTGATATTTTTCAGCGAATAGAATATTCATTTAATGTGGCCTGCGTTTGTTCTAGAATCAGTTCTAATTGAGATTTCTGTGAAAAAAATTGCGTTTCTAGGTACTCTATTTTTTTCATTCTTAGGCGGATGTATGAACCCGTCTGATAACGCTTCAGAGCCGATAGTTGAAATCAATCAGACTTCCGAACAGTATATTCAGCCTGAAGTTCAGGCACGCAGAATGCTTGTGCGTTCAGCGCTGTCTAAGCTCAAAGAACAATCTCTTTTTTCTGAGGATGTCGACTGGGGTTCAATCGAGGATGAGTTAGAAAAACAAATCGCAATCATCCAAACGGATGAAGATATGAAAGCGCCACTGAATACGGCGCTGAATTTTCTTCGAGATCCCCATGCGCGTTACTTTTACAAAGGCCAAATGTTTGCCCATTTCACAGATTGGGGAAATGAACGAAATAGAGATAACCGGCCTATAGATCAGGACGCGAGGCGCCGCTTTGAGGAAGAACATATTCATCAGTTTGAGCTACTGGACAACCAAACCGGATATATAAAAATAGTAGGAATTTCCCCAAGCGATGATGTGATGCAGCAAGCAAATCACATTAGATCCAACCTAGAAAAACTCGCGGCGAAAGGAGCTAGGTACTGGATCTTAGACCTTCGCTATAATACCGGCGGAAACATGAATCCGATGATGTCTGGCCTGGGGCCCTTGCTCTGCGATGGCGCCGTTGGCAGTGAAGCGAACCTTAAGGGAGAAATTATCGGGAGTTGGAGCATGAAGGACGGTGATTTCTACATGGGTGATTATAACGATGTTTCCTTGGCTGTTTCGGATGGTATCCAATGTGACTCGGGCGTCGCTGTGCTCATCAGTCGCCAAACAACGAGCTCAGGCGAAGCCGTCGGGACGACCTTTAAAGGACGTCCCAATTCGAGGTTTTTCGGTGAAAACACAGGTGGGCTGACGACGGTCACAAATTGGGAACCCATTGATGACGAGCTCACGATGTCAATCGCTGTGAGCTACTATGCGGACAGAAACGGAAATATATTTGAAGAGAATTTGCAACCAGATGAACACATAGAGTTCGTTCCTGAGCTTGCATTAAATCAGGACCCGGCCATTGAGGCTGCGCAAAGCTGGCTGGCTGGACGGATAGCCGAGTAGTTATCCAAAACCGCCTTTCAAACCGGCACCGCTCTCTCGCTTCGCTCGGCGGCTACATTTGCGACCCGAAGCCAGACCGTGCTCGGCTTCGCCTCCGCACGCTGCGTTTCGGCTGGGGGCGGGATATGGGCTTTGATTGGTGCGCCTTGGGTATCATTGCCCAATCCAGACGATCCTTGCGATCCAAGCGACTTGGGCGCGGGGGAGGATGCGGTCGTCATAGTCGGGGTTTACGCTGATGAGTTCGACCTGCGTGGCGTTAATGCGGTGGAGTTCTTTGGCCATGACTTCGCCTTCAACGGTCTTCACGACCACGCGGTCGCCGCGCCGGATGGGTTCATTCGGGCTCACGACGACACGGTCTCCGGGGCGCATGACAGGTGCCATGCTTTCGCCGGAAATTTCCAGGCAATATGTCCCGGGATCGCGCACACCGGGCACGCGCACATCGTCCCAGCCGGCGCCGACGGGAAAGCCGCTATCGTCGAAAAACCCGCTGTCTCCGGCCTGGGCGTGGCCGATTAGCGGGACGCTGGGGCCTTCGGCGTGGCTGCGGTCAGAGAAGCGGGCAAAGTCTTCAAAGCTCATCTCGATGGTGGAGAGGACTTTGGAGAGACTTTCCGTTGAGGGCCAGCGGTCTTTGCCAGAGGCGCTCTGGCGTTTGGATTTGTTAAACGTGGTCGGGTCCAATCCTGCCCGGCGCGCGAGGCCGGATGGCGAAGTCGAGAGCTGCGCCGCTAGTCGGTCCAGCGCGTTCCAAATATCAGAGTGGCTAAGCATCTCAAGTCGATAGGAACATATCCCTAGGCCGTCAAGGGCGGATGTTTGGGCCATTCCTAGCCCGGCGAGGCCGCTGATCCAGCCAGTAAGCCGCCATCGATGGTGAGTTCTGTCCCGGTCATATAGCGCGCTTCATCAGAGGCCAGCAGGACGGCGATCGCGGAGACTTCGTCTGGCGTGCCAAAGCGTTGCATCGGTGTGTCTTTCACCAGGGCGGCCATAGTCTTCGCTCGCGCTTCGGAGCCTTCCGGGCCGAGCATGGGTTCCCACATGGGGGTGAGTATCGCGGCTGGGTGGATTGAGTTGCAGCGGATATCCAGACCTTGCTGAGCGCAATATAGAGCCACGGATTTGGTGTGGTTTCGGATCGCCGCTTTGGAACTCGCATAGGCGGCGGCCCCCGGAATACCGACAAGGCCAGACCGCGAGGAGATATTGATGATGGACCCGGCTCCTGCGGCTCGCATGGCCCGGATGGCATAACGGCAACCCAGAAAAGTGCCGTCCAGATTGACGGCGTGGACCGCCCGCCAGTCGGATAGGGAAGCATTTTCTGGATCGTGCGGCGTGACGGCCTCTTCAAAGCCTGTCACGCCCGCATTATTGACGAGAATATCGATGGTGGGCCAGCGATCAGAAAGCGCGTCCCAATCGGCTTCGCGGGCGACATCGAGGCGTAGACTAGCACAGCCCAAATCTTTCGCGAGGGCTGTTACGCTCGCCGCGTCCTTATCGGTCACGACCAGGGTCGCGCCTTCGGCCTTGAAGGCACGGGCAATGGCTTCGCCGATACCGCGTCCTGCGCCCGTGATGATTGCGGTCTTATTCGCCAAGCGTGCCATGATATCCCCGTCTTAAAATCGTCGCCTATAAAGCGACCGGTAAAAGGCGGCTAGCGCACCGCAATAAAAAACCCCGCACCTGCTTAGGGGCAGGGCGGGGAGTGTATTCGCGCTAATCGGGGAGATGCGCGAGGGAAAATGTGACGGCGGAGATGAACTCCGCCGCCGCTCCGGCATGACTATGTCGTCGTAAATTCGGAGTAGGCCGGGATGCCCACTTCTTCGAGGTCAAGACCCGCGGTTTCGACCTCTTCGGATGGGCGCAGGCCGATCGTGGCTTTGAGCGCAAACCAGAGTATTGCAGAGATGACACTCACGAAGATCGCTGTGGCCAGAACGCCAATCCCTTGGACACCAAGCTGTGCAGGAATACTAAGCGTCTCGCCATTGACTTCCGATTGGGTGTTGAAGGCGACGACGAGTGTCCCAAAGATACCAGCGACCAAGTGGACAGGGATCGCCCCGACAACATCATCAATCTTGAGCTTGTCCAAGAGCGGCACGGTCAGGCAAGCTAGAAGCGAACCAATCGCGCCAATGATGACCGCTGAGCCAACCGCTGGCGTCAGGGGTTCGGCGGTGATCGCGACAAGGCCAGCCAGCGCGCCGTTAATGGCCAGAGTGATGTCAATCTTGCCGTAGCGTAACTGGGCGTAAATGATCGCCGCGACAACACCGGCGGCTGCGGCCATATTGGTGTTCACGAAGATACGGGCGACATCATCAGCGTCTGTGATCGTGCCCATGGCAAGCTGTGAGCCGCCATTAAAGCCGAACCAACCCAGCCAGAGGATAAACATACCCAGCGTGGCCAGCGGCACATTAGAGGGCAGCATAGGATGGACTTTACCATCGACATATTTGCCCAGACGCGGACCGAGAATGATGGCCCCAATCAGCGCGGCCCAGCCCCCTGTGCTGTGTACCAATGTCGAACCAGCAAAATCAGAGAAGCCCATTTGATACAAGAAGCCTTGACCCCACTGCCAAGACGCGACGACCGGATAGATCACACCGGTCAGGGCGATGGTGAACAGAACAAACGGCCAGAATTTAATCCGCCCTGCGACCGTGCCGGATACAATCGACGCTGTCGTGGCGCAGAACACCATTTGGAAGAACCAGTCAGAATAGCTGGAATAACCCGTGCCGAGATCATCTTGGGCATAGTTGTAAGGCACGCCCGCCCCGAAGCCAGCAAAGACACCGCCAAAGCCTTCCCCGTCAGGTCCGCCGCCATAGCCACTGTAGAGAATGGAGTAGCCAATGACCCAAAACATCAGGCCCGCCACCGAATATAGCGTGATATTCTTCAGGCACTGCATTGAGACATTCTTGGTGCGGACAAAACCCGCTTCGAGCATGGCAAAACCTGCCGCCATCCACATGACCAAAAAACCGCCAATCAAGAAGAGGAGCGTGTTTAAGATAAATTGTGTTGAATTTGCCGCTTCAACTGCAACGGGCGCGTCTTGCGCGAGTGCGAGAGCCGGGAGTGCGGTAAGCACAGCGGCGATCCCTAATGTGTGGCCAATTCGGCGCATGGGTGTTCCCTCCAAAAATATATCCCGACCCGGACATGCGCGAGGGAGAAGCCGGATTTGAGTCAGGAAGTCGGTAGAGATGGGGGGTGCTGACAGACGCCGCATCACTGTGCGTGAAATTTGGGCGTGCGCCTCATTCCTGTGCGAAGGCGCGGCAGGCGGTCGCGCCTGCCCCACCCAAATGCGGTCAATTAGTCGATCCGGTTCCGGATCATGCGCCGACGCTCGACAGAGCTGCGAATACCAAGACTTTCGCGGTATTTCGCGACGGTCCGGCGGGCTATATCAATACCGTGGCTGCGCAGCAGCTCGACAATCCGGTCGTCGGATTTAACACTCTTCGCATCCGTTTCTTCTTCGACCAGCATGCGAATGCGGTGACGGACTGCTTCTGCGCTGTGGCCTTCGCCGCCATCCAGTGACGGAATCGCCGCGGTGAAGAAAAACTTTAGCTCCACCACGCCACGTGGGGTCGCCATATATTTATTCGTTGTCACACGGCTGACCGTACTTTCATGCATGTCGATCGCGGCAGAGACATCTTTGAGTTTCAGCGGACGCATATGATCCACGCCATACGCAAAGAAGGCGTCTTGCTGGCGGACGATTTCGCTAGCGACTTTCAGGATGGTTCGCGCGCGTTGATCGAGGCTCTTCACCAGCCAGCTGGCATTTTGATGACATTCGGAGAGGAATTCGCGCGCGGTTTCATCATCGCCAGATGCGGCACTGATCTCGTTATAATAGCGCTGGTTCACGAGCACACGGGGCAGCGTGTCAGAGTTGAGCTCCACGGCCCAGCCGCCTTGTGGTGTTTCGCGCACGAAGACATCTGGCTCCACGCCTGAAACCGTACTACTACCATAAGCATGACCCGGTTTGGGCGAGAGCTTGCGCAAGCGCAGGATGCGCGACTTGAGCGCGTCCATATCCACGCCGCACAGCTCGGTGAGGCGCGGCAGGTCATGTTTGGCCAGCACGTTAAGGTTCGCCAAGAGCGCGATATTTGCGTCATCCAGCTCGCCGGTTTCAGCGAGTTGCAAGGACAGACATTCTGACAGCGATCGGGCAAATACGCCCGTTGGCTCCATCGTTTGCAACTGGGTGATAACAGAGGCGATACGGGACGCGCTGACGCCAAGGGATAAAGCCAGACTTTCTGTTTCTTCGCGCAGATAGCCCGCATCATCGATCAGACCGAGCAAGTAATCCGCCACAAAGCGGTCTTTTAAACTCAGCGAAAGGTGGCCGATTTGTTCTCGCAGGACGTCTTGCAACGATTGCGTGGCGGCCGTGTTTGAGAGGGGATCAAAATCAGACGATACGCCCCCGCCGGATCCTGTGCTGCGCGAAAAATCTACCGACCCGCCAACGTCGGCAGCGGGCGCGCTTTCGGACCGGTCACCTGGCGCCGCGTCTGGTGTGACGGCGTGATCCGGGGCGTCAAGATCGGCTTGGGCGGCTGCAGGGACGGCGGCAACGTCAGCCACGGCCTCGGCGCTTCCGGCTTCGCCAGAAACCTCTATAGCTTCCCCACGGCGATTTTCTTCGCCTGTCCCGCGTTCCAGCAAGGGGTTTTTTTCCAACTGCTCTTCGACAAAGGCCGATAATTCAATGTTAGAAAGTTGCAACAGTTTGATCGCCTGCTGCAGCTGCGGCGTCATGGCGAGCTGTTGGCTCTGCCGGGCCTGAATCTTTGGCGCTAGCGCCATGCTCTTATCCTCACCAATCACCGTGCCAGTCTCATTTTCGGACCGGCTTGGGGCGGGATTTAGCGAAGAATGCTTAGGATCAGGTGAATCGGATCGGGATTTTTAGGGGACGTAAGACGTGTTTACGGCATCCGAATTGGTTTTGCGCCCATCATCCAGCAACAGTCTTTACCGAAATAGAGCAAGGGTTCACCCCCTGATGCAGGCGTCGTGTCAAACCAGCTGGGCAGACCGAAAAGCCCACGCATGGAGGCCGCGGTGGTGACCTCTTTCAGCGCGTCTTTAATACCCTGTTCCTGTGTTCGGGCGACCATGCGCTCGCCTTCTAGTCCGGCATCATCCAACACGTCGGCCAGCACAGGCGGCAGGCTAATATCTTTACCCTCCTCCCACATTGCGCTCAGGACAGGCTCAAAGAACTGATCATGTGTGCCTTCATCCAGCGCCACCATGGCGGTCCGCATAGGCAAGATTGTCATCACCGGAAAATGCGGATTAAAACGATAATCCGGCAGGTCATACATTTCCACAAAGCGGGCGATCTCCACCTGCATATATTGCATTTTGGTCGGGATAGTCCCGAAGGCCTGCCAGGGCGGTTGATTATTGGCCGCTTTGAAGAGCCCCCCAATCAAAGCCGGCTTTAGGTCGAGGCTGAGGCCTTCCACGCGGGAGAGGGCCCGATAGGCCAAATACACATTCGGGCTGCCAAAATCATAATAGAATTCGAGGTGCTTACCCATCAGGCTCTCCCAGTCTTTTGAGCAATGTGCGCGGGAGAGGCGAAGAGTGCAAGCGGTGATCCGCTAGATCATAAGAACGGTCACTATTCACAAATGCCCCTATCTGAAACGCGGCGATGTTCGTAATGACATCATTATGACGGATACCGCCCCTTCTACCCTAATGACACCGATGGCGTCAGACTTGTTCGACCAAGCCCGAAAAGGCGCGGCGAACGTTCCAGACCATTGGAAGCAAGGCCGCACGGCCTATGGCGGCCTGACGGCAGCACTCTTGCTCGCCCATGCGAAAACCATCGCAGAGGACTTGCCGTCTTTGCGGTCTGCGCTGATCAACTTTACCGGTCCGGTCACAGCGGACCCTAAGCTGATCTCGGCGGTTCAACGCCAAGGCCGGAATGTCACCACGATCAGTTCTTTCGCCGAAGTCGAATCGGCCCGCGTCGCGCTGGGCAGTTTTAGTTTCGGTGCGCCCCGGGAGAGTTCGGTTTCACAAAATTGCCCAGCGCCAGATGCACCTGCGCCAGAAGATTGCGAGCCGTTTATTCCGCCGCAATTTGCCCAATTCGCACCGGCTTTTCTGACGAATTTCGAAACCCGCCTCATCGAGGGCGCGCGTCCGGTTAGTGGGGCGGATCGCGGCTATATCCGTAATTGGGCGCGGCATGTCGATCCGGCTGCGCGCCAGACCGAATTGGGTCTTTTATGTCTTGCAGACATTCTTCCGCCTGCGGCCATGCCAATGCTGAAAGCGCCGGGCCCTGTCAGCTCCATGAGCTGGATTTGCAATTTTCTCCGCCCCCCTGAGAGTGAAGACGGCTGGTTTATGGTCGAGGCGGACTTAACGGCGACCAAAGACGGCTACTCCAGCCAAGTCATGCGCATATGGAACCGTGCGGGAGACCTGGTGGTCGAAGGCATGCAATCCATCGTGATTTTTGCCTAGCGCCCGGAATAGGGCTCGAAACGCGCAATGCCGCCTTTATTTTACAGCCCTGATTTTACAGCCCTGATCTTTTTCCCATCGACCGCATATACCTCTTGGCTTTCTGACATGATCACCATGACAGGCATGTCGTTGGACAGAGAGACAAAGACGTGCGTCTCTTGGGGCAGTGGGTCTAAGATATGGGAAATAGTCAAGGCCAAAGGGGTTGCGCCCTTGGGTAAGTTCTGGGCCATAGGCACAGCGATACAACTATTCGTGTAGCCGCGACTGCCAATCACGGTTCCGCCATCTGCCGTTGTCTCAAACCGAAAATGACGACCAAATACAGCTTCACCCACCTTGCTCGTCGCCGAAAGCATATAGACATATAGATTGCCGTCGGGGTCACCCGGCTTCGCGAAGACCGTAAAGTTCATCGGTAGAAATTCCTTGCAGGGCTTTAAGGCGGGATCGGCAATGGCGCTGTTAACCGCGCGGCGGCGGGATACTTCCTCCGCCGTCAGGTCGCGGGGGGCTGCTAGGGGACCTGATTGACGCAAGCGATTTTTTCGCACGCGCCCTTCCCAAATAACTTGTGGCGGCTCCGCTTTGTTTATGAAAGCCACACGGAGATCAGACCTGTGCTTTGCTTCGGGATATTCCGTTACAACCCAACCGCCAATAACATCACGGGCCGCTTCGCCATAATCTTCCAGCATCGCATCGGTCGCCAGCCAAGCGGCACGATCATAGAAAAAGATCAGCTCCCCCAGGGTTCCAGCCTCGGCCAAGGCGGCTTTTTTTTCGGATTTAGTGAGTTGGCGCACCGGATCGTCTTGTCCAAAAGCCGGCGGAACAAAACTGAACCCACTGAACCCAAAGCAGAGAATAGTAAGGACAAAGACACGCAACATGGCCCGACTATGAAGATAAAGATCGAAATCAGCAAGTTTACCCCCTATGGCTTTTCGGCTCGCTTATCCCACCACCCGCATAGTCAGATTAATCCGTCCACCTCGCGGCACGAGCGCGCTTTGCCCGTAAAACACTTTCGATACGCTGTGAAAACAACGGCGAGCCTCCCCCGCGAGGACGACAACATCGCCAGAGAAAAGCTTTAGCGATTGCGTGGGGCCACCTCGCTGAGTCCCGCCGATTTTATAAAGGGCTGGATCGCCGAGGCTGACAGACACAACAGGCGCGTTGAGATCTCGTTCATCCGCATCGACATGCAAACCCATCGTCGCGCCTTTACCGTCATGCGCCTCTGCCCGGTACCAGTTGATCAGACAGGCTTCTGGCGGGTCGGGCCAATCCGTCACGTCATACCAAAGTGCCCGCAACATTTCTGGCAAAGGCGGCCACGGCTTCCCTGTCTTTGGATGGGCAGGCTCATAGCGATAGCCGCCGTCTTTATCTGTCACCCAGCCGAGGGGCCCAAAATTACTCATCACCACGGAAAGTGGAGCGCCCGTGCGCGGCATAGTCGGCTGGTAAAACGGGGCCTGCTCGACCCCTGCTTTTAAAGCGTCAATCAACGCCGCTTGCTCTATTGGCGCGAAATAGAGCGGGTAATGTGAAAAACCGGGTGGGAAGCTCTGACTGGAACGGGGCATGAACGGACTCCCCATGACGTGATTTTTTAAGGCTCACCACCCTTGCGAGTCGATTTTCACCTCCCATATCGCACTCAGACGCTCTCGCTGGGCCAGTTTTGGACATGCGGGACACCCCTGAACACAAATATATTGGGCGCTGCAGAGGACCCAGGCCCAAATACAGGAGCACACTATGCCAAAAGTCATTGGGATCGACTTGGGGACGACCAATTCATGCGTCGCTGTCATGGATGGGGATACACCCAAAGTTATTGAAAATAGCGAAGGTGCACGCACGACGCCGTCCGTTGTCGCCTTTACCGAAGATGGCGAGCGCCTGATCGGCCAAACGGCCCGTCGTCAGGCCGTGACGAACCCGGAAAACACTTATTATGCAGTCAAGCGCCTGATCGGTCGCCCCTTTACGGATCCAGCCGTCAAGAAGGATGCCAAGCTCGTCCCGTATAAAATCGTCAAAGGCAAAAATGGTGATGCTTACGTCCAAGGTCGCGACAAAGAATTATCGCCGTCTGAAATCAGCGCGATGACGTTGACGAAGATGAAAGAGACGGCTGAAGCCTATTTGGGCGAAATCGTTACACAGGCGGTGATCACCGTTCCGGCCTATTTTAATGACGCGCAACGCCAAGCCACCAAAGATGCGGGCAAGATTGCGGGTCTTGATGTGCTGCGGATCATCAACGAACCCACAGCCGCCGCGCTCGCTTACGGCCTACAAAAAGACGAAGGCAAGACGATCGTGGTTTACGATTTGGGCGGCGGGACGTTTGACGTCTCTGTCCTTGAAATCGGTGACGGCGTTTTCGAAGTGAAAGCCACCAATGGCGACACCTTCTTGGGTGGTGAAGACTTTGACATGCGCATCGTCGAATATCTCGCCGACGAGTTCAAAAAAGACCAGAGCATCGACCTAAAGAAAGACAAGCTCGCCCTTCAGCGCCTGCGTGAAGAAGCGGAAAAAGCGAAGAAAGAGTTGTCCTCTGCCTCCACTTATGAAGTTAACCTGCCCTTCATTACGGCGGATGCAACGGGTCCAAAGCACCTGAACATGAAGCTCACCCGTGCCAAGCTGGAAAGCCTGGTTGAGGACCTCATCAAGCGCACCATTACGCCGATCAAGAAAGCCCTCGCCGATGCGGGCCTCAAGGCCTCTGACGTCGATGATGTTGTTCTCGTCGGGGGCATGACGCGGATGCCGGCTGTGCAGAAGGCTGTGACAGATTACTTCGGCAAAGAGCCGCATAAAGGCGTGAACCCGGATGAGGTCGTCGCCATGGGCGCGGCCATCCAAGCGGGCGTGCTGCAAGGTGATGTCAAAGACGTGCTGCTGCTGGACGTGACGCCATTGTCTCTCGGCATTGAGACCGAAGGCGGTGTGTTCACGCGCATGATTGACCGGAATACGACGATCCCGACCAAGAAATCGCAAACCTTCTCGACCGCCGCTGACAATCAGTCCGCTGTGACGATTAAAGTCAGTCAGGGCGAACGCGAAATGGCAGCAGACAACAAGCTGCTCGGCTCGTTCGATCTGGTTGGTATTCCACCCGCCCCGCGCGGCATGCCACAAATCGAAGTGACTTTTGACATCGATGCGAATGGTATCGTCAATGTGTCAGCCAAAGACGCAGCGACCGGCAAGGAACAACAGATCCGTATTCAGGCCTCTGGCGGTCTGTCCGATGATGATATTGAAGCGATGGTCAAAGACGCCGAAGCCAATGCGGAAGAGGACAAGCAACGCCGCGAAATGGCCGAAGCCCGAAACCAATCAGAAGCCATCATTCATAAGGCCGAAAGCGATCTGGCCGAACATGGCGAAAAGGTCGATGCGGATACGAAAGAACAGATCGAAACGGCCCTGGCCGAGCTGAAAGCCGAGACTGAAAAGCCTGACGCTGATGCCGCTGGGATTACGGATAAGGTCCAGGTCCTCACCGCCGCCCTGATGAAAATGGGTGAGGCCATCTACGCCAATGCTGAAAATGAGGCGCATGAGGCCGAGAAGGCCGCAACACGCGCGAATAATGCGGCTGGCGAAGAGGACGACGACATTGTCGACGCCGAGTTCGAAGACGTTGACGACGAGAACGCCGCGTAAAGCGCGTAATGATCAAAACCCCGCCCTGACTGAGATGGGGCGGGGTTTTTCATATCGGCCAGAACAGAAGACATGCCGATCTGATCCGTCATGGGGACCCAAAACAAAGCAAACAGTGACGTCACGTCACCCTTCGGCACTTACAGCCTACCGCCTAACCGCGAAGCCCGTCGCTTTTCAGTACACCGGTGGGGCGACAGCCGTTTTGAACGTTGGGGCATAAGCGCCTGTCGCAAACAAGTGATGCGCGGTCTATCAGAGCCCTTTGATGTGACAGTCGCCCCCGGCGTGAAGGCCCGCCTCTATCCATCGACAAATCGGTGTGAAAAGCGCGCCTTTTGCGGCGTGCAGATTTGGGATGCGGAAGAGCGAGCGGCGTTACGCCAAGCTGTCTCCACGCCAATGTCGGAGACATTTGTGTTTCTGGACGTAGGCGCGAATGTCGGGCTCTATTCCCTGTTCGTGAATGCCTATGCGCGTAAGCAGGGGCGCAAGGCCCGCATCATAGCCGTCGAGCCCAGCGCAGAAATGACCGCACGCCTTCTGTTCAACGCCAAAGCGTCCGGCGCGAAAGTCGAACATATCGGCGTTGCCATATCGGATGTGCCGGGAACGGCTTATCTCTCTGATGGCGGCACAAATCGCGGCGAAGGGACGTTATCTGAGTCTGGCGAGCGTGTTGAGGTCATAACCCTGCTAGAGCTATGCACACGCACGGGTGTTTCGAAGATAGATGCGCTGAAGTTGGACATTGAAGGTCACGACCGCCGCGCTTTGAACGCCTTCTTCCGCGACGCGCCAGAGAGCCTGCATCCCGGCCTCATCATTGTTGAACTGCCGCAAGAGGATCGCAGCGCAATCATTGAACTGCTGGCGGCGCAAAACTACCTGTTAGAGGACACAACGTCACTCAACGGCATTTTTAAGAAATCAATACCATGAGCAAACGCGACTATTATGACGTGCTGGGCGTGGCGAAAAGTGCCGACGCCAAACAGCTAAAATCAGCCTTTCGCAAGAAGGCCATGGACTGTCACCCGGATCGACATCCCGATGACCCTACGGCCGAAGCCCGCTTTAAAGAGCTAAACGAGGCCTATGGCATTTTGTCTGATGAGCAAAAGCGCGCCGCCTATGACCGCATGGGTCACGCGGCTTTTGAACAAGGCGGCGGAGGCTTTGGCGGCGGGGCTGGATTCCAGGACTTCTCTGACATTTTCAGTCAGATTTTTGGCCAAGGCGGCGGTGCGGCGGCGGGTGGCTTTGCCGACATGTTTGGCGGACGGTCCGGTGGTGGAGGGCGGCGGCAGTCCGTCGCGCGCGGGTCTGACCTGCGTTATGAAATCGAGATCACATTAGAAGAAGCCTTCCGGGGCAAGCAGCTGGAAATTGAAGTGCCGATCGCCGAAGATTGCGGCCGCTGTGACGGCATTGGGGCTGAACCCGGCGCGCAGGTCGACACGTGTGATATGTGTAGCGGTGCGGGCCGGGTGCGGACACAGCAAGGCTTTTTCACCATGGAGCGTCCTTGCCCGAAATGTGGCGGTCAGGGTGAATATATTTCTGATCCCTGTCGGGACTGTGACGGGGTTGGCCAGGTCCGCGTGGATACAGCACTGGATGTGACCATTCCATCGGGTGTTGAGGACGGCACGCGCATCCGCTTATCCGGTCAGGGCGATCAAGCCCCCAAGCGCGGGGCGAGTAATCGTCAGCGCGGTGACCTTTATCTCTTCGTCTCTGTCGCCCCGCATGACATGTTCGAACGTGATGGATCCAACCTGTTCATGCGCGCCCCCGTGCCCATGACGACGGCGGCCTTGGGCGGGGAGATTGAAATCCCGACGATTGACGGCGGGCGGTCCAAGATCAAGATTGCGGCCGGCAGCCAGACTGGCAAACGCTTGCGCCTTCGTGGCAAAGGTATGAGTGTTCTACGCTCTGAACAGCGCGGTGATATGTATGTCGAATTGGCCGTCGAAACACCAAGCCGCCTAAGCGCGAAACAACGTGAATTACTGGAACAATTTGCGCGTGAATGTGGCGACGATGTCAGCCCGGAAAGCCGGGGCTTTTTCGATAAAGCCAAACGGTTCTGGGACGAATTGGTCGATTAGCATTTGAGCCCGCGTCGCCTCTTCGTTGGGTCCATCTCTATCCTTGCCGGATTTGCGGCCAATATCACCGCATGGCCCATTCTATCGCAACAGGCCGACTGGCTGTCCGATGTGATCAAATTGTTCGTCCTGATCGTTCTAGCGACAGCGTTTCTGAGCGCCTGTCTATGGACGGCTGGGGCCCGGATCACGAAAAGTCCGCGGGAACGCAGATTGGCCGGGGCCTTGGCCGGCGCGCTGACGGCGATCATTATCGTCCCGCTTCCGTTCTTTGGCTGGGCGATGAAGCAGGGCCTGATTGGTCTGCTGGCAGAGAGCCAGCTCTCTCTCACAACGGGGTTCAATCTGTTCACTTCATCGATTTGGCACGGCTTGCTCGCTTTCGTGCAGTTTACCAAAGCTTCCCTCGGAGCCATAGGACTCAGCGCGGGGCTGGGTTATGCGATTTCCCGTTATGGCGCGGATGAAACAGCAGGGTCTCGCCAAACGCCTTGATATGCGCTATCGTGAAATCATGAAACGCCTCGTCCTTGCCCTGTCTGTGTGTTGTCTTTTGCCTGTGTCCGCCATTGCGCAGGACGCAGAGCCCGTTGAAGACGAGGTTGTCGTCGAAGGCCAGAGGCGCGGCGCTGACCCGGCCATGGACGCTTGGTTGAAAGGCGATTACGTCACGGCGGAAATCGAATTTGAGAAGAACTTTAGCGTCTTAAAGCGCGGTCAAACCCGGCAACGGTCCGCCATTGAACAAAATGTCAGCGATGCCGTGGGCGGGCAAATCAACGAACTCGCAAATACGGGCAGTGGCGCTAACGCCGCCAGCGCAGAAGCCAGTCAGACCGCTTTCAACACTGGCGCACCGATTACCACAAATCAGCGCTTCAAACCCGAGGATGAGGAGCTGATTTCCTCCGGACGGGATTTGGGCGGGCAGCTTTACATGGCAGGTCTGTCAGAGCTTAAACAGGGTAAAATCGACGAGGCCAAGATTAGCTTGGAACGGGCCTTGTTTTACAACGAGACCCTGCATGATGCCCGCTATCGCCTTGGCTTGATCGCCTTGGGAACGGGGGAACGCACTGTCGCCGAAGAACAGCTGGACGCGCTAGAAAAGGCTTTGGATCGATGCAAGGCCGCCTGTAAAAAGCGCGGCGACAATGAAATTCTTGAAACGGGCGTTACTCAGCTCCGCGCGTTTCTGGGTCGGGCGTAAGCGCGCCCTTCGGTCGAAAGACGGCATAGCCGGATATCACCGACTCCCAAAGTCGGTCGTCTTCCTCCGCTTCCGGAATATCGCGCGATAAATGCCACATGGTGCGAAGATAAGGGCCTGTGCTGTCCTGGCTGATCTGACCTGACCACGTCGTCACCGAACCAGGCGGGTCAAACCGCACAGAAAACCCGACCACATCCCCCGTGATCCAACCTGTGAGCGGGTGGCAGCTGTCAGGGTCAACGCGCCCAAGTTCAGAGCAATAGCGCCCCGAGAGCTGACCCGTCTGATCATCGACAGAGATGAGCATCGTTGATCCGCTCTCATTGACCCACTCGCCCTGTAAGGGCGTTGCAATGGCCTTTGTTTGGCAGGCGTAAAGCAGGACGCTCGCGAAGAGCCACTTACGCATGGATGAACCCCAAGACCAGATAAGCAGCAATTGTCAATCCGCCAGCGATGAGGGCGTAGGGCAGCTGTGTGCGGACGTGATCAATATGATCCGACCCACTGGCCATAGACGCGATGATGGAGGTGTCAGACGTCGGGCTGCAATGATCCCCAAACACGCCGCCGCCAATCGCCGCCGCAATAGCGAGTGAGGGATCAAGACCGTATTGCGCCGCAAGCGGCACGGCGATGGGAATCATGATCGCAAACGTGCCCCAACTTGTGCCGGTCGAAAAAGCGACAAAACAGCTGATCAGGAAAACAAGGGCTGGCATTAATGCAGGGCTTAGGAAGCTCGACGTCACGTCGGCGGTAAAAATTCCCGTACCGAGGGCGCGGCAAAGATCGCCCAGCGCGAAGGCCAGCAGCATAAGGATGGCAAGGGGCACCATGCCCGCCATGCCCTTTAACGCCGTGTCCACGCTTTCGCGGATTTTTAAAATGCCTTGCGCTTTATACAATCCGATAGCGAGGATGACCGCAAAGGTGGTCGCATAGAGAACTGCAGACGAGCCAGATCCACTGCGCATCCGTTCAAACCACTGACTGCCTTCGCCCGTCATTATCAGGAAGGTCGGGACGAGTAGGACAAGAGCCAAAATAGGCAGGATCATATTGAGGGCCCGATGCGGCGCACTGTCTACGGGTGGAACATCCGTCGCCTCATCAGACATCATTGGCACGGCCCCTTCGCGTAGCAGCGTGCCCCGCGCTTCAGCGGTTTTCATTTCGCCCAGATCACGACCTGTGACGATCACGATGATCAAGACGAGTACGATCAGCATTGGATAGAAATTCAGTACAGTCGCCTGAATGAGTTGCGAGGCGGGCTGTTCCAGCCCTTGGGCCGCAATCAAGGTCATCAGATACGCGCCCCACGCATTGAACGGGATCAGCACATTGGACGGGGCCGAACCCGTATCGGCGATCATGGCCAGCTTTTCACGCGGGATGCCCATCTTATCCGTGACAGGTCGAAAGACTGTGCCGACCGTCAGGATTGAAATATTACTTTCAATGAAAATCAGAAAGCCTGTCCCAAGGGCGAGCATTTCCACCAACTTGCGTTGGTTTTTTGCTTCGGCGTCTTGCGTCCGACGTTCCAGCCAGCCGAGCAATCGCGCAATAAAGCCCGCAACCCCGCCACTGCGCTGGATCAGGGCGATGAGCGCGCCCACAACCAATGTGAAGAGAATAATCCGGGCATTGCCGGCGCTACCCAGTACAGACACGGTCGCGTCAATGGTATCAAACGTGCCAGCGAGCGGATTGCCGCCCGCCAAAATCACATAACCCGCCCACAGACCCAGGGCGAGGCTTAGAAAAACCTGCCGCGTAACCAGTGCCAAACCGATCGCCAAAATGGGCGGCAAGAGAGACCACCACCCCGCTGTCTGAGAGATATCCATAAAGCGTTCCTGCCTTCCATTGCAGCGCTTTACAAGCGCGTGCCACGCCTTCATCCGTAAGGGGAGGAAAAGAAAGGACAGACACGATGAGTGAGCTCTTTCGCAAAGAAGCACTGCAGCGCCGTTCCCGCGCGCTTTACGGTGATGTCCGCCTGAGCGCGCCAATCCATGCGGTTTGGATTACTTTGATCGTGCTTTTGGCGATTAACGTGATTGGCCTAATCCTCTTTCTTATTCCTGTTGGAACGGGCACGGTCTGGAGCTGGCTCAATGGCTAAGCTGCCAGTCATCCTGCAAACCGAAATGACAGAATGCGGCCTCGCCTGTCTGGCCATGGTTGGGCGCTATCACGGGCATGACATTGATCTGAACAGTTTGCGGGAGCGCTATCTGCTGTCTGCGCGTGGAACGTCGCTAAAACAAATTATCCGGATTGCTGGCGAGCTATCCTTGTCGGCCCGGCCTTTACGGGTCGATCTGGATCAGCTGCATAAGCTGCAAACCCCGGCGCTGCTACACTGGGACCTAAACCATTATGTCGTTCTAAAGCGGGTCCGCCGCGGCAAGGTTGAAATCCACGACCCCGGAATTGGACAACGTATCCTGCCCCTGTCAAAAGTATCGGATCACTTTACTGGAATTGCCTTGGAGTTAAGTCCCGCGGCAGATTTCGAGCCACAGCAAGACCGGATCCGACCGCGCCTGACCGATTTGTGGTCGCGCATTATAGGCGCGCCCAGCGCTATCACCCAGATCACGCTTTTATCGATCACGCTTTTGCTGACGGTTTTGACGGCCCCGCTTTTATTTCAGCTGGTCGTTGATGCCGTTCTGCCTTCCGGCGATACGGGCTTGCTCTGGGCTTTGGCGATTGCCTTTGGCGGTCTGGCGATTATGCGCGCTGTGGTTGAAGCGGCGCGCGGTTATTCAATTGCGACCTTTGGTGCGCAACTCTCCCGCCAGATGGTCGGCAATGTGTTCCGGCATCTGATCCGACTGCCTGCGCGCTATTTTGAGCGGCGTCATGTCGGCGATATTATCAGCCGCATCAATTCCACCCAACCCATCCAAGAAGCCCTGTCGCAATCTGTCGTTGGCGTTCTGATCGACGGGGTGATGGCGCTGATCATGTTGGTCGTGATGATTGTTTTCAGCCCGCTTCTCGCCGTGATCGTCTTGCTCAGCAGCGCCCTTTTGGTCGGCGTTACCTTGCTGATCTATCCGCATTTGCGTCGGACACAGGAAGAGGCGATCTACGCACGGGCCTTGGAAAATAGCCACGTCATTGAAAGCATCCGGGCCAGCACGACCGTCAAGTTATTTGGCCGCGAAGCGGAACGCGAAGCCAGTTGGAGCAATTTGTTTTCAGACGTGATTGAGGCTGACCTCGGCCATCAGCGCTGGGCTGTCGCCTCCCAATGCGCGCAGACACTCATCATCGGTTTACAAGTCGTTGCAGTGGTCGTTTTCGCTGGCGCTCTCGTCTTAGAGCCCGAGAGCGGCTTTACGGTCGGCATGTTGGTCGCCTTTCTGATCTATCGCCAATATTTCGCTGACGCCGTTGTGCAACTCGTCCAGAAAGGGATTGAGTTTCGTTTGCTCTCGCTCCACCTCGACCGACTGGCCGATATTGTCTTTGCCAAAGCCGAAAGACAGATCGACGGATATGAGGCCTTAGGGGCTGTGACTGGGAAGCTATCGTTCGACAATGTCGCCTTTCGTTACGCCCCTGAAGAGCCGTGGATTGTGCAAGACTTCAACCTGAATATTGCCGCCGGTGAAATGGTCACGCTGACCGGGCCGAGCGGGGGCGGCAAGACGACATTGATGAAACTCATGCTGGGTCTTTATGCCCCGGGCGAGGGTCAGGTTCAGATTGATGGCCGCGACCTGGCCAGCATTGATCCTGCCGAATGGCGCGGGCGTGTCGGTGTTGTCATGCAGGATGACCGCCTACTTTCGGGAACGATTGCCGACAATATCGCCTTCTTCGATCCCGAGGTCGATATGGAACGTGTGGTCGAAGCGGCGAAAGCCGCGCAGATCCATAACACCATCGCCGCCATTCCCATGAACTATCTGGCTGTGATCACGGATGCCGGACACATACTCTCTGGAGGGCAGCGCCAGCGCCTTTTGCTGGCCCGTGCGCTCTATCAGCAACCGGACGTTCTATTCCTGGATGAAGGGACAGCCAATCTTGACGTCGAGACAGAGAGCTTGATCGTTGAGCTGATTAAAAGCCTGCCCATGACGCGGATCATTGTCGCCCATAGGCCTGCTTTTTTGGATGCGAGCGACAGAGTTATACGCATTGAAACGCCCTAGTCTTAGGCGGTCTCACCCTCAGCATCCTGAAATGAGACGCAAAATGCGGCAAAAAGGTCGCATTAACCCTGTTTTGTCCCAAAATAGTGCAGAATTCACTTGAAACACCGGTATGTATATTGCTTTGTTCATCGTAGCTTCAGATAATGGTATCTGTCGCTAACCCTTAAAGAGGACTCAACACCATGCGTGAACTTACAGTTGAAGAACTCGACATCGTTGAAGGCGGCATGCCGGTCATCATTGACTTTTAGTCCGTTTTGAAACGATCGAGTTGTGGGACCCCGCCCGTGAGGCGGGTTTTTTTGTGGCCAAACGACACTCATCCTTAAACATTTTGCGCCTATCTGCCCGTCTGAAAGGGTTTGGGCATGCGCTACGCCTTGGCGACATCCGCGCTTCTT
>CAZSUW010000011.1:19718-31815 GCA_964610115.1 uncultured Algimonas sp.
TTACTCGCCGGTCAATACACGCAAGACGCCCTAGACGCCATACCAGAGACTTTATCTCCCCTTGTCAGTGACGCGCAACTGATCATAGCCGAACAAGTCATCGTTCTTTACACGATCAGCGCCAATCCAGAACGCATGTTGGAGGCCAGTAAAACCACGCGTCAATTGAATGCCGAATTGGGGGCCCATTTCGATCGGCACGAGCTGATGACGAACTTCCTTCTCGCCTTTAACCGCAAACGTGACCATCAAGGCGCCCTTGCCATTGCTGACATGATCAAGGCCGAGGAAAGCGTAACAGAGACGCATTCTGTTCTGGCCAAAGTTTACAAGGCTGATCTCTACAATGAAATTGGCGACTACCAGACCGCCATAGACACTGCGAAAATGGCGGAGACTGCGGCAGACCCCTTTATCCAGCGTCGCGCCATCGGGGAGCAAATGATCGCCTTGGCAGGCCTTGGGCGACGGGGTGAAACCATTCAGAAAATGGAAGCCTTGGGTTTTTGGGAAAACGGTATGCCCACAGTGTCTGCCTTTCAAAGCGAAGGGGGGTTACACACACTCGCTTTGCTATCGGCCAGCGAGGGTGACGCGGCACAGGCCGTGGCCTTTATGAACCAACGCGTTGATTTGATGATTAGTCGTCTGCGGGCAATCAATGCCAATGACACGGCATCGCTTTTATCGCATCTCGAAAACTCAAGGGAACGCCAGCAAGAACGCGAAGAGGCGTTGCAGCGCGAAGCCGAGATGCGCGCCGTGCAGCTGGCCCAGCAAAAGCGCGTCAACCGCTTGCTCTGGGCGGTTTTGGCTTTGTTATTGTCCGCTTTCATCGGCGCGATTTTCTTCTACCGCTACCGAGAGAAAAACAATGTTCGCTTGGCAGACTTACGCGAACAAGCTTTGTCTGCGGAGAAAATGAAAACCGAATTTTTGGGTGTCGTGAACCACGAATTGCGCACCCCGCTCAACGGCGTCATCGGTATTAGCGATGCGCTCATCCATCACAGTCCCGATGCACAAACGCGTCTCCAAGCGAAAACGATTCAGGAATGTGGCGAACAATTACAAGACCTGATCGAAAGCATGATCGACATGTCGACGATTGATGCGGGTAAGCTGACGCTGTTACCCGAACCGATCGCGCTCGGACCTATTTTAGAGGCGGAAGCGAAAAACTGGATCGAAGCAGCCACGGATAAAGGCTTGCGCTACACGCACTTCATCGCGCCTGAACTTGATCAAGCTGTTGACGTCGATACGCAACGCCTACGTCAGTGCGTCAAGATTTTACTCTCCAATGCCATGCGCTTTACCCATGAAGGCCGTATCCACCTCCATGTGACAGCACAGAAGACCGAGGCAGAGACCCTAGCCATAACCGCGATTGTTGCCGATACAGGTCAGGGTATTAGCGAGGTGGTGCAAGACCGTCTCTTTAAGCCCTTCCTGCAAGCCGACAGCACAATGACCCGTAAATATGGCGGCGCGGGGTTAAGCCTCGCCATTGCGCGCCAGCTCGCGCGGATGATGGGGGGCGACGTCACGGTCGTTTCGTCTGAGGGGCGCGGCTCTGAATTTACTCTGAAAGTCGACTTGCCACTCTCAATACATCAGGACGAGGCGGCCAGCGCGCAAACTTTGGAGACAACGGTCGCAACGCCCATGGCTGAAGATGAAGATCGACCAAACATTCTAGATCTCACACATGCGGTTAACGCGACCCCGACGGCGTTAGACGGTGAGCGCGAGATTGCACAGACGCCGATCAATCCGACGGATGTGCATGAGGATCAATATGATGAGGATATTGTCGATCTCTTGGCGCGCGTGCCTGAAATTTTTGCGACAACCCCTGCGCCGGTCTCACACGGCATCACAAAGACCGACCCCGACGACCTAAACGGCTTGCGCGTCCTGATCGTAGAGGACTTGCCCTCAAACCTGGATGTTATCCGCCTAATGCTCGAGCCAGAGGGCTGTATCTGTGTCTCCGCCTTAACCGCGCAAGAGGGGCTCGATTATCTAGCCCATCACAAAGTTGACGTGATTTTGATGGATATTCGTATGCCGGGTATTGACGGTGTCGAAGCGACACGCCTCATTCGAAACAGTGAAACAGAAGTGTCTGATCTGCCCCTCATTGTCCTGACCGCTCAAGCCAGTGCCGATGTCAATGCTCAGGCCGTTGAAGCGGGCGCTGACCTTTTTCTGACAAAGCCTGTTATTGGCCGCGATCTGATTGAGGCTATTCGTTTTGTGCGTCGCGAGAAGAATGTAACAGAAGAAAAAACGGCTTAGGCTTTTATCTTATCTCTCAATCGGCTTTGCCTGATAGAGCCGTGCGAACAGCAAGCCACCCGCAGCACCCGCCAAGCCCTGCAATCCAATGCCAATCATCTCACGGGCGCCGCCAATCAAATGAACACCGAAAAAGGCCTCTTTCATGGCAAATAGCATGACGATCATGGCCACAGCGCCAGCGACAGCAAAGATGATTGCAGGCCCGAATTTGACGAATCTAAAAACCAAACGCCCAACCAAAAAGGCAATCAACAGCCCAATCAGAATGAAGATACCGTAGAGCCCGCTCATATGCATGAGGTTGTAAACCGTCATAGAGACGCGTTCGGTGACAGTGATATTCCCCTCGATATCATTCAACATAGCCAGTTGACGCTGGGTTTGCAGTGTGACGGCCAGGGCAATTGTCACGATCCCCGCTAGGGCCCATCCCGTAAGAAAGCGTCCGAGGCGTTTGAGAAACTGCATGACCACCCTTTTTATCTTCGCTTGCGCATAGGCCCGCCTGACCCTTAGATTAAGCCTAACTGATTGCGAAGGATTGTCCAATGCACCGCTTTTTCGTTCTTGCTAGTGTAACGGCGCTGGCCTTGAGTGGCTGCCTAGAGGCCCAGCCTGCGCCCGACTTGCCCGAAACACCGTCAACGGCCTTTACCCTTGAAACGGTAACGGATGGCCTCACGTCGCCTTGGGCGGCCGCTCCGCTGCCAGAGGGTGGCTATCTGGTTACAGGCAAGCTCGGACAGCTTTGGCGCATCGACGCAGCCGGAGATCGTACCGAGATTTCGGGCTTACCTGATGAGGTCCGCGCCCTGGCGGATAACCGCATCGCAACGGGCGGACAAGGCGGACTACTCGACATCGCACTGGCCAATGATTTTGCCTCGTCGGGCACGATTTTCCTCTCCTATAGCTATGGTGATTGGGACGCGAATAATACGGCTCTCTTGCGCGCAGAGGTAGCTAGAAACCAGCTTATCAAGGCGGACGTCATCTTCCGCGCCGGCCCCGCCAAAGAAGCCGGGTCCCATTATGGCGGTAAGATTGTCGTGCTGCCAGATGATACGATGCTGCTGAGCCTCGGCGATGGCTTCTCTTTGCGCGAAGAGGCGCAGCGCGTGAGTTCGCATCTCGGCTCTGTCGTGCGGCTGAGTGATGAAGGCAAAGCCCCTGCGGATAATCCTGATTTCGGCGCCGACGCTTTGCCAGAGCTGTTCACCATCGGGCATCGCAACGTCCAAGGCCTGGCCCGTGATCCAGAAACGAGTACGATTTGGGAGCATGAACATGGCCCGCGCGGTGGGGATGAGTTAAACATCCTGACGCCGGGCGAGAATTATGGCTGGCCGATTGCGACAAAAGGCGTGGACTATCAGGGCGCGCGGATCAGCCCGCGCGAGACTGACCCGCGCTTTGAAGGCGCCGTCCACGGCTGGACGCCTTCTATCGCGCCCTCTGGCCTTGCTGTCTATCGGGGGGACGTCTTTCCCGACTGGGACGGCGATCTACTAGTCGGCGGGCTCGCGTCCGGTGATTTGCGTCGGGTCAGCCCGGACGGAACGGAAGAGACAATCCTGCTTAGTGATCGAAAGACATGGGATGATAAGGCGAAGACAGGCGATAAATTCCGCATACGCGATGTCGATATTGATCGCGATGGGGCGGTATTATTGCTGATCGAAGACGCAACCAATGGTCGGCTGATCCGGATGATGCCGGGTTAGCGAGCGATCAAAAAGCCAAATAAAAAAGCCCGGTCAGTGACCGGGCTTTCTTTATAGCGATAGCATGGGTCGCTTAGTCATCATCGCGCTTTGGCGAACGGCGGCGGCGGGAGCGACGGGGCTTCTCTTCGCCCTCATCATCGTCGTCACGCTTGGAGCGCTTACGCTCTTCGACTTCGATCTCTTCGCCGGTTTCCTGATCGACATGCTTCATGGACAGGCGAACCTTGCCACGATCATCAAAGCCCATCAGCTTGACGAACACGTCTTGCGCTTCCTCGACCACGTCAGAGGGGTGATTGACGCGCTCTGGCTTCATCATAGAAACGTGGACGAGGCCGTCTTTCTTGCCGAAGAAGTTCACGAATGCGCCGAAATCGACAACTTTCACGACTTTGCCTTTGTAGATTGCACCGGCTTCCGGTTCAGCCGTCAGCGAGACGATCCACTCTTTTGCGGCGTCGATGGACTTCTGATCGTTAGACGCGATCTTGATCGTGCCGTCATCTTCGACAGAGACGCGCGCGCCTGTTGTGTCGACGATTTCACGGATGACCTTACCACCAGAGCCGATAACGTCGCGGATTTTGTCGACCGGGATGCTCATCTGTTCGATGCGTGGGGCGAATTCGCCCACACTGTCGCGGCTTTCCGTCAGGGCTTCGTCCATTTTGTCGAGGATATGCAAGCGACCGGCATTGGCTTGGCCGAGCGCCGTTTCCATGATCTCCTCAGAGATACCGGCGATTTTAATGTCCATCTGCAGAGACGTGATACCTTCGCGTGTCCCGGCCACTTTAAAGTCCATATCGCCGAGGTGATCTTCGTCGCCGAGGATGTCGCTTAGCACCGCCACATCGTCGCCGTCTTTGATCAGGCCCATGGCAATACCGGAGACCGGACGCTTGAGCGGCACGCCCGCATCCATCATGGCCAAGGAACAGCCACAGACTGTCGCCATAGAGGAGGAGCCGTTTGATTCCGTGATCTCTGATACGAGACGGATCGTGTAAGGGAAGTCTTCCGCTGTCGGTAGAACGGCTTGCAGCGCGCGCCAGGCGAGCTTGCCGTGGCCGTGTTCGCGACGGGATGTGCCGCCCATGCGACCTGTCTCGCCCACAGAATAGGGCGGGAAGTTGTAGTGCAACATGAACTTGTTCTTGATCGTGCCGGTCAGCTGATCGACGAATTGTTCATCGTCGGACGTGCCGAGCGTGGCCACACAGATGGCTTGCGTCTCTCCGCGTGTGAACAGGGCCGAGCCGTGCGTGCGGGGCAGCAGGCCCGCCATGGCTTCGATCGGGCGAACCTGATCCAACTTACGGCCATCAATGCGCTTTTTCGTCTTGATGACAGAGCCGCGCACAACCGTGCTTTCGACAGATTTGAACACGTCGTTAAAGACGGCCTCAGACATGCCGAGCGGGTTGTCGTCAGATGCGACGAGCTTGGCTTTGGCGTCTGACTTGGCCTCACGCAGCGCGGCTTGACGCTCCATTTTGTCTTTCTTTTTGTAAGCCGCCTTGATGCCTTTTTCCGCAACTTTTTTGACGTCTTTTTTCTCGTCATCCAAATCAGGCACGACAAACTCGAATGGTGTCACGCCGACTTTTTCGACCAGCGCTTCAATCGCATCGATCGCGTCCTGGCAGGCTTCGTGGGCGAACATGACAGCGCCGAGCATTTGCTCTTCCGTCAGTTCCTTGGCTTCCGATTCCACCATCATGACGGCGTCTTTGGTGCCGGCGACAACGAGGTCGAGCTCTGAATCGGCCATTTCGTCGATCATCGGGTTGAGGACATAATCGCCGTCGATCAGGCCGACACGTGCGGCGCCAATCGGGCCCGCAAACGGTGCACCAGACAGCGCCAGAGCGGCAGAGGCGGCGACCATGCCAACAACATCAGGTTCGTTTTCCAGATCGTGCTGCAGGACTGTAATGACAACCTGCACTTCATTGCGGAAGCCCTTCGGGAAGAGCGGGCGGATCGGACGGTCGGTGAGGCGGCTGATCAGCGTTTCGCGCTCAGTCGGACGACCTTCGCGTTTAAAGTAACCGCCTGGCACTTTACCGGCGGCGTAGAATTTTTCCATATAGTTAACGGTCAGCGGGAAAAAGCTCTGACCGGGACGACCTTCTTTGGCAAAGCAGGCCGTGGCGAGCAGCTTTGTGTCGCCGTAAGTGGCAAAGACTGCGCCGTCAGCTTGGCGGGCAATTTTACCGGTTTCGAGGGTGAGGGGGCGACCCGCCCAATCAATGGTAACGGATTTCGTATCGAACATAATCTTTCTTTCGTCGTACGTACGTGCAGTGACGTCTTGGCGGCCCCATTGCCGGCTTGGCGTTGCTGCGGTGGATTTGCGCGAAAATGCGCGAAAGCCGCCAAAGTTGTCTCTGGCGGCTTTATTCGTGTTTGGCGCGGCCTATCCGCGCCTGGATTTAGCGGCGGAGTTCCAACCGCTTAATGAGGTCCTGATAGCGGTCCTCGCTTTTGCCTTTAAGGTAATCCAGCAAGCGACGACGTTGCGTCACCATTGCCAGAAGACCGCGGCGGGAATGATTGTCCTTGGCGTTCACTTTGAAGTGCTCGGTCAGGTTTTTGATCCGCTCTGTCAGGATTGCGACCTGCACTTCGGGGGATCCTGTGTCGCCGGGTTTGGTGGCGTATTCAGTGATCAAAGCGGCTTTGCGCTCGGGTGTGATCGACATCGTGTTTCTCCATAGTTCAAATGTTAAACACGCGCTTTGGATAAATCCGCTGTCCGCGTGGCTGACCCAGACAAATTGCAACACCACCACACTCCATCAGAACAAGTTCGTCTGTAAAAGAAGTGTCGGCGGGGCGCATTATGTCCCGGCCCTGCTTCAAAAGCGTTGCATTGGTTTCACTAACGGCCAGTACCGGGATGTCGTCCAGTGCGGTCGAAAGCGGTTGCAGCGCCTCTGTTGCGCGCGCCGCATAGTCCATCCCATCCAGCGCGTCCAGAGGGAATGACTGCGCCAAGGTAAATGGGCCCACGCGCGTCCGGCGCAAGAAAGAGACATAGCCCAGCGCGCCCAGAGCGTTCGCAATATCGCGTGCCAGCGAACGCACATATGTCCCCTTGCCGCAATCGACATGGAAGCTCGCGCTGTCCCCACCCGTCTGAATTAAGCTTAGCCCGTCAATGCGAACATGGCGGGTTTTCATCACCACGTCAGCACCCGCCCGGGCCAGATCATAAGCCCGCTTACCATCGATTTTGATCGCGGAATATTTGGGCGGGATTTGTTCAATCTCACCAATGAAGCGCGGCAGCACAGCTTCAATCTGTGCCTCGTTTGGGCGCACATCAGAGGTCGCCACAATATCTCCTTCAGCGTCCAAGGTCTCTCGATGCTCGCCCCATTGAATGGTGAAATCATACCCCTTGGCCGCATCCATCAGGAAAGGGACAGTCTTGGTCGCTTCGCCCAAAGCAATGGGCAGCACGCCTGTCGCGAGCGGGTCCAGCGTGCCCGCATGACCCGCCTTTTGCGCATCAAAGAGACGCCGGACAACTGAGACCGCCTTCGTGCTTCCCAAGCCGAGCGGTTTATCCAGCACGACCCAGCCATGCACGGCCTGGCCACGCTTGCGGCGATTGCGTCCGTTGGGATCCATAGGGAGCGCCTACAAAGAACGAGGCGGCGCGGGAAGATGCAAACTCAGACACGGAATGGCCACATCTCTTGCCACACCCCGGGTCACATCTCAGGTCATAAGGCGCAAATCTGGCCATGTCTTCGCCGCTGGAAATAGATGCAGGCTAAGCTCGATCGATTGACCAATAAAGCGAATTAAGCCGCCTCAACGGGCGGCGTTTTCATGTTTAGGAACACCGTATCCTCTGGAAGCCAGTTCACAACGTCCCGTTCAAAGGCTCTAATGTCGACAGCCTTTTCTAACGCGGCCCTAAAACAGTAAATTGGGCGACCCGGCCCGACAAACATATATACCTGATCCCCGAAATGAACGGCCCTGATGCCTGCCCATATTGTGGTGGAATTTTCATGTTCAGTAGAGATATGAATTCCCTCACAATCGAAATGGAAATGCCATTTCGCTTGCCATCGAACAGGTAAGTTCGGTGCACGCTTCACTTCAAGCCACGCCATTAATTTTGTCCACATTAGATATATAATTAAGGGAACAAAAATGAGCGCCATGAATAGGCGTTGTCTTTCGTGACCAACAACCCAAGGCGCTATGACCTCCCAATAAAAAGCCATACTGGCGACGCCGATAACGATACCGCAGATAAGATTGATAAACTTGACGGTTTTATCAGACATATCGTCATGAATAGCTGCAACTAATGCCTCCGCTTCTTGCAGATCCAAGGCATAGGTTACGGCGTATGACATAGCCCACCATAAACTAAGGGCGTTAAAGACCTATTCTTTTCTATCCAAATCCCGCGCGACGTTGGGTTGGGCCAGTAGGCGCCCCATAGCGTCGGCGGTATCGAAGGTCTGGTCCAGAACAAAGCGCAGGCGCGGCGTGCTTTTCATCGCCAGTTCGCGGCCCAAGCGCCCCCGTAAAAATCGCCCACAACGCTGCAAGCCCGCGATGACGGCCTCCCCGTCCGCGTCCGGACCCAGTGGCGCGGCGTAGACGGTCGCAACCTTCAGGTCAGGCGCCGCCCGGACTTCAGCAATCGTGATGCTCACACCCCGTAAGGCCGGATCGCGCAAGTCTTCGCGGTTGATAATTTCGGCCAAGGCGCGGCGAATAACTTCGCCGGCTTTCAGCTGTCTTTGGGAGGGGGGACGGTTTCTTGGCATGACACCTATGTGGACAGCCCTACCTTATAAGGCAAGCAGGCCGGCGCAGTGGGCCACGCCCATGAAAAAAGGCGGCCCGTAAAGGCCGCCTTTGCATGAGACCGTAACCCCAGCGACGCCGCGCTATGCGTCCTCTTTCGCGCTTTCCTGTTCCATGTCAGAAAGCGCGACATCTTCGAGGGAGCGTTCGATCATTTCGACAGTGAAGCACTCAATCTGGTCGCCCTTGCGGATGTCTTCATAATTCTCAAAACCCATACCGCATTCCATGCCGGCTTGGACTTTTTCGACCTCATCCTTAAAGCGCTTCAGCGTCTTCAGCATGCCTTCATGGATGACCACATTATCCCGCAGCAGACGCACGCCAGAGCCCCGTTCCACACGGCCATCGGTGACGCGACACCCTGCGACCTTGCCCAGCTTGGAAATGTTGAAGACCTCCAAAATCTCGGCGTAACCAATAAAGGTCTCGCGGCGTTCCGGCTTAATCATGCCGGTCAGCGCTTGTTCGATCTCTTCAATCAGCTGATAAATCACAGAGTAATAGCGAATTTCCACCCCTTCGCGTTCGGCCAGATCTTTGGCCTGTTTATTCGCCCGGACATTAAAGGCGATCACCGGTGCACCCGCCGTTTTCGCCATATTGATGTCTGACTCACTAATCCCGCCGGCCGCCGCATAAATGACATTGGCGCGGACTTCTGAAACAGATAGGCCTTCTAAAGCGGATTTGATCGCTTCGGCAGAGCCTTGCACGTCGGCTTTGACCAGAAGCGGCAATTCGGAGACTTCCTTATTCTGCAGCTTGGCCATCATCTGTTCCATCGACGCCAGAGCGGATGGCTGTGAGGCCGCTGCCTGTTTCTTCTTACGTTGACGGTATTCGACGATTTCACGGGCTTTCTGCTCACCATCCACAACAGCAAACGGTTCGCCCGGCATGGGTGCGCCGTCCAGGCCCATGACTTCGATAGCCGAGGACGGACCCGCCGTTTTCACCTGCTTGCCGCGCTCATCCATCATGGCTTTGACTTTGCCCATATATTCGTCGGCGACGATCATATCACCGCGCTTGAGCGTGCCGCGCTTCACCAGCAGCGTCGTCACCGCACCCCGGCCTTTTTCAAAGCGGGATTCAATAACGAGGCCATCCGGATTGCGCTTCGGATTGGCTTTCAGCTCCATCAGCTCGGCCTGCATTGAAATCGCTTCGACCAGATCGTCCAGACCTGTCTTTTCCTTGGCGGAAACTTTCACCGCCTGCACGTCACCGGACATGGACTCTGTGATGATTTCATATTGCAGAAGATCGGTTTCGATCTTTTGCGGATTGGCCTCATATGTGTCCATCTTATTGATGGCGACGATGATCGGCTTGTTCGCGGCCTTGGCATAGCGGATCGATTCGATCGTTTGGGGCTTGATGCCATCATCTGCGGCCACCACAAGGATCACAATGTCCACAGCCTCTGCACCGCGTGTGCGCATATTGGCGAAAGCTTCGTGACCCGGCGTATCCAGCACCGTGATCTTATCGCCGGATTTTAGCTGCAACTGATAGGCACCGATATGCTGGGTAATGCCCCCAGCTTCACCCGCTGCCACGTCCGTTGAGCGCAGGGCATCCAGGAGCGATGTCTTACCATGATCGACGTGACCCATAATCGCAATGACAGGCGGGCGGGGCTTGCGGTCTTTTTCCTGGCTGGGCGTATCATCGATCAGGAAGTCATCTTCCACATCCGAGTCCGCCACGCGCTTCACCGTGTGCCCAAAATCTTCGACGATGAGCTGGGCCGTATCGGCGTCAATGACGTCATTGATTTTGACCATCTGGCCTTGCTGCATCAGATATTTCACAACATCTGCGCCGCGTTCCGCCATACGCTGGGCCAAATCGCCGACCGTAATCGTTTCAGGGACAGTGACTTCGCGCTGGACTTTTTCGCGCGAACCAGAGCCGCCCATACGGCGTTGGCGTTCGCGTTCGCGTTTGCGCTTCACCGCGGCAAGCGATCGCTGCCGATCTTCATTGTCTGACAGGGCGGACACAATGGTCAGCTTGCCGCGACGGCGTTTTTGTTCGCCCTTGGATCGGGTGGGCGGGGCGATGTTGCGCTTCTTCTTAATCCGGCCCCCAGCTTTTTCCAGCTCTGTCATCTCTGACTCAGGCTTACCGCGATCCAGAGGCGAGCCGACCGCTTTTCGTTGCAGGCGTTCTTGTTCTTCGGCTTCCTTGCGACGACGGTCTTCTTCGGCCTGTTCAAGACGGCGAAGCTCGGCTTCTTCTTCGGCCTTTTTGCGGGCTTCAAGCATCTCTTGCTCTTCGCGCATGCGGGCTTCCATGGCTTCGCGCTCAGCGCGGCGCTTGGCTTCACGCTCTGTCGCTTGCGCTTGCGCTTTGGCCACCGCTTCCATGCGGACCTTAAACTCAGCCACCGAAATGCCCTGCTGTTTCGCGGCAGCCGCAATCTGCTCTTCGCTCATCTTAGCCGGCCCAGCAGGTTTTGCCGCCGGCTTGGCAGAAGGTTGCGCTTTCGGCGCGGATTCTGCGGCCGCTTTTACGGGCGGGGCCAATGTCGGCGCTTTTTTCGCCGCTGGTACATCTGCCGCCTGCGGTGCTCGACGCTGCGCTGCATCATCCGGCACGGGGATAGAGGCCACTTGCGGCGCTTTCGCCACGGGCGCCGCTCGGTTCGGCGTGGGGGCCGGTTTAGGCGCAGGCTTCGGTGTAGGCGCGCCTGTTGTGCCCCGTGGCTTTAAGGAAATCTTCGGTTTGGCACTACTCGATGCCGCTCCAGCAGCGCCCGGCTTTTTTACCAAGCGTTTCTTTTTCTTTTCCACCACCACAGCGGAAGGCGCACTGCGGCGCGGGCCGCGCGTTGGGCCGCCGGGGCGTCCGCCTGGGCGGCGGGGTCTGTTACTATTATCGCTCATCAATCGTCTTTCAATCGTCGTATCTTTGGGTCGACCTCTTTGCGCCATCTTGTGCGACCCAGCCTCTCGACGGGCGCAACCTAGCGAATTGGGCCATTTTTTCAACCGCGCTTCGCGGCTTGGGCCTTTTGTAAAGTTTTAGCTCGGTCCGCTCCGAGATTCCGGGCCATTGCGATCTGGCCAAGCCGGTTCGTGACGCGCGTCAGGCCAGCCCGCCGGGACGAGGGCTTCAAAACCGGCTAAACGCTGCGCGGCGCTACGAATTTGCGCAACCATGGGGCCATAAAGGACAGCCGCATGCACCACAGGATCACGGCCCAG
>CAZSUW010000011.1:31915-43721 GCA_964610115.1 uncultured Algimonas sp.
GCGCAACCATGGGGCCATAAAGGACAGCCGCATGCACCACAGGATCACGGCCCAGTGCCGCACCGATCTCTTCCGCGCTGAATGTGCCAATGACGCAAGGGTCTGGCCGCCCCAACTCACGCGCGGTCGCCAAACTCAACGTGCGTAATTTGCCGCGGCCTTTATCGGCTCCGTCGCGCGCCTCAATCCGCAGAGCCACATCTCCACGCGCGGCCGCTTCACGGACGCCGACTTCGCCAAAAGCAAGCCGTCCGGCTTTTCGCGCCATTGTCACATGCCGCAGGACTTGACGGCTAAGACCGTCACGCGTTTGCTCAATCAGAGCGTCAGCATCTGGGTTGACCTTTGTTTTAAACCCACGGGCAAAACCGCCTGTCTTTACGGCCTTGCGCAGCGATGTTTCGTTAGCGCTAACCCATACACCCCGCCCGGGGAGCTTGCCAAAGACATCAGCAATGACCGCATTATCTGGGGATAGGACATAACGCACCATCACATCGGGATCACGTGTGTCCCCACTGGCCACGCAACGACGCTCACGCGGCTTGTGGCCGCGCTTGTCGCTCTCAAAACTGTCGGACGCGGCGCTCAACCGTCCGGGTCAGAGGCGCATTATGCGCCTTGTCCTTCTGGGTTAGGGGCTTCTGAATTATTGAAGAGGGCATCAGCAGCTTCGCGCGCTGTTTCTGGTGCCTCATAGGCGTTTTCGTCCGCCTCAGGCTCGCCTTCGCTGTCTTCCTCAGCCGGATAAAGGTCTTCCTCGCTGATCCAGCCGGCGTGAACGCGGGCGCGCATGATCATGTCGCTCGCTTCCTCGCTGGAGAATTTCATGCCATCAAACAGGCCCGGTTCGCGGATTTTCTCGCCGTCCTTAAACTCGACATACCCTGTCAAATCGTCCGGGACGAGGCCCGCCACGTCTTCGACCGTTTGAATGTCGTTTTCGCCAAAGATAACCGCCATCGGCAGGGTGATACCTTCAACGTCCAAGACCCCGTCTTCAACGCCCAGTTCAACGCGTTTGGCATTTTGCTCAGCGGCAATACGCTCCAGATATTCACGGGCACGGGTTTGCAGCTCTTGCGCGGTTTCTTCGTCAAATCCTTCGATAGAGGATAGCTCGTCCAATTCGACATAACCGACCTCTTCCATTGTCTCAAAGCCTTCGGAGACAAGGAGTTGCGCGACCATTTCGTCCACGTCGAGCCCGGCGATAAATAGCTCAGAGCGCTCGCGGAATTCTTGCTGACGGCGCTCACTCTCTTGTTCTTCGGTCAGGATATCCAAATTCCAACCGGAAAGCTGTGAGGCCAGGCGCACATTCTGGCCGCGACGACCAATGGCGAGCGAAAGCTGATCTTCCGGCACGACCACTTCGATCCGCTCGTCTTCTTCGATGATGACGACTTTGGTCACAGTCGCGGGCTGCAAGGCCTGTACGATAAAGGCGCCGAGGTCTTCTGTGTAAGGAATAATATCGATGCGTTCGCCCTGCAGTTCGTTCACGACAGCCTGAACGCGAGACCCGCGCATACCGACACAGGCGCCAACGGGATCGATCGAACTATCATTGGAATAAACGGCGATCTTGGCGCGGCTGCCAGGATCACGAGCGACAGCCACAATCTGGATCACCCCGTCATAGACCTCTGGCACTTCTTGCGCGAAGAGTTGCGCCATGAATTGCGGATGGGCGCGAGAGAGGAAAATCTGGCTGCCACGCGGTTCTTCGCGGACATCCATAATGTAAGCGCGAATACGATCGCCATTTTTGACATTTTCACGGGGCAGTGTCTGATCGCGGCGAATGACCGCTTCGGCACGACCTAGATCGACAATAATGTGACCATATTCAACGCGCTTGACGATGCCGTTGATGATCTCGCCGACACGGTCTTTAAACTCTTCATATTGACGGGCGCGCTCGGCTTCGCGGGTCTTTTGCGTGATGACCTGCTTGGCGAGATGCGTTTGCACCCGGCTTGGCTCGATCATAGGCAGGGGCGTAGAAATCTCGGTCCCGACGGTGACCTCTGGGTCGTCCATCCGCGCGGTCGACACACCAACTTGGGCTTGCGGTTCTTCGACCATATCGTCGCCAACAACTGTCATGACGCGCTTGAGCGACATCTCACCCGTTTCAGGGTGCAAGTGCGCGCGAATATCCAGCTCTGCGCCGTAACGCATCTTGGCGGCACGTTCGAACGCTTCTTCGATGGCCCGCAGCACAATCGATTTATCAATGGCTTTTTCTTCCGCGACTGATTTCGCGATTTGAAGCCATTCCAGTTTATTTGCGGAAACGCCGGCAATACCCATGGCGCTACTCCTCTTCTTGGTTGTCATGCGCGGCTTTTTTCGCCGCGTCTTTGGCCTTCTGGCCTTCAGCAATCAATGCGTCTGTGATCAGCAATTTGGATTCTGCGATCCAGTCAAACGGGATAGAGGCGGTGCTCTCTGTTTCGCCGTCCAGATTAATATCAATCATTTTCTGATTATTCGGACCGTCCTCAACTCCGGCAAGAATACCGCGAAAGCGCTTCCGGCCTTCGACCAGACGGTCTAGCTCAATCCGCGCCAGATAACCCGTATAATAGTCAAAGTCCCGCATGCTCGTCAGGGGCCGGTCAATGCCGGGGCTGGATACCTCAAGCACATAAGCGTCTTCGATCGGATCTTCGACTTCCATCGCTGCGGATAATTCGCGCGAGAGCGCCTCGCAATTCTCAATGCCCATCAGCCCGTCGGACTTGCGCTCGGCCATGATCTGTACGGTTTTGCGCTTTCCTGCCATGACTCGCACGCGCACAATCCGAAGGCCTAGGTCTTCGGCGATCGGGTCCGCGACGGCGAGCACGCGCTCATCGATATGTGTCTTTGTCTTCAGAGGAGTTTTTCCTAATCCACCAAATAAACCGGATTTCCCAAATAAAAAACGGCCCACCGTTTCCGGGGGCCGCCTGGCTGGCAACTGCCAGAACCGGCGATTTCGTCTGTCTTATAGACTCCATAGGGGGTTCTCGCAAGCGCAAGCTTCAGACTTTGATAAACCGGAACCAGCGCGGCGTACGACCCTCTCGCCGGGCTTTGGCTTCGTACTTTGTGCCGGGCCAGTTTTTGGGGGCCTCTGTGGGTTCGGCCTCATCCCACGACCAACCCCCGTGCGAACGAAAGCGTATTAGCGCCCAGTCGACATAGTGATCAATATCAGACGCAAAGGTGACGTCGCCGCCCCGCGCGATCAGGCGATATAGCTCCGCCACAAAAGCAGATCGGATCAGTCGGCGCTTATTGTGACGGGCTTTGGGCCAAGGATCAGGAAATAGGATAAAGGCGCGCTCCAAACAGGCATCGGGCCACGTCGCCATCAACTCTCGAACATCGCCGCGGAACAAGCGCACATTGCTCAGGTCCTGTTCGACAATCCCCCGAACGGCTTTGGCTGTTCCATTGAGAAAGGGTTCAGCGCCAATAATCGAGACATCCGGGTTGGTCTGGGCCAGGTGCAGCAAATGCGTGCCGGTTCCATAGCCGATTTCCAGCCAGCGCGGCGCAGGTGGCAAAGGCGCGCCCGGCGTAATCTCCAGCCGCGGCCAATGCGTCGCCATGCGCGCTTCTTGCGCCGGGGACAGGGTACGACCTTTGGCACGCCCAAAGGTACGGAAGCGATCCTGTTCAGTATCAAAGCTCATGGCGCGTGGACCTAGCCACGCCGCGCAGTAAGGGCAAGCCACGTCAAAAGCGAAAGCTCACCACTAGAGGGCAGGCGGAAACCGGTTTAAGCCGTCTCTGTTTCCACGCTATCTTTGGCCAGAGACCGTGCGAGCTCGAGGATTTGGCGGCGCACAGCCTTATTCTTGATCTGGCTAACCGCTTTGGCGAGCGCCACACCGTCCGAGCTATTGATGAAGTCGTAAACGATTGGCATTTGATCATTATCCGAAAATTCGCCCGCTTCAATTTCCGCTGTCAAACCTTCGAAGAAAAAACCAATCGGCACATCCAAAACTTGGCTTAAACGCCAAAGGCGTGAGGCCCCAACGCGGTTGGCACCGCGTTCATATTTTTGAACTTGTTGAAAGGTGACACCTAATTGTTCGCCCAATCGTTCTTGGCTCATTTTTAGCACTTGGCGGCGGAGGCGAATGCGCGTGCCGACATGGACGTCGACCGGATTGGCCGAGCGCGGCGCATGTTTGTTGATCATGTTCTCTCATCCCGTTTATTTTCCGTCCCCGGCGCTTAGGTGCCCCCACCGTGGTCGCGAACGGTCTGTGTCATTTGTACGTGCATCATTCGACGCAACCACAAACGTATTTAGCCGTGCCACTCTATTCCCGCGATAGAAAGAATTTAGCGGATACGACCGATTGCCATGCTTATTACGAGGAATGCAAAGTTTAGCAAGACAACAAAGAAATTTGCCTGCCGTGTTGAACTTTGTTTTTTTAGGGCTTTCGGCAAAGTCGCATCAATATGGGACACACGTTTCCGTGATGTCTGCGCCACTAACCGCCCGTAAGGATCGATAATTCCGCTCACGCCATTGGCCGCAGAACGGATCATCGGAACACCTTCTTCAATCGTGCGGTAGCGGGCAATCGCGGCATGTTGGGCCGGACCCATCGTAGCCCCGAACCACGCATCATTGCTTTGATTGAGGATGACTTCGGGAGCGACATCGCCGCGGGGCGTCAGGCCCGGAAAGATAACTTCGTAACAGATTTGCGCGGATAGGGGCGGTAGGCCTGGAAAGCGCGTCACCCGCTTTTCCTCAGCGCCGGTAAGGCTGCCAAGCGCTGTCGAAACAAGGCGCGCGCCGAGGGTTTCGACAATTTCGCCGCCCGGAATAAACTCCCCGAACGGGACCAGTTTTTTCTTATCATCCGTTCCGGCTATGGCGGGGTTGCCCGCTGCATCAAATGTGACCGCAACGGAACTATTGTAATATCTCGGCCTGGGTTCACCTGTGCGCGGATCAGGAGAAATTTCCAGCCGGAGAGAGTTCATCAACCACACTGGGGGCGTGTCGTCCACTTGCGCCAAATTACGGCCCATCACCCGAAGTAATAGATAGTCGTCAATCGCCAAGCCGTTCACAGCCCCCTCTGGCCAGATGACATGGGTCACATCTGCGACACCGGGCTGCACGGACTCGGCAAGAAAGCGATCAATAATGGCGAAGCTTTTTTCCGGATCCAGCTTATCACTTTGTCGGAAGGGCACGTTCACCAATCGAAGCAGGACGCCGGGTTGAATATCGCTTTGGCCCGGCTCTGGAGCCTTTGCAATGCGGAACCCGCCATAGCCAAACAACATCGCGAAGATCAGCAGACTTACGGCCGCAGGACGCCAAACAGCGCGCCCTGTGCGCTCCATTAAGGCGTGGCCGAATAAAGCGGCGGCGGCAATAAAGGCCATGCTCAGACCATACACCCCTATCCACCACGCGCTTTGGCTCGCCCACCCGCCGGGAACAAACGCATAGGCGGGCAAGTTCCACGGGAAGCCTGAAAAAAGATGCCCGCGCGCCAATTCCGCTAACATCAAAGTGGCCGTAAAGATAAGCGGCCCGACCCAGGCTGCGCGCGTCTTCATTATCCGCGCGCTAATGGCTGCGGCCAGCCCCCAAAAGAGGGACAGCACAATCGCAAGCCCGCCGACCAGTGGCGGGATAAGCAGCAAGAAGGATTCGCCGCGCTCGATAAACGCCGACGCAATCCAAAAGCAGCTGGCTGAAAACCAACCAAGACCGAAGAGCAAGCCTGTCGCAAAACCCGACCGGCCGGGCCGGTCCCAGGCCGAGACCTGACGCACCCGCATATAAAATCCGGCGAGGGCCAGACCTGTCGCTGGCCAGATGTGCAAGGGGGCAAACCCCAAGGCGGCAAAAGCCCCAAGACCCAGAATAGCCAAATGGGCGAGCCACTCTTGGCCCAACCGCCCTTGGCCCCACCGCAAGGCCTAATCTCCCGTCTGGGCCGCAGGGGCGGTGACGTCTGCAGGCTTCGGTTTAGCGGCTTCGGTTTGGCGCTTGTTTCCCTGTTCTGTAATGCGCAGGCGCTTCACCCTGCGCGGGTCGGCATCTAGGACTTCCATCTCCAAGCCTACGGGGTGGACGATAATCTCGCCGCGCTCCGGCACGCGACCCGCCACAGTGAAGACAAGGCCGCCTAATGTGTCGACCTCTTCTTCTTCATCGCGTGTGGCGAAATCCCGACCGAGCGCGGCTTCAAAGTCTTCAATTGTGACGCGCGCATCTGCGACCCAGGCTGGGCGCCCCCCATCAAGCGTAATTTTCTTCAGCGCCACATCGGCTTCGTCATGTTCGTCTTCAATGTCGCCCACGATCGGCTCGATCAGGTCCTCAATCGTGACCAGACCGTCCGTGCCGCCATATTCATCGACCACAATCGCCATATGGACGCGCCGCGCCTGCATTCGCCGTAACAGGTCTTGGGCCAGCATTGACGGTGGCACGAAGAGGACGGGGCGCTTTATGGTGCGAATGACTTTCCGGTCCGGATAGGTCTTGGCCGTCCGCCCCCGCGCATCGAACATCAGGTAAGGCAGTAAGTCTTTGACGTGAACCATGCCCACCGGGTTATCGAGCGTTTCTTCATAGACGGGCAAGCGGGAGTGGCCGGCCTCGCGGAAGGCTTTGGACAGCTCTTTCAAGCTCGCGGTTTTCTCAACAGAGACAATATCGGCGCGCGGGACCATGACGTCTTCGACGCGCAATAGGTGAAAGCGCTCAGCCGCGTCGAGCATCCGCTCTTGCGCAGCGGCTTTTTCTGTGCGGGTCTTGGGTAGGTTTTCTAGGGCGTCTTTGCGACGGAACATCTTTTTGAACAAAGACGGTCCGCCGTCCATAGACGAAGGGTCATCGGTCATAACGTCTTAGCCCCTATCGGAGGTGTAGGGATTGTCAATTCCCAGCTGCGCCAGCGCTCGCACTTCTCGCGCTTCCATATCCGCCGCGTCGGTATCGTTTTGATGATCAAAGCCATAAAGATGCAGGACGCCGTGCACGACTAGATGGGTAAGATGATCGGCAAAGGTTTTGCCTTGCTCCGCCGCTTCGCGTTCCAGTGTTTCCCGCGCCAACACCACATCACCCAACAAGCCGCTGTCCTCTGGCATAGGGAAGGACAGCACATTGGTTGGCTTATCTTTGCCCCGGTAGTCGCGATTTAACGCGCGCACTTGCGCGTCATCGGACAAAGCGATCGACAGCTCACCAGATCGGTCTGAGCCGGACTCAGCCCGCGCCAATTCGGCGGCGCGTAAGATGAGCCCGTCTACATCAGGCCAGCCCTCCGCCAGATGGGCAATATCGATAACGAGTGCGTTTATGTAGCGACCCTCTCTTAGGCCGCCACTTTGGCGTCTTCGGCTTCAGTCCATTCGCCGAGGCTGGCCAAGCTATTCATGCGGGCGCGGTGGCTAAAGGCCAGCTGCGCCGCATCATAGTTTTCGGCTTTGCCTTGCCACGCAAACAGCGCGCTCTGCTGTAAGGCGCGACCAAAGCTATAGGTCAATTTCCATGGGAAGCCGCCGACTTTATTCATCATGTCGAGATTGCGCGTCGCTTCTTCATTGTCCTGTCCACCAGACAGAAAGGCGATACCCGGCACGGCGGCAGGAACGGTGTCTTTCAGGACTTTGATCGTGCGCTCCGCGATTTCTTCGCGGCTGGGCTGAACAGGGCATTTCTTGCCGGCGACGACCATGTTGGGTTTTAAGATCGTCCCTTCCAGCGCGACGCCTTGCTCATACAGCTCTGTGAACAGGGAATTCAAAACACGCTCTGTCACCTCGTGACAACGCGCGACGGAATGATAGCCGCCCATCAGCACTTCAGGTTCCACGATCGGCACGATGTTCGCCTCTTGGCAAAGCGCAGCATAGCGACCCAGCGCATGGGCATTGGCTTTAATCCCGCCTTCGGTGGGCGTGCGGCCGACATTCACGTCCGGGTGTGAAATTTCGATCACGGCCCGCCATTTCGCAAAGCGCGCACCCAGTTCGTAATATTCAGCCAGACGTTCGCGTAGTCCGTCCAGACCTTGTGTGATCGTCTCGCCCGGACGCCCCGCCAACGGGGTTAGACCCTTATCGACTTTAATGCCCGGGATGGAGCCTGCCTCTGTGATCAAATCGGCTAGACGGGTCCCGTCCGCCGCCTTTTGGCGAAGCGTTTCATCAAACAAGATCACGCCGGAAATATGATCGTCCATAGCCGGACGTGTACGGAACAGCATTTCGCGCCAATCGCGACGGCTCTCTTCGGTCGAGACTGTGTCGATAGAATCGAACCGCTTTTTGATCGTTCCCGTGCTTTCATCCGCGGCGAGCAAGCCTTTTCCGGGCTTAACCATCGCGATAGCAACTTTATTAAGGGCTTGAAGATCCATCGTCTTGCTCCGCTTTCGTAATTTTATCGCTGGCTTAAACCGGCCTAAGACTTCGTGACAATCGCCACACCGGGCAGCGTTTTGCCTTCCATCCATTCAAGAAACGCGCCACCCGCGGTTGACACGAACGTAAAGTCCTCCACCGCATTGGCGGCGTTAAGGGCCGCAACCGTATCGCCGCCGCCAGCCACGGCGATGATCTTATCCGCGCGGGATAATTTGGCTGCATATTTCGCGGCTTCGATCGTGCTGGTGTCAAAGGGTGGGGTTTCGAACACACCCAAAGGGCCGTTCCAGATCAGCGTCTCGGATTTGTCCATCGCATCGATAATTTCATTGACCGTCTCTGGCCCGACATCGAGGATCATTTCATTGGGTTTCACCCCGTCCCGCGCCCGAACTTGCGTATCAGCGCCGGCTTTGAACTCGGTCGCTGTAACGACATCAACCGGCAGGATAATCTCGCAGTTTTCTTTCTTCGCCGCTTTTAGAATATCGGTGGCTTTGCCAATCAGATCCGGCTCCGCCAGGCTCTTGCCAACGTCCAGCCCCTTGGCCAGCAGGAAGGTATTGGCCATGCCGCCACCAATGGCGAGGCGATCGAGCTTCGTCACCAGGTTTTCGAGAAGGTCGATCTTGGTCGAAACTTTCGCCCCGCCGACAATCGCCATGACCGGCTTTTTCGGGTGTTCCAGCGCTTGGGCCAAATGGTCCAGTTCGCGGGCGAGCGCGAGCCCTGCATAGGTCGGTAAGTGATCGGCAATGCCCACCGAACTTGCATGGGCGCGGTGCGCAGCAGAGAAGGCATCCATAACGAAAAGATCGCCATAGGCGGCAAGCTCTTTGGCGAGCTCTACGCTATTGCTGGTTTCCCCGTCTAGGAAGCGCGTATTCTCCATCAGCAGGACATCGCCGGGTTCCAGCGTTTCGCGCACATTGATGTTGGGCGTCGTGAGGAACCGCACAGGCGCTTCCAATGCTTCGGCCAGTAAGGGCGGGACAAAGCCCAGTGAGTTCTCTTTGTCTGGACCGTTCTTGGGACGACCGAAATGACTTAGCAGGACCACGGCTGCGCCGCCTTTGCGTAGAGCTTGGATCGTCGGCACCGCAGTCTGTAGGCGCGTATCATCTGTGACAGCACCCTCCGCGTCGCGCGGCAGGTTAAAGTCCACGCGCACAAGAGCGATTTTGCCTTTCAGCTTTGCCTCTTCGAGACGACGAATATCCATTTCAGGTAAGCTCCAATCTTTGGCCCATGACGCGGGCGACATCGATCATACGGTTCGCAAACCCCCACTCATTATCGTACCAGGCGATGACTTTTACCAGATCACCATCCAACACTTTCGTGAGCAGGGAGGCATAGGTCGCGCTATGGGGATCATGGTTCAGGTCTGAGCTGACCAATGCATTGCGCGAATAGCAGATGATCCCTTTCATCGGGCCTTTGACAGCGGCCTCAACCGCGGCGTTTAAGTCTTCTGCTGTTGTCTTCATTTCCGGCTGAAAGGCCAGGTCTATCATGGAGACATTGGCCGTGGGTACACGCACGGCCGCCCCGGCCAGACGGCCGTCCAGTTCCGGGATGACCTTGCCCACAGCCTTGGCCGCGCCCGTGCTCGTCGGGATCATGTTCAGTCCTGCCGCCCGCGCGCGGTAGAGATCCTTATGTGAATTGTCCAAAATCCTTTGATCCTGCGTGTAGCTATGAACGGTTGTCATAAAGCCGCGCCGAATACCGACAGCCTCCATCAGGACTTTGGCAATCGGGGCGAGGCAGTTCGTCGTACAGGACGCGCAAGAGACCAGCCGGTCTTCTGCGCCGAGTTGATCATGGTTGACGCCGTAGACAATCGTTTGGTCCACCCCGTCACCGGGTGCAGAGATCAGAACGGCTTTCGCGCCGCCATCGAAATGCGGTTGGCAGCGTTCGCGTGTGCGAAACAGGCCCGTGCACTCCATCACCAGATCAACATCGCCCCACGGCACCTTCGCCGGGTCACGTTCGCGCGTCATACGCACGCGCCCCCGTCCAAAGTCGATCCAGTCTTCCCCGCCTTCTGCGCAGCCCGTTTCCACCGTCGCGCTAAAACGGCCATGCACTGAATCGTAGCGCAGCAAATGGGCGGAGGTCTCGATCTCTCCGGGGGAATTGATTAGCGCCAATTCCACATCCGTTATGTCATATTCATGCAGCGCCCGCGCGACCAAACGGCCAATACGACCAAAGCCATTAATCGCGATTTTGAGGGGCTTGGGGGACGGCATAAACAGGGCGAACTTTACGTCGGCGTTCGCATGAAACACGAACTAGGGAGGGTCCAAAAGCTGGAGCGCCCTAACGTCAACGCCCCAAAAGGGCAACCGCGAGAGCACATTTACAGCGGTTTTGCCCGCAATTTCTACGCCAATTAACGCTCACTAACGGGTCCTTAACCGTAATCAGGTCATTGACAGCGCTGACATGACTGACTCGCCTGACACATCCCTTTCGCTTGAGGCCGCGACAGACCGACTCAAGACCGCGTTGAGCCATTTGGACGCGCGCCTGAGTCCCGTTTTGACACGGCTTCAAACGGCTGAAACGCAGCTTTCAGAAGCGTCCGGCTTTGACGAAGACCGCGCCCGCCTGGCCCGCAATCTGGACGAGGTGACAGCCCGCGCCGAAGCCGCCGAAAGCCGCCTGCGCGCCCGCGAAGACGAATTTGCCGCCCTGTCGCGCGACACACGCCACGAACTGGATCAAACAATCGCGACCTTACGCGACACGTTGGATGAGGCCGGATAATGGGCAAGGTCAATCTGAACATTAACGGCCGGGCTTACGGTCTAGGCTGTGACGACGGGGACGAAGCGCGCCTTCTGCGCCTTGGCCAAGAACTCGACACACGCGTCACCAAAATCGCCGATCAATTCGGCCAGATCGGCGATTTGCGCCTTATGGTCATGGCCGGCATTACGCTGATCGACGAAATGGACGAAATTTCCGGCAATGTCGACAAAGAGGTCGAGCGCCGGATTGGCCGTCTTGAAGCCGAAAGCGCCACAGCCCGCCAGGACCGAGACGCGTCTGAAGCCCGCGCTGCGCAGAACTTAATCGACGCGGCGGAGCGGATTGAACGCTTGACCGCTCGCTTGTCTGATCTGGACCAAGCTTAATCCGGCCGATTAACCCAAACCGCCCTTTCCCCTTGCAGGTCCAAGCCGGACACGCCACATAAACCCCGACGGTTCCTGCGGGCTGCGTGCGTTGCACTAATCCACCGGACCTTACTGTATCCTTCGGGAGCTGGCTCTGTCTGGATCGTGGTCCAGTTAATTCCGGCACCCACCTCAAATTGAGGTTCACGAGGATTTTTAAGCCACCACGGGTTTCGCGGGGCCGTCAC
>CAZSUW010000012.1:0-26186 GCA_964610115.1 uncultured Algimonas sp.
TGCTATCAGTCGGCGGCTGGTCATTGGCCTCTTTGGGATGAGAGTTGGAGGACAAAGACCAGCCCACCTTTGATAGCACGGTGTGGGGGTCGTGCCATTGAGCGCGACATGGGATAGCTACCGCGCTCATGTGGTGCCTACATTAGTGTTTAGCTTAAGTACACACCCAATTAGTGTGTTATAGCGCTTTTCTGACCACAGAGTTAATGCTGAAAAAAGATCAACTTTTAAATCCAGCCATGAATCCACAGCGTAGGTAAATTAGATCGTGTCTCAGGTCCCTTGACGCGACTACCGTCCATGATCTTCCCCCTTTGAGATTGGACACTCTCAGGCACTTCAGGCTTCATTGTCTGAAGTGCCTTTTTTCGTGCACCTCTGTGGCTCGGCAAGCCCGAAGTCTTTACATTTCTAAATCGCGGGGAAGGATCAACTCGACAGGACGCCATTGTGCGGCCTCTAACCAATTTCCAGTATTCCGGCGTTCTAAAACTAAGCAAGCCGCTGTTGGGAAACGATGAGAGCGCCCTGTGAAATGCTCGTGCAAGCCCGCCCATCCAGGGTTGTGTCCGAGCCACATCAGTCGCTTTATATCTGAAGGTTCGCCATGATTGGCAGCTACGCCCAGCATTTCTGGCGCGGAAGCGTGATACATCTCACTAAAATAATCGATACGCTGCGCGCCCGGTATGGCTCGGATCAAGCGCATTGCGGTTTCGGTCGTCCGTTTTGAGTCGCTAGACCAGATTGTTTCTGGCGCGACGCCCTTGGTTGTCAGGACTTGACCAATGGATGTGGCCGCCCGGCGGCCACGTCCGTTCAGAGGTCTTTCATGGTCAGTCAAGCTGGCATCTGACCAGCTTGACTTTGCATGACGCATGAGAAGGAGGTGGGTCAGCATAAGCTGACCTTGCGCTTAATCGATTGTGTAGACAATTCCAAAGCGTGTAATCGTATCTGTGTTCTCAGTTCCGATAGGCGCATCTGTGTTGTGATCAACGCGGAAAGAGGCCCGCGCCGCCAGATTGCCCATCAGGTTAGCCGTAATGCCGATCTCGTTCCAGATATACGTGTTAGAGCTGGCCGATGTGAGTTCGGTGTCGTTATAAATCGAAACGTTTTCGTTCAAAAGCCAGTCAAAATCGGAACCGGCCCGGAAAGCGAGTTCGTCTTCTCTCACGCCAAGCGCGTCTTCTTGTGAGCGGAAGCCGAGTCCAGCGGTTACGTTCCAGCCGATTGGGTCAGGAAGAATAACTTTATAGCCCAAACCTGTCCCGACGAAATAGCCTTCCGTGAAAGCGCCAAAGTTATCGTAGAAAATATCGCCATTACCATAGACGAATAGGCGATCCGTGACATCACGTTCCAGTTGATAGGCCGCAAGATAGCGTTCTTTGTTCTGAACGCCGTCAACATCGCCATAGTCGGCCGATGCGCTAAACTTATGACGCCATGGATCTTGGTCGAGGGCGAGCTTAAGAGCGACGCCGAGATCAGTTGTGTCCGTGTTACCGGTCGTCTTTGAGCCTGTCAGGGACGCTTCGCCCTTCCAGTCATTGGCCAAGGCCGGGCTGGCAAAAAGGGCTGTGCTAAGCAAAGCCAGAGCAAGATATCGCATGTTGAGTCTCTTTTTCATTGAGGTTTCGAATTGAATTTTCTCGCTTTCATCCAACGAGAGTGAATATAGGCTTAATGCTTTGGTGAGTTCATGCAGATGCACATGCACATGCAGAGATGGCGGGCCTTTACCCTTTGGATCGCTCTGCTAAGTGGGCGCTTCACCTAAGGAGCTTACTCGCTGTGTTCGATATTAAAGCTATCCGCGAAAACCCCGATGCGTTTGATGCGGCGTGGTCGCGCCGAGGTCTTGAACCCACAGCGAAACGTATTTTGGATCAAGACCTGCTGATCCGAAAGGCTATGCAGGTTGTTCAAGAGGCCGAAGCCGCGCGGAACAAAAGCTCCAAGCTTATCGGGCAAGCCATGGCCAAGGGCGACAAAGACGAAGCCGAGCGCCTAAAGAAAGAGGTCGCCGGCGCAAAGAACGTAATTGCCGCCATGGGAACGCAAGTTGACGGCGAGAAAGACCAACTCCGCAATCTACTGCTCAGCCTGCCGAACCTGCCGGCGGATGATGCACCGGACGGGGCAGACGAAGACGATAATGTCGAGATTTCGAAATGGGGGGATGTGCCGTCTTTTGACTTCGAACCCAAAGCCCATGACGATCTGGGCGAAGCGCTTGGCTTGATGGACTTCGAAACAGCCGCCAAGATGAGCGGCGCGCGTTTTGTGGTCTTGCGGGGTCAAATTGCGCGTCTCGACCGCGCCCTCGCAGCCTTCATGCTGGACCAGCAGACGGTTGCACGCGGTTATGAAGAAACAATTCCGCCATTACTTGTGTGGCCAAAGGCAATGGAAGGCACGGGTCAGTTACCAAAATTTGCTGAAGACAGTTACGCGACTGAGGACCATTTCTTGATCCCGACCTCAGAAGTCCCTCTCACCAATAGCGTGCGCGAAACCATTCTTGACCTTGATGTTTTACCAAAGCGTATGGTGGCTCATACGCCGTGTTTCCGGTCTGAAGCCGGCTCTGCAGGGCGCGATACGAAGGGTATGATCCGTCAGCACCAATTTAACAAAGTCGAACTGGTCAGCATTTGCACCCCCGAACAAGCTGAGGCCGAGCATAAGCACATGTTGCAGAGTGGGGAGCTAATCTTGCAAGCGTTAGACCTGCCTTACCGCGTGGTCGAGCTGTGCACGGGCGATCTCGGTTTTGGGTCACGCAAGACCTATGACATTGAAGTCTGGCTGCCGAGCCAGAAGACTTATCGTGAGATCAGCTCCGTCTCTTGGTGCGGGGATTTTCAGGCGCGCCGCATGAATGCGCGCTATAAAGCGGGCGAGAAGGATAATCGCTTTGTTCACACCCTCAACGGCTCTGGCCTCGCTGTGGGTCGAACTTTAGTGGCCGTGCTGGAAAACTATCAGCAAGCCGATGGCAGCATTAAAATCCCAGACGCGCTAATACCTTATATGGGCGGCGTGACAAAAATCAGCGCCTAAGCTTAAAGCGGGCGACAGGCCTGCCTTAGCCAGCTTCGTACCTCCGGCTCGAGCTTTGGTCCGATCTCCTCCAGCACGCGGGCGTGATAGCAGTTCATATAGTCCCGCTCTGCCAGGCTTAGAAGGTCGGTATCGATAAGGTCGCGGTGGATAGGCGCGAGGGTCAAGGTGTGGAAACCCATCATCTCGCGTTCTCCGCCCGGGATCGGCTTAGGCTGCGTAACATATTGAAGGTTTTCAATCCGGATCCCGTATTCGCCTTCTTTGTAATAGCCGGGTTCATTGCTAACGATCATACCGGGTTCTAGGGTGATGGTATTCGGGGCTTTGCTGATCCGTTGCGGGCCTTCATGCACGCCGAGAAACACCCCTACGCCGTGCCCTGTGCCATGATCATAATCGAGTCCGGCCTTCCAAAGCGGTAGCCGGGCGAGGGCATCAAGGTTCGATCCTGTTGTGCCTTTCGGAAAACGAACCGTCGCGAGCGCAATATGGCCTTTCAGGACCAGCGTGAAGCGCTCGCGCATTTCCTGTGTGGGTTCACCAATGGGGATCGTTCTCGTTACGTCAGTCGTGCCGTCTACATATTGCCCGCCACTATCGATCAAAAAGAGCGTTCCCGGAGCGAGGCGCTGGACCGTATCCGTATTGACGCGGTAGTGAACAACAGCACCATTTGATCCAGCCCCGCTGATCGACTCAAACGATAGATCGCGTAATTCACCGGTTGCTCGACGATAGCCCTCCAACTTTACAGCGGCATCGATTTCGTCAAATTCTCCACTTTGCGCTTCGGTATCCAGCCAATGCAGAAATTGAATGAGGGCAACTGCATCCCGCCGATGCGCCGCTTCAGTCCCACGTAGTTCGGGCTCGTTCTTAATTGCCTTCGGTAACGTTACGGGATCAGAGTGGGCTAAGACCTTGGCTCCAGCTGCGCGCAGGCTATCTGCGTGCCAGGCCGAACTCGTGCTCGGATCTACAATAACGGTCTGGCCTTTAAACGCTTCGAGCGAGACAGTCAGATCCGCTTCAGCCATGACGGTCACATCATTGCCCAGATGGCGCATGACTGCGTCGTCAAGTTTGTTCGTATCGGTAAACAGCATCACTCGACCTTCTCGATCAATGATCGCATTGCCGAGCAAAAGCGGTGTGCATTTTACGTCATTTCCGCGAATGTTCAGCAACCAAGCGATAGAGGCGGGCGCTGTGATTAGGGCCGCGTCGGCCCCGGCAGTCATGATCTGATTAGCGATAAAGTCGCGTTTATCCGCATGGCTTTGCCCCGCGAGAGCTTCAGGTTGAATGCTCACCCGGCCTGCTAAGGGCGTTGGTCGATCCGCCCACGCCGTATCGATCGGGTTGGTTTCAACGGGCGTAAGCGTGCCACCCGCGGCCGTGATCGCCTTTGTATAGGCGCTGATAGCTTTCGGAGAGTGAAGGCGTGGATCATAACCAATCGTTTCGCCTGTTTTCACATTCGCTTTCAACCAATGCGCAATGCCGTCTTCTAAGCGGGCAAAGTCGAAAAGTGACCCATCCACCTGCTGGCGTACTTGCAGAGTGTAGCGCCCATCAGAGAACATAACGGCGCGATCAGAAAAAATAATCGCGGCCCCGGCAGAGCCCGTAAACCCGCTAATCCATTGCAGCCTATCAAGGTGAGGGGGAACATATTCGTTCTGATATTCGTCCTCATGCGGGACTATAAATCCGTCAAGACCTAAGTCGTTCAGGGCAGTCCGCAAGAGCGGGACGTTCTTTCGTCCCATCTCTGGCCCGCCGACGACGTCAAAAGTCTGGATGGTTGTGTCACTTATCTTACCCATGACGCCTTGTAAGACGTTTCAGCCTTAAGGAAAAGCAGTAGGCACTGCGTTTTGATATTTACCTGTTTGTTATGGATGGGCGCTTTTGAATCCTAATGAGTTCCTAAAATGGATGCGGCAATTCTGCATAGCTAGAATTATCTTCTGGGCCTTCTTTCAAAGGCATTCATGCTTATTTGCCCCTCACCCAAGAGGCCAATGACCAATCCCGGTCCAGCTGGTCCAAATTGAAAAGAAAAGAAATCCTATGTCCTATCCTTTTGACAGGACCCAAATCGTTACCGCGCAAGCCGTCGCTTCTTTACAGACTGCGCGACCACGCCGTCGCTTGTCACGCCGGATTGCCCGCCAGATGCGCCGCGAAGCCCGCGCGATCTAACTGATTTATGTCCATTAAGGGCGCACAGCCCAGAGTGAAGTCCAGCCATCCAGGCTGGGCTTTTTTTCTACGCGTAAACCTTGGGCGCGGAAGGTATCGGCCACATTGTCTGCCTGTGCATCCAGAATACCTGATAAGATTACCCGCCCCTTCTCTGCCAGGGCGTTAGCAATATCGGGCGCGAGTCCTTTAAGGGGGCCGGCCAGTATATTGGCAATGATCAGATCAAAACGCTGGTTTTTAAGCGCCGCTGCGCCAAACCCATCGGCTTGAATGCAGCTAAAATCGACGCCGTTTATCGCCGCATTTGTCTTGGCAACTTTGACAGCTTCCGCATCAATATCGGTGGCAAAGATCGTTGCCGGCGGAAAGCGCTTGGCGGCCGCGATAGCGAGAACGCCCGATCCCGTGCCCAGATCAAGAATGCGCTTAGGGACATCTGATCCCGTTAGGCTATCCAGCATGAGCAAGCAGCCTTTCGTCGTGCCATGGTGGCCCGTTCCAAAGGCTGTGCCTGCATCGATACAGATCGGGAAGAGTACGGTTTTGTCTGGCGTGTCATGACTGCCATGAACGACAAAGCGTCCCGCCAAAATTGGGGCAAGCCCGGCTTGACTTTGGCTCACCCAATCCGTCTCGGGCAGTTGAACAATCTGTTTCTTTATTTCGTGGGGTAGGGCGTCTGCTGCTTTCTGCGCGGCTAAAGACGTCTCGTACAGAGCTTGAACCTGCATCATGCCGTCCTCTTGATCGAAAACGGATACAGACAGCGCATCGTTGAGTGCGTCAAACCCAAGCTGTTCCGCCAGATCATAGGCCAGAGCTGGCGTTGTTATAACGGTGAGAGCGAAGGGCGTCATTAAGAGCGTCAATCGGGTGTGTTGACGGCTAAGCAACCGTCAGTATTTGGCTTTCCGTTTACGGCACCGCATAAAATCAACTTCATCAGTTCAGGCTGTTTCGCATGGCCCGTATGCGCGTCTTTGGGATCAACAAAGCTACCCACGACCGGAATAATCTTGTCCGCGAAGCGCGTACGAACATCCACAACATTGAAACCGAATTCGCGGACAAGGCCCGGCCGTGCTGAAATGGGTATGGATGACGCGACGCCATTGGGTCGATAACTATTGCGATAGAGTTGTTCCAAAAATGGAATGATTTCATAGCTGAGGAAATCATTGACCTCTGAAATTGCGATAAATGACGGGCGCTCTGGGCCAAGATCTGGCATTCGCTTTTGTGCCCGTCCAAGGTCGGACAGGCCGAATAGCGCAATTTGGTTGGCAAGCATAAACGTCTCGCTTCCTGCGATCATTGTGTCATGTACGGTTGTTCGCCCATCCGTGCTAACATCGCGCATGACGTCGAAGATGACTTTACTGCCCAGGCTTTCCGTCACAAAGGCAAAGGGGGCGGTATTCTCGGCCAGTGCCGCGGTTTCGGCGCAAGCTTCAGCCGCGTTGATGATCTGACCGCTTGCAAAGCCGTCGCCTGCTGCGTCCGTTGCCGCAACGCACATGGCACCACGGACCGCTTCACGGATCAATCCGCCCGCTTCGCCTAGATACATAACCGCGTCAGAAAAGCCGTAATTGACCAAATCATCCTTTAGTATCCGATTATATTTCTGCCGTTCTTGCGCCATGACCTCAGACGTGCCGCGATCATCATCCTGCCCGACATGGGGATATTGCAAGGCATCCCAAAATACAGTGTCCCAAAAGACGCGATAGAGAACGAATTCAATATCTTCGCCAATATCCAGGGTCTGTTTGTCCATGCAGGCCAGGCGTGAAAGCTGCAACTGGCTATCGGGCAGGATCGTCCGGAACGGCACAGGGCGTTCTGCATTGAGGAACAGAGAGTTACCGCCTTCACCACAAAGCGCGCTGACCAATCCGTCGCTCGCGTTAAGGTCATAGGCGCGTGCAATGCCAGACAGGAAATCTGAGGCCAGTGCATCTGCCGTTCGATCTTCAGTATAACCGATACCGTGAAGATAAAGAATATTGACGCGCGTTTTGTTCGTCCCCGGCGAAGGCTTTGCGAGGAATTCGAGACCCTGAAAGCTGCCGTCACCTTTTTGGGGAGAGCTTAGCGTGTTAATTTGCAGGAGTTCGTAATCGACTTTATTGTTCGTCGCGCAAGCGCATACGCCAAGTGCCATTCCAAGTGCGAGCCAGACGCGCAAAAATTTAAATAGCGGATGCACGTTCAACAAACCCGTCCAGAACTTTCTTTTCGCCCGCCTTGTCAAATTCGACCGTTAGCTTTGTACCATCCGCTTCCATGACTTCGCCATAGCCGAATTTTTGATGAAAGACCCGCTCGCCGATTTTGTAATTGGAAGTCTTGCCTTTGGCGGGGCGGCGCACGGCATGACCTTCAATTTCTCTCGGTTCTCGACCATATTGTCGGTCTTTATTGCGTTGATAGCGTTGCCAGCCCGGAGAGGAGCGCCCGGCGCTTTGCGCATTTTGAAAGCTGCGGCCAAATTCTTCCTGGACGCGATCCATTACAAGCGACGGATTATAGCCGCCGGACTCACTTTCCACTTCGACATGCTGGATTGGTAATTCGTCGATAAAGCGAGAGGGGAGGCTACTTTGCCAACTGCCATAGACTTGGCGATTGGATGCGAAGTAGATTTTTGCCATTTCCCGCGCGCGCGTGATCCCGACATAGGCGAGGCGACGCTCTTCTTCGAGACCGGCGAGTCCGCTTTCATCAAGGGCGCGCTGACTCGGGAAGGTACCTTCCTCCCAGCCGGGTAAAAAGACGAGCGGAAACTCCAAACCCTTCGCCGAATGGAGTGTCATCAGGCTGATTTCATCCTCTTGCGGCCCGCTTTCCACATCGAGAACAAGACTGACATGCTCTAAATAGGCTTCCAGCGTGTCGAACTCGCCCATCGCATTGATCAGTTCTTTGAGGTTTTCTAGCCGACCTTGGCTCTTGGCATCTTTATTGTCCCTCCACATTTGCGTGTAGCCGGACTCGTCCAATATGCGTTCGGTCATTTCCGTGTGTTTGATGTTCTCTGCTTCTGCGCGCCAGCGATCCAAATCCATGATAAAGGCGCGCAGCGCGGATCGTGCCCGACCGCGAATTTCATCAGTGCGAATCAAAGTTCGTGTGGCGCTTTCCAAGCTGACATTCATCGCGCGCGCCGCGGTTTGAAGCTTCTTGACTGTTGTCGCGCCAATTCCGCGCTTGGGCACATTGACGATCCTCTCAAAGGCGAGGTCATCGGTGTCGGATTTTAGCGTCCGCACATAAGCATGCGCATCGCGGATTTCTTGTCTTTCGAAAAAGCGTGGACCCCCAATAACCCGGTAGGGCAGTCCGAGTTGGATGAAGCGCTCCTCGAAATTGCGCATCTGACGAGACGCGCGGACAAGGATCGCGACATCGTTGTAAGACCGACCGCGCGATTTCCAGTTTTCGATCTCGCCGCTAATAATCCTAGCTTCGGCCGGTCCGTCCCAGACGCCCGCAACCGTGACTTTGTGGCCGCCTTCATCCTCGGTCCAAAGCGTCTTACCGAGCCGGTCTTTATTGGACGCGATAAGGCCAGAGGCCGCGCCTAGAATATGTTCTGTCGAGCGGTAATTTCGCTCCAGGCGAATGACAGAGGCCCCCGGAAAATCCGTTTCAAAGCGAAGGATGTTATCGACCTCTGCCCCGCGCCATCCATAGATCGATTGATCGTCATCACCCACGCAGCAGACATTGTTGGACCCTTGGGCGAGTAATCGCAGCCATAGATACTGCGCGACATTCGTATCTTGATACTCATCGACGAGTATGTAGCGGAACTTGTCGTGGTACTTTTTCAGGATGTCAGGATGATCACGCAATAGCGTTATATTGTGTAGCAAGAGATCGCCGAAATCACAGGCGTTGAGCACTTTCAGACGGTTTTGGTAAATCTGGTAGACCTTAACGCCTTTGCCATCAGCGAAAGCAAAGCCATCATCTGCGCCCAGCCTGTCCGGCGTCAGGCCTTTATTCTTCCAGCCATCAATCAGCGCGGCCATATAACGCGCGGTCCAGCGTTTGCTGTCGATCCCTTCGGCTTCGATCACTTGCTTTAGCAAGCGAATTTGATCGTCCGTATCGAGAATGGTGTACGTACTTTTCAGGCCAATAAGTTCAGCATGGATGCGCAGAATCTTCGCTGCAATGGAATGAAATGTACCGAGCCAAGGCAGGCCCTCAACCGCTTCGCCAATCGCCTGACCCACACGTTCGCGCATTTCCCGCGCGGCCTTATTCGTGAAGGTCACGCAGAGGATTTGGCTCGGGAAGGCGAGGCGTTGGTTGAGTATATGCGCGAGCCGCGTGGTCAATACGCGGGTTTTGCCCGTGCCAGCCCCCGCTAAGACCAGAAGTGGGCCTTCCGTCGTTAGCACGGCTTGGCGTTGTTCTGGGTTCAGGCCGTCTAGGTAGCGAGCCTCCTCGACTGCCGCAGGGCGGACCATGGCGCGCTGACTGATTGAGCCAGCACGGGGCGCGGGAGGCGCAGGTTCAAATGATTCGGGTCGGTTCACGATGGGCGGAACATAGGGGCAACTATGAGGAGTGGCGAGGCTTGAGTTGCAGAAAGAACGGCGCAGTTTCCGCATGGAGATTCGCGTTTTAGGCTAAATTGTTTGCGGGCTAGGACGGAAAAGCGATAGTCGATCTCTATGCTACGGTTTCTTCTTGGGTTTACACTTGCGGCTTTGATGGGGTTTAGCGCCGCCGCGCAGGAATTTGATGAGATTATTGTCACAGGAAGCCGGATAGCCGAAGACCTGCCGGGGCAGATTTTGATTGTGCCGGGCGATAACCTCTTGCTGGAAGTGGCTGTCGAAAGCGATGATCGGGACGGGATTACCCGGTACCGCGAAATCACAGAAACCATCCAATCCATGTTAGCGGCCGCTGAAGAGGACGACACAATCGAAATTTCCTTTGTCGATGGGAATATTGTTCGCCCGCTTTCGCCCGCTCTGTTCGATGAGGCCGTGCGCGGTGGTTCACGCCCAGATACCTCGATCGCTTTCCTGCAGGTGAAAACACCGATTCCGGATAATGTGCCCGATGCGTTTGCGCTGGCGACCGAATTGCAGTCCTTTATTGATACGATTGAGGAAAAAGGCCGCGTGACTGTTGAGGCGACCGATGAAGTCACAGTGAGTGTCGTCAATCCAAACCAATATAGACCCAGAGTTCTTGGATTGATCACCCGTGAAATTCGCGCCGTGACAGAGGCTATGGGGCCGAATTATCGCGCCACACTGACGGGTATTCATGGGGAATTGAAAAGCCTACGCGCGGGCGATCTAAGCCTTGGGTTTTATTTGCCTTACACCTATGAAATCATCCCGGACACAATCCATAAGATTGAGCGTCATGTAGACGAAGACTATTAGCGCCCCTACATAAGGGGTGTGCTAGACGATCTATATAGTACTGATATTCTTGGCCTAGCGGGACAGTTGCGAGCCGAACGCCTGACAGAGCCGCACGGGACAGCGCGTGTGATAAGTAAGCTTTGCGGCTCGGAACTTGAAATAGACGTCGAAATGGACGGCGCAGTTGTCAAAGATGCGGCGGTTCGCGTGCGGGCTTGCGCCCTGGGGCAGGCAAGCGCGGCGATCCTAATGGGTGCGATCAACGGTGCTACCCTTGAAGAGTTGAAAGCCGCTCGCGACGCTCTTTGGAAAATGTTAAAGGACGGCGGAAATCCACCTGAAGGACGATATTCAGGACTCACCGCGCTGGCGAGCGTAAGAGCTTATCCGGCTCGACATCAAAGCGTCATGCTCGCTTGGGACGGGGCGTTGAAGGCGGTCCAGAGCGCATCGTCGAGCAGCGGAGCATAGATGTGACAACGACATATCCCTCGCTCTGGGTGGTAGGGTCCTATCTGAGCGTTGATGCCGTTGTCAGCCTTAAGGATCGCTTCGATAGTGCCGAACTGTCTGTGACATTGAAAGTCGTGCCTCAGCCCGCGTTCGAGACATCCTCGCGGTAGTTTTCTAGAACGATTGGCCAAGTTTTGGCAAAATAATCGCGTCCTTCTGACCACTTTTCTCCGTGGCCGAACCCTGTGTGAAATAGTCGGATACGTGTTTTCTCATCACCGACCGGTTCGAACAGGATCTGCACGACGGTTAGGTGCGGCCGGATTTCAGGCATGTAAGGCGGCATAGCCCAGGTAAAGGATAACATACGGCCCTCTTGGAGGGCGAGTATGCGGCCTTCATCATTCCCGCAGGACCCTTTCGGGGCATCTGGTGCGAAGCAAAGTTCGTAGAGGCCTCCAGGCTGCGCTTCTATCGTGGCTGTCGCGGCGAAAAAATCGTCTATGCGGTCAGCGACTGTCCAATCCGTATAGGCTTGAGCAGGAGATGTCTCCACCGTGGTTTCAGTATAAACCATGGGGCGTAGCTGCGCGGCGGCGGGCGTCGCGCAAAAAGCGATCATCAAAAAAGCGGGAACGATCCTGCGCATAATCTATGTTACCTGACAATCAGGCTGAAGTCATGGTCGAAAACGGTCTGAGACGGGCGTCTCTATTCGACCTCTGGTGGCTCCGTTTGTTCAGGGTCGGTCTCAATATCTTCAATAATGACGACGCCCGAAAGACCGTTGCGGCGCAGTTCTTCGCGTTTCTGTCGATGTTCACGTAGAGCGCGGTCGATTGTTGAATTGTTGCTGCCCCAAGATCGCGCATCTTGTGACACGACATTGCTAATAGGTCTGCGATTGCCATCACCTGCGGTTAGGTCAGCAATAACGTCTTCATAGCTAGCCACCTTCAAAAAGCCTGTCCCGTCATTAAGGTCTGAACTTGTTTCGCCGTGCGCATATTGTTTCAGATGCGCCCGGACATTCTTCTCGAAATCAGGGAAGTAGTAAGGGGCGGCATCTTTATAGAGCCGGGACACATGCACAGCATTGTTGCGTAACTCAACGGCTCGCAGTGAGTTTACAAACTCATCGGCGGAATAGGTCAAAACCGAAAAGACGTTGTCACCTGTAAACGCCTTACGTTGGATTGAAGGTGAGCCGACATCGCCGTGGAAAAAACCGTAAATGACACGGGGGTCCCGCCAATGGCGATAGACAATGTTCTCGCGAATATCCCGAAGCGAAAGGGCAATGCCGTCAATTGTCGCGAGCTTTGTGTCGTGTAAACGCAGCCCATCTTCGCCTTTAATGCGTGAGGGATTGGAGACCGGGTAATCTTCGGCAATCGTTGTGATGATCAGTGCGTTATGAAGGTTAAGCCAGTAGGCGAGTTGCTCATTCCGAGGCAAAGACGGAATATCAACCCGGTTGCCGACTTCGATCAGGTCTTGGACGTATAACTCAAGATTGTCCTGGAACTCATCCTTCATGAATTCATAGACGATGCGATTACCTTCCATTCGGTAAGGTGATGTGTGACCGTGCACGAAACGCGAGCCGACAAGGGCTTGCGGTCTACGTGCGCGTTTACGCAAGCTTGGGCCGCCATATAAGACAAATTCTTTTAAGGCAGCATCCCAAATATCGAAATCAATACGTTGGCTGCTAGTTGCCCGTGGCGTGAAATGTTGGGTAATCGAAACCTCATTGTGAGCGTTCGCTAACGCAGGCGTGGCTTGCAGGGTTTGAACAGTCTGAGCTGTCGCGGTTAAGGGCAAGCTGAGAAGGGCCGCTGTACCGACTGCGACTAACGAAAAAGAAGGGCGCTTAAAATTTGTCATAAGGTTGCGTACCACGATTACAGCTCCAATTTCAAGAAAATTATCGATAAACGATAATTTTACTCAGGTTGAAAGTGAGCCGTGAAATGCGTTCTCTCTGTTTTTGAACGATAGTTTCAATACGTCTTGGCTCAGAATAAGTTTCCAACTAAGACAAAAAAACCCGCTTGAAGCGGGTTTGTCGATAGAACCGAGACGTAATCGCGATTAATTAAGAGCGTCACCGATTTGGGTAAGTCCGTCTTTGAAGAATCGCGACTTATCTGCGGCTGTTAGCTTGGACCGCATCAAATCTTCAGCGGCATTGACGGCAAGATCTGCCGCTTTTGCGCGAACCTCTGCGAGCGCTTGGGCTTCAGCTGATGCAATTTTGGCTTCTGCTTGGGCTGTGCGCCGTTCAATACGGTCAGAGAGATCGGCGCGCGCCTTTGTCGCCATAACTTCGGCGTCGTGACGTGCGCGTTCAACAATCTCTTTAGCCTGCTCTTCGGCTTCGGCCTGCTTGCGTTGATAAGACGCGAGAAGCGTTTGCGCTTCTTCACGCAAACGGCGCGCTTCGTCTAGCTCATCAGAAATGGCTTGCGCGCGGGAGTCCAATGCACCCCCCATGGCCTTGAACGCCCCTTTCCACAAAAGAAGGACAAAAAACAGAATGAGGGGGATAAGAACCCAGAACTCAGATTGCAGGTAAAAAGGTTTTCCAGGTGTTGCGTAAATAAGCTCAAAGGTCATGAGACTAACCCTTCCGAACTGCGGCGAGAACGGTTTTCGTCGGCACAGATTTACCGGTCAGTTCTGATATCAATGATGTGGCGACATCTGCCGCGACGTCATCGAGTTTGGATAAGGCCCCCGCTTTAATAGCTTTTATGCGCGCTTCGGCCAATTCAGCTTGTGAATCGGCCTCCGCATCAGCCGCAGCTAATTCGGCCGCGACTTCCTCATCTATGGAACGGCGCGTTGACTCCGCAACATTGTTGGCCTTGGCTCGGGCGTCGCGGAGTGACGTGTTGTAGGCTTTTTCGGCCTCTTCCGCCTCTCGTTGCATGCGAGACGCCGAATCGAGGTCATCGGCGACGCGGTCAGAGCGCGTCGCGATCGTGTCGCGAAGCGCAGGAAGGATAAAACGCGACAGCGCGAAGTAGAGCACAGCAAAGCAGATAATCAGCCAGAAAATCTGGCTGGCCCAACTACTAACGTCAAGCTGAGGCATGCCAATTGATGCAGTGGCCGCGTCTTCATATTTTGCAGGTTCAGCTAACATAGGCTGTGCCCTCTATGAGGTTTTGGTCAGTCTTGTTGCTTAGAAAGCAAACAGGATGATCATTGCCAGAACGAAGCCAAACAGGCCTGTCGCTTCACAAAGCGCGAAGCCGAGCAGCAGGTTGGTGCGCTGGCCGGCAGCGGCAGATGGGTTGCGCAATGCCCCTTCCAGATATTTCGAGAAGATCGAACCGATACCAAGGCCGGCACCGACGAGCGCGAATGATGCCAGACCAGCACCGATGAATTTTGCGGCTTCTGCTTCCATGATGGATTCTCCGTTTTAAGCAGTCACTATTGTCGTGAGGGGTGGGTGTTAGGGGTTAGTGGTGTTCGACGTGGTAAACGTCATTGAGGTAAACACAGGTCAGGATGGCGAAAACAAAGGCCTGAAGTGCGGCGACGAGAAATTCCAGTGCGACGATCGCCATCGTCGCGAAAACGGGTAGGATGATTCCGAGGGCTGTAATGCCGCCCTTTGTCGCCAGATAGGCAGCAAAGATAGCGAATAGCTTCAGCATGATGTGTCCGGCTGTCATATTGGCGAACAGTCGTACGGCCAGTGTAATCGGGCGCGCGAGGAAAGAGACAATCTCAATCGGGACAATGATAGCGTACATAAAGGCCGGCAAACCTGCTGGCGCAAAGAGTTTGAACCAACCTAGCCCGTTTTTGTAAATGCCAGCCACGATAACCACGAGGATCGTAAAGACGGCCATTGCCGCTGTTACGGCAAGGTGAGAGGTCGTAGTAAATGCATAAGGGTTCATGCCGATCAGATTTGCGGCGAGGATGAAGAAAAACAGTGTAAAAATGAACGGCATGAAGCGCATGGCTTCGGGACCGACAGTGTCTCGCACCATATCCGCTATGAATTCATAGCAAAGCTCGCCGAGGCTCTGCATACGGCCAGGGATCAGCTTTTTTTGAAGTGTCAGTAGGAAAAAGACGACGATCAGAATGACCGATATGACCATCCAGAAGGCGCTATTCGTCCAGCTAATCTGCTGACCGAAGATCGTAAACAAGTCGACTTCACGGTCGATCTTGAACTGGTCCATGGGGCTCGATGCCACGTCCCGCTCCTCTTAAATCTCGTCTCTGCTATCCGGAGGAAGGTCATCGCCGATCGGGATGTCTGCGTTTTTCGCGTCCATGGCAGCTGCCGTGCGAAAAACACCCATAAATCCCGCCGCAATGCCGAAAGCCAATCCGACTAGCGTACCCCATGGCCGCGACCCAAGAAGCGTATCCACCCCATAACCGAGCAGAAACCCAACTAAAACCGCAGCCAGAAGCTCCGTGCTTAATCGCCATGCCATACCGAGCATCGAATTGTCACGATCCTCATCTTTCTGCTTTGAGCCTTCGCGACGAGCGCGGGCGGCTTTTAGCTTGCTCTCGAGTTCGTCAAGATCAGATGCGGGTGTGTCGGACTGTCCGTTTCGTTCGGGCATGAAAATTACGCGTTCCACTTATAAAAGGGCCACAAAACAGACCCCTCCAAAAGCGCCGCCTACCTAACGAAGGGGGTGGGGGAAGTCAACAAATGGGATGTGAGTGGAAACGCTTTGAAAACAATGGCTTACCTAGAGGGTCGTCAAGGTGTTGCAGAAAGCCGCAGGTAAGGTCGCGAGTCGCTGGATGGCGCGAAGCTTGATCTGATCTATTCCGCCGCAATAAGCGCTTCGGCTTTTTCTAATTCAACGCTCAAAAGCTGGCTTACGCCTTGCTCGGCCATTGTCACGCCAAAGAGGCGGTCCATGCGGCTCATCGTGACGGGGTTGTGGGTAATGGCGATAAATTTTGTGTCCGTGAGGCGGCTCATCTCATCAAGGACATCGCAATAACGGCCAACATTAAAATCATCCAGCGGTGCATCGACTTCGTCCAAGACACAGACGGGCGCGGGATTGGACAAGAAGACCGCAAAGATCAGCGCTGTCGCTGTGAGCGCCTGTTCACCGCCGGAGAGTAAGCTCATCGGCTTTTGCGTCTTACCCGGTGGACGGGCGTAGACCTCTAGTCCTGCTTCCAAAGGGTCATCACTTTCCGTGAGCTCCAGCCAGGCCTCTCCGCCTTGAAAGAGCGTCACAAACAATTTGGCAAAGTGTTCGTTGACGACTTCAAACGCTTTTAAAAGCCGTTCTCGGCCTTCTGTGTTAAGCTCATCAATGCCCTCTCGCAAGGTCTGGATGGCGGCCAAGAGATCGTCGCGTTCCGTCGCCATTTCGGCGATTTTGGCTTCCGCTTCTTCCGCTTCCTGATCAGCGCGTAAGTTGACAGATCCCAGGCGTTCTCTTTCGCTGGCCAGGCGTTCTAGCTTTTTCTCAATATCATGTTCTGAAAGCTTTGAACCAGGATCAAGCTCACCCAGATGATCCATTAACTGGGAAGGCTCACAAGAGAGTGTCTCGTTCACGCGAGCTTTCGTCTCTGCCACACGGTCTTGTGCGGCTGTCAAACGGGCTTCAGCAGCGGCGCGGACCTCACGGGCTTCACCGGCAAGACGTTCCAAGTCGCGCGCCTGAATTTCTGCTTCCTGTAATGCGGCTTCCGCTTTGGCCAGTCCATCTGCGGCAGAAGACCGTCGGGCTTCGGCGTCTTCGAGATCAGCAAAAAGCTTATTTCGGCGATCTTCGAAGACATCCGGGCCCTCCGTGGCCGCGCGCAAGGCGGTTTCGGCTGCATCTCGGCGGCCTTGCAGGCTCAGCACGCGCGATCCTGCCTGTTCACGCCGCCGCGCCCAGTCCGCCCGTTCAGATTCCACGGCTTTCAAGCGTGCTACTCGTGCATCAATGGCGTTTTTCAGACTTCTATAGGTGGTGTTGGCTTCATCAGCGTCCGAGCGCGCTTCGATGAGTGCCTCTCTTAGACTGTCGCGCTTGGGGGCGAGTGTCTCGTCTTGGTCCGCCCCGTTAACAGCGTCCTGCGCACTGTTTTTCTGTTGTGTGAGTTCTTTTATCTCTGCCTCTAAGCGTTCGATACGGTCTTCAAGTGATCGCTTTTGCGCGGTCTCGCGTGCAATGTCGGTTTCATATTGAGCGAGAGCAGCTGTCGCGGCGCGTTCTTGTCTCTCGAGCTCGGGTAGGGCGGCGCGGGCAGATTGTGCGGCTTCGCGTGCAGCATCCCGCTTGATCCGTGCTGCATCGAATGCCGACTGAGCCGTAGCTAGCGCCGCTTCTGCCTCTTCGATTTCGCCGATCATATCTTGCAGGCGGCCTTGCTGTTTCAGACGAACAGAAGCCGCTGTTTCAGCCCCGGCTTCTATAATAAACCCGTCCCAACGCACGACATGACCATCAACGGTGACTAGTCTTTGGCCAGGGGCGAGCTGGTCTTGCAATCCGCGGACGTCATCAATGACACCGATTTGAGACAGTCGAGCGAGCAATTCGCTGGGGCCTTCAACCAAATCCGACAAGGGAATGCACCCGTTGGGCAACGATTGGTTAACAGCGTCCGCACCCGTCCAACGCATTGGCGCAGTCCCACCGATACTCGCATCCAGATCCTCGCCCAATGCCGCCGCAAGGGCATTTTCATAGCCGGTCATAACGGTCAGGCGGGATAAAGCTGTCGCCGCGTCGCTTTCCGCGCGTTTGACAATCCGTTCCAGTGCAGCGCGTTCGCTGGTGAGTGTGCCGAGGGCCGATTTCGCTTCTGAAAGCGTGTCGCGCGCAATTTGGTCGGCTTCATCCGCGGCATTGCGAGCTTGTGCCGCCCCTCTTTCTTTCTCTTTCGCGCCGTCCAAGGCGCGGCGCGCATCCGTAGCGGAGGCGGCAAAGAGGTTGGCGGAGGCCCCGCTATCGCCCGACAGGTTGTTCAGTTTGGCGTGCGCGTCTTCTTTTTCTTGAATACGCTGGGCGAGGCGGCGCTCGCTTTGCTCCAATTCTCTGGATGCGCTTTCAGCCCGGGCCGTTTGTGTGGCCATTTGGGTTGTAACTTCGCTAAGTTCTGCTTCGATTGCGTTGCGCGTTTTAATCGCCGCTTCGGCTTCGTCGCGCGCGGCATTCAAAGCCGAAGATTGATCGCCAACTGAGCTCAGGGAGTCATATTCGATTTGCAGTCGGGCTTCGGCCGTTTCGGCGTCAGAAACGATACCGGCTTCGCGTTCAATGTCAGAGAGGAGCTGGCTGACTTGGCTCTCAAGTTTCTTTAGCTCCGATTTGGCAGCACTTTCCTCGTTTTCCAGCGCCTCCTTGGCCGCGTTTAACCGGGCGAGGACAGCGGCAGCGATCAGTTGTTCTTCTTGTTTGGGTTTTAGCAATCCAGAAAGTTCTGCCGCCTGACGCGATGCTTCGGTCGCTTTGAGGGCGCTATCTTGGACATTGGTTTCGCAGGCCTTTAGCGCATCTTGCGCCCCGGCCAAGGCGTCTAGGGCGGCTTTCCAACGCTTCAGCCAAAGCAGAGCGCGATATTCATGAATTTCGCCAGCGAGGCGTTTATATCGGGCGGCCTGACGCGATTGACGCCGCAGCGACAAAAGCTGGCTTTCAATTTGGCCCATAATATCTTCAAGGCGTTCGAGATTAGTCTCTGTGGCGCGCAGCCGCAGCTCGCTTTCGTGACGCCGCGAGTGCAGGCCGCTTATTCCGGCGGCTTCTTCCAAAATGCGGCGACGATTGGCGGGTTTAGCGGCGATCAGCTCGCTGATTTGGTTTTGCCGAACGAGCGCTGGTGAGTTTGCCCCCGTGCTGGCGTCTGCGAAGAGAAGCTGGACGTCTTTTGCGCGAACCGTCTTGCCATTGATCTTATAGGTCGAGCCTTTGCCTTTGGTGATCAGACGCTGAACTTCCAATGCGTCCATGTCATTAAACGCCGCCGGAGCGATGCGGGCGCTATTGTCAATGTGAAGGGTGACATGGGCTTGGTTGCGGCCCGGGCGCTGACGTGTGCCGGAGAAAATAACGTCGTCCATGGCCTTGCCGCGCATAGCCTTGGCGCTATTGGCACCCATGACCCAGCGAATGGCCTCGAGGAGATTGGATTTGCCGCAGCCATTGGGGCCGACAACACCCGTCAGGCCCGGCTCAATGATAAAATCAGTCGGCTCTACAAAGGACTTAAAGCCCGTCAGCGTGATCTTTTCAAAGACCAGTGAGCCCATGTCAGCGATTACTCGCCAGGCGCGGAGTCTGTGTCAGCCTCCGGCTCTGAAACGGTTTCCCCTAGCGCCGGCAGGATTGCCTTCTCTAGGTCTTCTAAAAGGAAACCACTGACCTTCTCGCCGTTGACGAAAAAGGTCGGCGTACCTGTAACGCCAAGATCAATGCCGCTTTGTACCACAGTCTCATAGCGCTCCCGGATGTCTTCATTTTGCAGGCAGCTAATGAACTCGTCTTCGCTAAGTCCAGACGCTTGGGCGAGGCTGATATAGGCTTCGCGGCCACGGTCGTTTTGCAGCATATCGATTAGCTGCCGCTGGCGATCAAATTGGAGCTTAATGTTGGTGAAGTAGTCTTCGCGCTTGCCACAATAGGCGAGCAAGTGACCCGTATCGGCCATTTGCAAAGGTGGGGTCGGGAAGGGGCGGAAAACGTAATTGACTTTGCCAGTCTCAACATATTTTTCGCGAAACTCTGGATAGACTGTTGCGTGCCAGTTGGCGCAGGCGGGGCAGGCGACAGAGGCATATTCCATCAATGTGACGGGAGCATTCACATCGCCTAGAATGTAATCGTCTTCGAAGAGATAATCTTTCTCGGCGGCAACCGCTCCAGCGGTGTTGGCGGTCGAATTGGTGGCGTTATCGCCCCCGCTGCAGGCCGCGAGGAAGGCGGCGATGGCGGGCACGGCCAATGTGCGAATCACATGTTTCATAGTTACTCTCTTCCCAATTGCAGGCGGCGAGGGCAAGTCACGCGCTTTTCTGAGCCGTTGCGATCTGTGGACTGTGCAGCGATAAGCTGCTTATAGCTGTGGTTAAGGGTGTAAGGCCGCCGCAAGGGTCACGGCTGTTTGTTGCCCGTTCAGAACTTTTCCATTCAGAATAAAGCCCGGAATGCTGTTAATGTCGGCCGCATTTGCCCGCGCTCCGGCGGCATGAATTTTGGCCAGTTTTGTTTCGTCGGTCAGACAGATATTCATGGCCTCTTCGTCGGCTAATCCAGCTTTGGCGGCAATGCCCGCATATTCTTCGCGTAGACCGCCAGCTTGCATTTTTTCGTGTATGGTCGATTGGCGATCAAATTGATGTTCGATGTTCGCGAAGTAATTTTCGGCGCCTCCACATTCCGCGATCATAAATCCAATCATGGAAAGCTGCGTCGGGGCGCTGGGTAATGGTCGGAAAACCACGCGGACCTTGTCGGTTTCGACAAGGTCGGATTTAACGGATGGCCATTCATCAACAAACCAGTCGCGGCAATGCGGGCACATATTCGATGCGTAGATGATGAGTGTATTTGGTGCCTCATCTGCACCAAGCGTGTGGTCACCGGGCGCCTCATAGAAAACATAGTCGACGCCAGACGCCGTTGCCGGGTCTGACGCGAAAGCCTGCGAAGATAGGTTAAACGCCAAGGCGCTCAAAATGATGATGAGTGACGAATAAAGACTGCGCATTATGGCTGGTTCCTCATGACCTCTCGCCCCAAATCCCCTAAGGCCTTCTTTAGACGCGGATTGCTTATTCTGCCCAGACCTGTTTGCAGGCGGTCTTCTTCTTGAGGGGTCAAGCCGCGTTTGGCTCGCGAAGACGTGTTAGGGTGGAGCGCTTTAGTCTGCACGACTTGCAAGGATTGGACATAGTCAGAGCCATAATGCGTGTTGATGCGCTCCAAGATAGGCCCTGAGGCGGCGAGGATGAGAGAGGCAGCCGGTCCGGGTGCGTTGATCAATAGCGTGCGTCCTTGCTTGGAAGCTCGAAATCGCACGGGTGTACTGATTTTACTCCAGCGGGGTCCCATAATGTCTGGCCAGACTTCGGCGAGGGCTAGGGCAGAGCTTCCACGTGTCTTGCGCTGTCCCGATTTGCTTTTCGAGAGCGGTTTCATCACGCGGTGAACCGCCAGACCGGCGCTCGGTATGGGTCGCGCTTGCGGGCGCGCGCGGCGCGCTTCGATATAGCGCTCGATCAAGGCGCGGCGTTTTGACGGATCAGCCATTCCTACCCACATGCGCGCTTGCAAGAGCGAGGTAAAGCGCACAGCTGTGCGTGAATGAAGCTGAGCCCGTCAGATATAGCTTTGATGCGACGCATTTTGCTCGACTGGTATGATCATGAAGGCCGGCAGCTGCCCTGGCGGGTCCGGCCAAAAGATAGGGCGCAAGGCCGTCGCCCTGACCCTTATGCGGTTTGGTTATCGGAAGTGATGCTGCAGCAGACAACAATCGCTCATGGCACACCGTATTGGCTGAAATTCCTGAACCTCTATCCAACTGTGAATGACTTGGCGGAGGCGCCACTTAATGATGTTCTCACCCACTGGGCGGGTTTGGGATATTACGCCCGCGCGCGGAACCTGCATAAATGTGCGGAGATCGTGGCTGGATCGGGCGGAGAATTTCCGGACACAAAAGCCGAACTCATCAAATTGCCTGGCATTGGCGACTACACCGCTTCGACGATTGCCGCGATTTGCTTTGATGAGCCCACGACGATTGTGGATGGCAATGTGGAGCGCGTCATGGCGCGCCTGCACAGCGTCGAAGCGCCGCTGCCGAAATCGAAAAAAGAGTTAAAGCGTCTGGCCGCTATTTTGTCTGATACGGATCGCCCCGGGGACTATGGTCAGGCGGTGATGGATTTAGGCGCAACGATCTGCACGCCGCGATCACCGTCCTGCGAGCGGTGTGTCTGGCAGCGCTATTGCGGCGCCTATAATCAAGGTCATCCGGAAAAGTACCCGGTGAAGGCGCCGAAAAAAGCTCTGCCAGAGCGCTACGGCCATGCTTGGGTTGCCATAAAAGACCATCAGGTCTGGCTAAGACGCCGCCCGGAAACAGGATTGCTCGGCGGCATGATGGAAGTGCCAACAACGATTTGGGACGATGTTCTCCCGCCGTTCACGCCGCCTGTCGAATCGGATTGGGAGTCTAAACCTGCCCCCGTGCGACACGTTTTTACGCACTTCGCATTGAACTTAAACGTGCATCTTTGCGAATTTAACAAAAATTTCCCTGGAGAGGGGAGGTGGGTCGACGTCGCTCTCCTATCGGAAGAGGCTTTGCCTAGTCTTTTTAGAAAGGTGCTGGACAGAGCGGGAATAAGGTCATCATAGAGATTGCGGGCGGGGTCATCCACAAGGGCCCCGTCCAAACTTCACTGAGAAAACCTAAGCTCAATCTAAGCTGTAGAGGCCATTTCTGCGCGGATTTGCGTTCGCAGCGCATCAATTGGTGTCAGGCCTTCTGGCCCCATAAAGTGCCAATAGGTCCAGCCATTGCATGATGGAGCATCATTTACATGGGCGCCAACTTTGTGGATTGAACCTTCAAACCCCTCATCCGTTGACAGGCTGCCATCAGCGCGAACGCGGGCAGAAATCGTGCCCTTGGATGAGAACAAACGTGCGCCAATATCAATCATCCCGCGCTCGACCAGATGGGCAAAGGGAACGCGGGGCTCTGATCGTTTCGAGCGTGTAATCTTAATGGCTTCACGACCAGCGGGACGAACCTTAGCAATTCGCCGCCGCGCATGAGCGATATAACCGGCGTCTTGTTCTAGTCCGATAAAGTGGCGGCCCAGCTTTTTGGCCACGGCCCCTGTTGTGCCGGTTCCAAAGAAGGGATCAAGGATCACATCACCGGGATTAGAGGTAGACAGGATCACGCGGTGCAACAGGCTTTCCGGTTTCTGCGTCGGATGCGCTTTTGTGCCGCCCTCTGTTTTCAATCGCTCGCCACCTGTGCAGATTGGCAAGGTCCAATCGGATCGCATTTGTACGCCATCATTCATCATTTTCATGGCATCATAATGAAAGGTCGGGCGCGCATCTTCGGACTTGGTCGCCCAGATGAGTGTTTCATGGGCATTGGTAAAGCGTGTCCCGCGAAAGTTCGGCATCGGGTTGGTTTTGCGCCAGATTATATCGTTCTGGATCCAGAATTGTTGATCCTGCAGGACTGTGCCAACCCGGAAGATGTTGTGATAGCTGCCCATAACCCAGATGGAACCATTGCGTTTCAGCACACGACGCGCGGCCTGCAGCCAATCATGGGTGAAGAGGTCATAAGCGTCCATTGTGTCGTATTGATCCCAGTCTTCAGTGACGCCATTGACACGAGAATTGTCCGGACGCGAAAGATCGCCGCCAAGTTGAAGATTATAGGGTGGGTCTGCAAAGATCAGGTCGACCGACTTCTCCGGCAGGCTGTTCATAAGGTCGACGCAATCGCCCTGCAGAATCTGGTTCAGGGGTAAAGCCGCCGTCTCAGCCGGGACATCTGCAATGTCCTCATGCGTTCTGGACGTATTGTCGGCAACGACACGCAGGTGGCTCATGTTAATCCCAGGGTTCGGTTTTCTCTCAACGAGACACTGAGCTGAACTAACAGGGTAAACAGTGTGTTATTTCATAGGGTTAATGCGCTGTTTAGGTGTCTTAATATCCACAGGGCCTAATTTTAACGCTTGGCAAGTTTGTCGAGGTATGGACACGTCAAGCCGACAATTACGGGTTGCGTGTAAAGCCGCGCAGGCTCTGCGCCTGTTAACATTTCGACCCCATATAAGTGGGTCTATGGGTGAGCGCGTTAGAGAATTCGTGCAGATGATAGCCGGATCAGTTAGCGCCCAGCTTGTAACATGCGTTTCTTCATAAGTGTGAATATCCACCGCCTCTTTTGAATATAGCCTTTTGCAAATAACTGTTTCGGTGCCGAGTCGATTGGGTCTTTCGCCCTAACGTTCTGCAAGCTTGAACAGAAACTTTGTGATTCGCGTTGTCTTACGCGTGCTTAGAAACGCTGGTTTCACGCTCAACATAACGATCTTCATCGACACTGCGTTGCAAACAGCCTGTTGAACGGACATTATCGTGGATGACTGGCCCGTATATTTGGCAAGTCTAACTGTCCGCGTTAATCGAACATCATGCAGGCCTATCTCGATCTTCTATCTCACGTGATGGAAAACGGCGTTGATCGTATGGATCGGACCGGAACGGGAACGCGCGGCGTGTTTGGTTATCAGATGCGCTTTGATTTGGCGGAAGGCTTTCCGCTTCTGACGACGAAAAAGCTGCACCGTAAATCCATCGTGCATGAGCTCCTCTGGTTCATCGCGGGCGATACCAATATTCGCTATCTGCAGGAAAACGGTGTGCGTATCTGGGATGAATGGGCCGATGAAAATGGCGAACTCGGACCCGTTTACGGAAAGCAATGGCGGCGTTGGGAGGGGCCGGACGGCAAGGTCTTCGATCAGCTACAATCCGTTATTCAAAACATCCGAGAAAATCCGTTCTCTCGCCGTCATATCGTCTCGGCTTGGAATCCGGCAGAAGTGGAAGGCATGGCTCTGCCGCCCTGTCATACGCTATTCCAGTTTTACGTGACGCCGGACGCGGATGGGAAACCCTCATCCTTGTCTTGCCAGCTTTATCAGCGCAGCGCGGATATCTTCCTCGGTGTGCCGTTCAACATTGCGAGCTATGCGCTGCTGACAGAGATGGTAGCGCAGGTCTGTGGGCTGAAAGCGGGCGATTTCGTCCATACCATGGGCGATGCGCATATTTACTCGAACCATTTCGAGCAGGTGAAGCTCCAACTTACGCGTATGCCGGGGAAGCCGCCAAAGCTTAAACTGAATCCTGACGTCAAAGAGATCGAGGATTTCGCCTTCGCAGACATTAAAGTCGTCGGTTACAAAGCCCAGCCTCACATTCCGGGGAAGGTGGCTGTTTAAACAAAAAAGCCGCCCTCAGATATCTCTGGGGCGGCCAAAATCTTCTAGCTGTTCTTGTGAGCTTACGCCGCGAGGCCGTAAGCCGTTTGCTTGGATTCCGCCATTTCGCGCAAGCGATTTGGCGGCATAAAGCGCGCGCCGTGGCGCTGGGCCAGCATATCAGCCGTCGCCACAAACTTATCCAGACCAATTGTGTCGATATAGCTCATCGGGCCGCCAGTCCAAGGTGGGAAGCCCAGACCGAAGATCGCACCGAGATCAGCACTCTGCGGATCTGGCACAACGCCTTCCGCATAAGTCCGCGCGCTTGGGACCAGCAGGGCGTAGAGCAGTCGCTGCTGCACGTCTTCTTGCGTCGGCTGGTTTTCGAGGAGCGGATAGTGATCCGTCATACCCTTCCAGAGGTCGAGGCGTTTACCGCTTTCGTCATAGTTATAGAAGCCAGCGCCAAAGCGACGACCCGCGCGATCCCATTTCGTGACCATATTGGCCATGAAGTCTTCAATACCGGTTGGCACGTAATCTTTGCCCATCTCTTCTTGAGTGGAGCGCATGATGTCATAGCCGAGTTTCAGCGTGGTATCATCACACACGGCAAGGGGGCCAATCGGCAGGCCGAGGTTCAACGCGCTGTTCTCAATCAGCGCCATCGACACACCTTCGGTGACCATGAGGGCTGCTTCATTGATGTAAGGCGGGAAGACCTGGTTCGTGAAGAAGCCTCGCACGTCTTTTACAACGATCGGCGTTTTCTTGATCTTGCGGTTATAGTCAAACGCAACAGCCAGAGCGTGATCGCTGCTCCCTTCATGCGGAATGATTTCCAACAGCGGCATACGCTCAACGGGGCTAAAGAAGTGAAGGCCGATGAAATTTTCAGGCCGAACAGAGTTTTTCGCCAACCCGCCAATCGGGAGTGTCGATGTGTTGGACGCGAAGACAACGTCTTTGCCAATGACAGCTTCTGTCTTCTTGATCACATCGGCCTTTACGTCAGGGCGCTCAAAGACGGCTTCAATGATGAGGTCGACATCTTT
>CAZSUW010000012.1:26286-42501 GCA_964610115.1 uncultured Algimonas sp.
TCATCTTTCCGCGCTTCACGCGCTTATCCAAAATCTTTTTGGTATAGGCGACGGCTTTTTGCGCTTCCTCATCCGTGCGGTCGAGAGACACCACTTCGAGACCCGCTTTCGCCGTAACGTGCGCAATACCAGCCCCCATCAGACCTGCGCCGAGGACGCCAACTTTCTTAATTTCGACAGGAGGAACATCCTTAGGGCGACCCGCGCCCTTTTCAGCGGCTTGCTTATTCACGAACAACGTGCGGATCATGTTCTGCGCAACCGGATTGGCGAAAAGCGTCAGGAAGTATTTCGTCTCGATCTCCACAGCCTTGGTCATGGGCAATTGCGTGCCTTCATAGAGGCAAGACATAATGGCTTTGATGGCCGGGAAGTTGTCCTTGGATTTAGACAACGCCATGGCGTTGGCTGCGGAAAAGAATTGCACCGCTTTCGGGTTCATCGCGCCGGCACCGCCCGGGACTTTGAAGCCCTTAACGTCCCAAGGCTGAAGCGTGCCTTTCTCAGCGTGCTCTTTGACCCAGGCTGTTGCGGCCCCGATGGTTGTGCCGGGTTCTACGACGTCATTGATGAGGCCTTGCATCTTCGCTTTTTTGGCGTCGAGGTTTGCACCCGTTGTGATCATTTGCGCGGCGTTTTGCAGACCGATGAGGCGAGGGACGCGCTGTGTCCCGCCACCGCCGGGGAGGAGGCCAACGAGGACTTCAGGAAGGCCAAGCTTCACCTTCGGGCTGTCAGCGGCAACGCGGTAGTGGCCCGCAAGAGCCAGCTCCAGACCGCCGCCTAGGGCGAGGCCTTCAAGGGCGACAGCGACGGGCTTGGCTTTCTTGCCTTCGCGTTGAATTTGACGGTCAGTATGCCCACCGGTCTCTAAGCGGCGGAAGGCGCGGTTGAGCGTCATGCCGGCTTCAAACGCTTCTTTATCAAGATCGCCAGACTGCTTTTCCAGCATGCGTAGATCCGCACCCGCCATGAAGGCATTGTCGCGGCCAGAGGCGATCACGAGGCCTTTCATGTCTTCTGAAGCGATAAACTCTTCAATGAAAGCAGGGAGGTCTTTCATCAAAGCTTCGTCAATGACGTTCATGCCCTGGTTTGGCACGTCAATCTTCAGGAGTGCAATGCCGTCGCTATCTACGTCGACGGAAAACGTTGTGTAATCAGACATTTGTAAGTCTTCCTTCGTGTAAGCGATTAAACGCGTTCAATGATTGTGGCGATGCCCATACCGCCGCCAATGCAAAGCGTGACGAGGGCGGTTTCTTTGTCCGCGCGCTCGAGTTCATCAACCATTGTGCCGAGGATCATGGCGCCGGTTGCGCCCAGTGGGTGACCCATCGCAATCGCTCCGCCATTGACGTTCATAATGTCGTGGTCGACATCCATCGCTTGCATAAAACGCAACACGACCGCCGCGAAGGCTTCGTTGAGTTCGTAAATGTCGATGTCCGTGCTTTCCATGCCGGCGCGTTTGAGGGCTTTTTGCGCGGCGACTTCCGGGCCTGTCAGCATGATTGTGGGCTCTGAGCCGATGGAGGCCATAGACTTAATGCGGGCACGTGGCTTCATGCCGAGACGCTCGCCAGAAGCTTTATTACCCAGCAGGACGGCAGCTGCCCCGTCCACAATGCCGGAGCTGTTACCGGCGTGGTGAACGTGATTGATTTTCTCGACTTCGGGATAACGCATCTGCGCGACATCGTTAAAGCCGAAGTTCTGACCCAGCATCGCGAAAGACGGGTTCAGCGCACCGAGCGCTTGCATATCCGTTGAAGGGCGGATGGTCTCGTCCTTGGAGAGGATATCGACACCCATAACGTCTTTGACCGGAAGGATGGATTTATTGAACCGACCTTCGTCCCAGGCCTTCGTCGCACGCTTATGGCTCTCAACGGCATAGGCATCGACATCGTCGCGAGAAAAACCATACTTTGTCGCAATCAGGTCGGCTGAGATGCCTTGGGGGACGAAGTAAGCGTCAAAGCTGGCTTGCGGGTCAGTGACCATGGCACCGCCGTCAGAGCCCATAGGCACGCGGGACATACTCTCTACGCCGCCGCCGATTGCCAGATCACATTCGCCAGCCATAACTTTTGCGGCCGCAATGTTCGTGGCTTCGAGGCCGGAGCCACAGAAGCGATTGACTTGGATGCCAGATGTTTCGTTGGGGTAGCCCGCTGCCAGAATTGCTGTGCGAGTGATTACTGCGCCTTGTTCGCCGACTGGAGACACGCACCCGAAAGCCACATCTTCAACTTCGCCTTTTTCAATGCCCATGCGCGTCGGGATCGCGTCAAGCACTTGGGCGGAGAGTTGTAGCGGTGTGATCTCGTGCAGTGATCCGTCTTTTTTCCCTTTGCCGCGTGGTGTGCGCACGGCGTCGTAGATAAAGGCTTCGGCCATGAGGCAGCTCCCCTGAATAGGTTTTCTGAATAAGTTGCGCTGCCTCTAATACGGTCGAGGGCTGGAAAGGAAGGGGGTCCGACTGCGATTCCCCCCTTCATCCGTAATCTGTTGCCCTCCAAAAATGCATGACGTTAACGTAAACGTGCACCAAATTGGGTGGTCGACCTTCAAAGCCCAAGTTTTGGGCGAGGCTTGGGTTTGGCGCTGTTGTTTTATGCGAATTACGACCCTGTGACCTGAAAACAACAAGGTCATACAAGATTACAGTTGCAACCGAAAATGACCTTGCAGGTGCTATTCGCCTTTATTAACGCACGATCAATAGCCGCGGAAAAGCGGTCCATTTTAGTCGGGAAAATCATGATCAAACATTCATTGCGCATGGCGGCCTCTGCCGCTGTTATTGCTCTCATCGCTACGCCTGCAGTGGCGCAGCTCAACGAAGATGAGATTATCGTGACCGCCACGAAGCGGGCAACTACATTGCAAGACACGCCTGTTGCGGTAACGGTAACGTCCGCCGATGTGATCGAGAAGGCGCAAATTCTCGATATTAAAGATCTCCAAGCCGTCGTTCCGACTTTCCGTGTTTCTCAGCTCCAAAACTCCGCCAACACGACACTGACTATTCGTGGTTTTGGTAATGGCGGTAACAACTACGGTATTGAACCCGCTGTTGGTCTTTTCATTGATGGCGTTTACCGCTCACGCGCGGCTGCGCAGATCAGTGACCTTCCTGCGCTAGAGCGCATCGAGGTCCTTTCCGGTCCACAATCAACGCTGTTCGGTAAAAACGCCTCCGCTGGTGTTGTCAGCATTGTGACGGAGGCCCCTCAATATGATACAACCGGTTACATTGAAGGTGGTATTGGTAATTATAACCAGAATTATGCCAAAGCCTATATTACGGGTGGCCTGACCGATACACTCGCCGCCAGCCTGGGCTTGGGTTACCAAAAACGTGATGGTTATTTCGACGTCATTGGGGGCGTCGACGAGGATTTGAACAATCTTGACCGCTTTAATTGGCGCGGACAACTTCTCTGGGAGCCAACAGACAATCTATCTGTGCGTTTGATCGCAGACCAAAGCTCGATCGCTGAAAATTGCTGCGGTACAGGTGTTGCGATTGAGGGCCCGCTGGCCGCCGGCGCCCCTACTGCGGGTCAGGTCATCGCCCTTCTGGGTGGTCGTCAGCCAAGTGCGGCAGACCAGTTCACCTATGAGACGTTCGTCGACACGGAGACATTCAACGAAATCGACGATGGGGGTTTGTCCGCACAGATCGACTATGATCTGGGTTTTGCGACCCTGACCTCCATCACGGCCTATCGTGAGACCGTATCCGAGTATATTAACGACTCAGACTACAACTCCCTCGAAATCCTGCCGGGCGTTTTCCAGACGAATGAGTTGGATACATTCACGCAAGAATTGCGTCTGACATCAAACGGCGGCAGCCAGCTAGAGTGGATGATCGGCGGATACTTCTTCGATGAAACGATCGACCAAGATTCTGGGTTTGATTATGGCGCCGATACACGTCGCTACCTTGAAGTATTGGCGAATGGGGGTTTGGCAAGCACTGAGCAGATCCTCGGCTTTGCTCCTGGGACATTCTTCGCGGAAGGCCAGGGTGTCAACGAAACCTTCGTTCAAGATAACCAAGCCTTCTCCATCTTCGGTACGCTTGATTTCGAAGTGAATGATCGCCTGACGCTTTCAGTAGGCGCGAACTACACGGAAGATAAGAAAGACGTTTCCGGTTCATCCGTAAACACCGATGTCTTTGGTAATGTTGATCTTGAAGGTGCGGCCGGTCTGCAAATTCTGACGGTCGGTGCGCTAGCTGCGAATTTCCCGGCATTCGCCCAGTCTTGTATCGACCCGACAACGGGCGCCCCCTTCGGCGCATTGCCGTTTAGCCCAGCGAATGCTGCGACTGTTTCCGCGTCACCAGCCTGTTTTGTTGATCCAACAGATTTGACAATAACCGCGCCTGGCGCTGCTGCCTTTGCAGGTTTCCAAGCCCAAGTCGCAGCGGGTGCTGGGGCTATTGATCGCACGAGCCTTGATCCAGATGTCAACCCACTGGCGGGCCTCTTCGGGCTGCAATTCCAGCCACAATTCTTGGCCTTCCCGAATGCTGTCGAAGATGGCCGGACGAAGGATGATGAGCTCACTTACTCCGTGAAAGCGGCTTATGAAGTGAACAATAACATGAACGTCTATGGTAGCTATGCCACAGGCTTCAAAGCGTCGTCCTGGAACCTGACGCGCGACTCACGTCCATTCTTCGCGGACGCAGCGGCTTTGTCTGCGGAGGGTCTGCTGCCGAATGGCTACAACCCAACAACGGGTCGTAATTTCGGCACGCGCTTCTCCGCACCAGAAACGGTTGAGGTTTTTGAAATCGGTTTCAAAGGGCGTTGGGAATTGGGTGCGATCAATATCGCGCTATTCGATCAGACGGTTAACAACTTCCAGTCAACCATCTTCCAAGGCACGGGCTTCGTTCTGTCCAATGCCGGTCAGCAGTCGACGCAAGGTTTCGAGTTTGATTCGACCTTCACGCCGATTGAACCGCTAACATTGACCTTTGCCGGTGTGATCCAAGATCCGATCTATGACAGCTTTACCTCTGCTCCGGTTGTAACGGGCAGTGAAGTTGACCGCGCCGACGGTGTTGTTGACGGCAATGGCGACCTGTCAGGCCAACAGCCAGCAGGGATTAACCAAATCGCACTCTCAGCCTCTGCGACCTACACGCACCTCTTTGAAAACGGTATGTCCGCCTTCATTCGGGGTCAGTATCAGTACGAAGACGAAGTGGCGATCGTTGACAATATCCCGGGTCTGACCCGCGATACGAGCGTCTTTAATGGTTCTTTCGGCGTCGAGCTTGAGAATGGTCTCGCGGTCCGTGTCTGGGGGAACAATCTGTTCAACCACGAAACCTACACCAGCGCCTTCCCGGGTGTTGTGCAGGCAGGTACGTTCAACGCCTATCCAAACCAGCCACGCACTTACGGCGTGAGCCTGCGCAAAAACTTCTAAGCGCATTTCCAAACAATAGGGGGAGAGGCGCGCCATAGGCGCGTTTCGGGGGAGAGGCCGTTCCAGCGTAAGACTGGGACGGCCTTTTTCGTTGTCAGGACGTTTCGTGCAACGGCAGAGCGCGGCAGGAAGCGGCAGGAAAACGCATACGTGCTATGGCTCACTTGGCCATTGCTACAGCGCACGTATCACGTCATCACGGAGGCTAACTCTGGGGAGAGTGTATGCTGATTAATCCGCATGAGACGGATGAGCGTCGAGACTATCGCGAGACACTCCGGCGTTTTGTCGCGGCCGAAGTCTTTCCGAATATGTTTGCGTGGGATGAGGCCGGCGAAGTCCCCTGGTCCCTGCATGAAAAGTTCGGCGCGCTTGGCATTTGGGGCTTCGGGATAGACGAACGCTATGGCGGACTCGGCTTTGATGATCCTTTTATGCGGTTTGATACGGCTGTTGAAATTTCTCGCTGCGGTGTTGGCGGTGTGGGGGCCGCGATTGGCGGGCGCGGAATAAGTCTTGATCCGATCCAAAAGTTAGCCGTGGAAGACATCCGGCAGGCGGTCCTGCCCGACGTCATCGCCGGCCGCAAAGGCAGCAGCCTCGCCATTACCGAGCCAGGCGGCGGCTCGGATGTGGCTAACCTCACGACGACGGCCAAGCGCGACGGCAATCATTGGGTGCTGAACGGCTCAAAAACCTTCATTACAGGCGGGATGGAAAGCGACTATTTCGTCGTCGGCGCGCGTACGGGGGATGCCGGGCTTGGTGGCATTTCGCTGTTTTTTGTGGAATCGGATGCGCCGGGTTTTTCGCGAACCGCTTTGGATAAAAAGCAGGGCTGGTGGGCCTCCAGTCAAGCGACCTTATATTTTGACGATTGCCGTGTCCCGGCAAGCCATCTGATGGGGCAGGAAAATTACGGCTTTCTCTCAATTATGCATAATTTCAATTATGAGCGGTTATCGCTGGTTGGCACTGCACTCGGTATGATGGAAGCGTGCTTGGAAGAGAGTATCGCCTGGGCGCAAGAGCGAGAGACCTTTGGGCGAAAGTTGATCAAGCACCAGGTGATACGCCATAAAATCGCGGAAATGAGCTCTCGCATTGATGCTGTGCGGGCTTTGGGATGGAGCCTTTGTGCAACGATTGAGGCAGGTGAAATGCCGGTCGCTGAAATCACGAAGGCAAAATTCTTTGCCACACAACAACTGGAATATGTCGCCCGAGAAGCCATGCAAATTCTTGGCGGGGCTGGATATTTACGCGGCAACCGGGTTGAAACGATCTACCGCGAAGTCCGCGTCATCGCGATCGGGGGCGGGTCAGAAGAAATCATGCGCGATCTCGCCGTAAAGCAAATGGGGTTATGATTATGAAGCCAATGCACAATCAGGTTAGCCAAGTCATTGACTGGGTTGAATATCATCAATCGACCAAGCCGGATTTTCCCGCGCTTATTGATCTCGAAGGGGGACGAAAGTTCACCTACACCCAGCTTCACGAACGCGCAGGCCGCGTCGCCGGTATGCTTGAAGATAAGGGCGTGAAGCCGGGCGATGTGGTGGCGTTTCTCTGCCTGAACAGCACCGACGTCATGGAGTTTATTTTTGGCTGTTGGCGGATGGGCGCGATTTGTCTGGCGATGAATTATCGTCTCGCGCCGCCTGAACTCGCCTACATATTGAATGATAGCGAGACCAAGCTCGTCCTGGTTGATGAGCCTTTCCGCGCGCTAGCAGACGCGACGAAGCCGCTTGCGGGGACGGTCGAGCACTGGGTTCATACGCAAGGCATGGGCGGCGACAGCGAGTATGAGAGCGCGCTCGCCGCGGCGACGCCGCGGTTTGATTTTCATCCGCAACGCTATGAGGATCAGTGCCTGCTGATGTATTCGTCCGGCACGACAGGGCGTCCCAAGGGCGTAATCATTACGCACGGCATGATAGAGTTCACGAATAACGGGACGGCGCGCGTGATGGAGGGTGGACCGGATCGGGTCAGCCTTAACAATATGCCGCTTTTTCACATTGGCGGCTTGCAGGTCACGGCGTTACCAACCCTCTGGTCAGGTGGGACCTGCATAATCATGCGCATGTTTGATATTGAGCGCACCTTGCAGGCGATCAGCGATCCGGTGCTGAACATTCAAATTCTTTTCATGGTTCCGGCAGCGTTCAACGCCATGCGTGTGCATCCGAAGTTAGAAAGCTTCGATTTCTCCCGGATCAAGGCCGCCCTATCAGGCGGGGAAACTGTGCCAGAGCCTTTGTCCCATTTCTGGCTTTCAAAGGGACTTACGATCCAAGAAGGCTATGGCATGACGGAAACCTGCGCGGCGGGGGCCATGCTTCGTCCAGAAGACATCCCGCACCGTATTGGCAGTGCAGGACGAGCTTTGTCGCATTCGCGGATTAAGATCGTCGATGAAGACGGCAATGAAGTGCCATGCGGCGAACCGGGTGAAATCTGGTTCAAAGGCGCATCCGTCACCCCCGGTTATTGGCGCAATCCCGAAGCCAATGAAAAGAGCTTCACTGATGGCTGGTTCCATAGCGGAGATATTGGTCGAATGGATGCGGAAGGCTACGTTTATATCGAAGACAGGGTCAAGGACATGTATATTTCAGGCGGGGAGAATGTCTATCCGGCTGAGATTGAGGGCCTTCTTTATGAAATGCCTAACTTTGCTGAACTCGCCGTGATCGGGGTGCCGGATGATCGTTGGGGCGAAACAGGTTGTGTTGTCGCTGTCTTCAATGAGGGACAGTCCTGCGACATTAAAGATATTCAAGCGCATTTGGACGGACGTTTGGCCAAATACAAAATGCCAAACCATTTGCATGTTATCGATGCGATCCCGCGCGGTGGATCGGGCAAGGTCTTAAAGTTTGAATTGCGTAAAATCGTCCCGAAGGCGTTGGGTCTTAGCTAGTTGGGCCTGAGATATTTTGGCCTTAACGTGATCGCGAGGCGGTGTCGGCTTTAAGAACCGGCCCCCGCGACCTCTGTCATACCGTCAGGATCGATTTCAGTGTCGCAAATGTCTGTGACTTCACGGTTTTCGCTATCGACGAAGATGACACGTTCCGCTTCGATAGTTCGCGTCATCTCTTCCGTGCGTTGAATGGGTTCGTAAGGCGGGTTTTCGATTTCCGTAATGGCAAAGTAAGTTTCGGTTTTCGCCGGGATTACGACCCGCGTCAGCGCACTCATCGGGGTGCAGGTGTCAACTGGCTGAGCGACGATTTCGACGGTTTTGACCGGCTCATCAGGAATTGTGTTGCACGCTGCCAAAGCCGACGTGGCCAACAGGGCTGTCAAAAAAATACGCATAGAAGTCTCCAAGCCGTTGCACTCTGCATATTGCAACGTCGCGTGTCAGGAATAAGGCCGAACACAATTCGTGCCGCCTTATTTGCTGCCGCACATAAACGAATTCCTCTTAAGGTTAAGACTTTCTTTCTTAAGCCGTGGTGAATATCCGGCCAGTAATTGCAGTGCGTTTGCTGACTTTTGCCTCAACTATTACGGGGCTTTAAGTTGGACAGCGCGTCTGTCGTGCCAAAAAGCTGTCACACTCTTGCGTCACAAGGACTTCCCGTGAGCCTCGATTTTTTCATATCCTTGCCGATTTTATCTGCAAACCTAGAGCCGATAACCTCGGGAAACTTCTCTTTCTGGTCGCTCTTTATGCGCGCGGATTGGGTGGTGAAATCCGTTATGGTTGTGCTTGCACTGGCTTCGATTTGGAGCTGGGTTGTCGCGATTGATAAGTTCATCATGTTTTACATGCTCAAACGCCGGGCGACGGATTTCGAAGATACGTTCTGGTCGGGGCGAACACTCGACGAACTCTCCACTGCCTTAGGGAATGATACGCGCGATCCGATGGCGCGGGTCTTCGCAGCCGCTATGCGGGAGTATAATGAGACCGGGACGGCCACGCGCGATACCGCCACGCATGAACGGATTGACAGCGTCATGAACCTTGTAATCAACCGAGAACTCGCCAAAGCCGAGCGGGGCATGCCAATCCTCGCGACGGTCGCCTCGGCCAGTGTCTTTGTCGGTCTGTTCGGCACAGTCTGGGGGATCATGAATGCCTTCCGCGCGATCGCGATTAGCCAGAACACAAACCTCACCGTTGTGGCTCCGGGTATTGCCGAAGCTTTGTTTGCAACAGCGCTCGGCCTCATTGCGGCGATCCCGGCACTCGTTTTCTATAACCTTTTCCGCGCTGATCTGGAAACCTATGGTGGCCGACTTGAGGGGTATGCAGATGAGCTTTCTGCGATCCTCTCCCGTAAGTTGAACAAGGGGGCATAAGTGGCTGTTTCCGTTGGACAATCATCAGGCCGAAATGGCTCTGGTCGTCGCCGTCGCCGCTCAGGTGGACTCAATGCGGATATCAATGTCACGCCTCTAGTGGATGTGATGCTGGTTCTGCTCATCGTCTTTATGGTGGCAGCACCGCTGCTATCTGTCGGTGTACCGATTGACCTGCCCAAAACGGACGCCAAGGCGTTGCCAAGCCAGCAAGAGCCTCTCACCATTTCCGTTGACGCAGACGGACGCGTTTATTTGCAGGAAGAAGAGGTGGCGATTGATGATCTCGTCCCAACTTTGATTGCTGTGGCCGATACGGGCTATGACGAACGCATCTATTTACGCGGTGATGAAAACAGCGATTACGGCGCGGTGATGAAAGTCATGGCGCGGGTGAACGCAGCCGGTTTTTCCAACCTTAATCTCGTGACGGACCCGCTGAGCCAGTAAAGATGCGGGCGGGCCTTCCTATATCTTTGGCGCTACATGCCGGTATCCTTTTTGCGGGGTCAATCGCGTGGAATGCGGCAGCACCCCTTGAAGAAGGTCGTGTCGTTCCGGTCGAGCTGATCACGATTGACGAATTTACCGATATTCGCGCTTCTTTGAAGCGTGAGAGGGCTGAGCCGACGCCCGAGCCCGAACCCACTGAGCCCATGCAGGTGGAGCGCGCGGCTCCGAATGCAGAAATACTGGCTGACACGAACAATATTGCGCCAGATGAAGAAGTGACAGCGATTGTCGCGCCGGCCGTTCCAGAGATAAGCACCGATGCGGGTGAGACGGATGAGGTGGAGCAAGTGGCCGAGGCCGCGCCCGTCTTCGATCTCGATAAGATCAGTGCGCTCATTGACCGTAGCGATGACACAGCCGTCGAAGTCAATAGCCAAGTCACGCAAGAAGCCGAAACAGAACGGCTTGTCTATGCTGATCGTGCCCGGGAAGGGGTCGGCACCGGCTTAAAGATGACACTGTCAGAATTGGATGCTTTGCAATCGGCAATGTATCAGTGCTGGCGCATGCCCGCGGATGCAACTGATTTGGAAAAGCTCGTCGTGCGGTTGCAAGTCGACATGTTACCGGGCGGCTTTGTTAAAGATGTTCGCGTGATTGACCGCGCAAGCTCTCGAAGTGCCGCGCCGGGAAATCCGTTCTGGGATGTCGCAGAGATGCGGGCCGTTCAGGCCGTGAGTCGTTGCGCGCCCTATGACTTCCTCCCACCAGAGAAATTCGATCAATGGGAATCCTTGATCTTGAACTTCAGACCAAAACTGTGAACAAGACACCTGTGACGCGAATTTTGACAAACCTGCTCGCCTTTTTGAGCCTTTTTAGTGTGATCCTATGGGACGCAGGTACCGCGCGGGCACAGATTGAGGTCGATATTACGCAAGGCAATATTGATCCTGTGCCAATCGCTGTGCCGGATTTCATCGGTCAGGATGCGACAACGCGCCAAGTCGGCACAGACATTGCGCGTATCATTCGCGCTAATCTGGAACGAAGCGGCCTCTTTACGGCGTTAGATCCGGCGAGCTTTCTCGAAACGCAGACTGACATTGACTATGAGCCAACCTTTGCGGACTGGCGCGTTATTAAAGCGGATGCGCTTGTTTCTGGTCGAATCGTGGCCGAAGGTCCGGATCGTGTGCGTGTTGAGTTTCGTCTCTGGGATGTTTTCGCGGGGCGGCAGCTAAAGGGTATTCGCTTCGCGACGACCCCGGAAAACTGGCGCCGCACAGCGCACAAAGCCTCTGACGCCATCTATCAAGCGCTGACGGGCGAAGAGGGTTATTTCGACTCCCGCATTGTATTTGTGGATCAACGTGGTCCGAAAACTGACCGGATCAAGCGCCTTGCGATTATGGATCAGGACGGCCACGACCCTCAGTATTTATTAGGCGGGTCGGATTTGGTGATGAGCCCGCGTTTTGACCCGAACAGTCAAACGATCACCTTCATGTCCTATGAAACAATCGTGCCGCAGGTCTATATGTTGGACATTAATACGGGACGTCGAGAGCTTCTGGGGAGCTTTCCGGGTATGACATTCGCGCCGCGTTTTTCGCCCAAAGGGGATAAGCTGATCCTCAGCATGACACGGCAAGGCAATAACGATATTTACGTCATGGATTTGACGACGCGCAGCACGCAACGGCTAACGACCGAGCCTGGCATCGATATTTCAGCCAGTTTTTCTCCTGATGGAAGACAGATTGTCTTTTCCAGCGACCGGGGCGGAACGTCACAGATTTATACGATGAATTCTGATGGTAGCAACGTAAAGCGTATCAGCTTTGGGGATGGACGCTATACCAGCCCGGTTTGGAGCCCTCGCGGCGATAAGATCGCTTTTGTCCGTCAAAATCGGGGCGAGTTCTCCCTTGGTGTGATGGACCCTGATGGAAAGAATGAGCGCATGCTGACCAAGGGCTGGCTTATCGATATGCCAAGTTGGTCTCCCAATGGTCGGGTCATTATTTTTTCACGTGAAACCCGCGGGCAAAACGGGACAGCCGAGCTGTGGTCAGTCGATGTGACGGGTCGTAATTTGCGCAAAGTCAACACGCCCGGCCAAGCGGTCGATCCGGCGTGGTCACCCATATTGGATTAAGGCTTGGGCCCGAAATTGGGCGAAAAACCCGATTATCTGGCCATAATTCCGCCGCATCCTAAACCAAAGTTTCACAAAATGATCTTTGACGCGCGGCATTTGGCTCGCTTTAAAGGTCTGAAGGAACATAGGAGAGAGATTGTGTTGCGACCCCTAAAATCGACGCTGTTGATCAGTGGTATCGCCCTGATGGCCACGGCTTGCCAAACCACGCCGGAGCCAGAGCCCGTGCCCGTTATTGCCGAACCTGAGCCGCAGCCGGTCATGCAAGCGCCGGAACCAACGCCTGCGCCTGTTTTTGTTCCTGAACCAGAGCCCGTGATTGCGGCGCCCGCGCCGAACCTGCCGACGCCGGGGACACCGGATGATTTCGCTTATCGGAGTGGCGGCGAACCCCGCGTCTTTTTCGCCTATGACCAATATGATCTGTCCAATGCGGCGCGCGATAAGCTCCGCCGACAGGCCGAATGGCTCATGCTCTACAGTGAATATGATGCGATTGTCGAAGGCCATGCCGATGAAAGAGGCACGCGAGAGTATAATCTGGCTTTGGGCGCACGTCGGGCCGATGCGGTCAAAGCCTTCTTGGTCAATCAAGGCGTCGCGCCGAGCCGCCTGACCGCAGTATCCTACGGCAAGGAGCGCCCCATTGATGCGCGCAGCAATGATGACGGTTGGGCGCGCAATCGCAATGGTCATACAAACCTGCGTCCCATTGGACGAAGCTAGCTTTACTTTGTTTTGGGGGGTGAGCTCTTAACGGCGCATTCACCATTCTGGCTGCCATTTAACGGGCTTTACTTTGCCGTGTGCGCTAAAGGGCGTGGCAGGAGATGTGTATGACACGTGCAATTTTAACAGCTTTACTTCTGTGCAGCACGGCTCTGCCAGCTTTTGCGCAAAGTCGCGCCGAATTGGCGGCCCAAAACGAACAACTACGCCAGCGCATTGAACGTCTGGAAGCACGTATGCTGACGGGTGATCCTGCGGCAGAGCGGCTGATGGCGCGGATCGATACATTGGAAACGACCCTGCGCACCTTACGCGGTGAGCTTGAGCAGATGCGCTATGAGCGCGATCAGAAAGAGTCTGAAGTGGCCGCCTTAGAAGGCGATATTCGCGAGCTCCAGGCCTTGGCGACACGGACTAAAATTCATCTGGACGCCGTTGATCTTGTCGCGGCGGAACAGGGGCAACGGCCGGGCCCGAGCGTGGACGATAGCTATGTCGCGGGTCCGCCAACGATTTCTGCCATACCGTCTGCGCCCGTCAGCCGGACTGAGCCATTTCAGCTTCCTCCGGCATCCTCTGACCTCCCACCTGCAACACCGAATGATAGTAATGATGCGACACAGTTGGGCGAAATCGGCATTCGACGGCTGGAAGAAGGGGACTATGCCGGGGCGGAGCAGGCCTTATCGCAATATCTTCAATTCAACCCCGGGGCGCAAGACACTGATATTATTCACTATTGGTTGGGGGAGGCCCGTTATGTGCGCGGCCTGTTTAACGGTGCGGCGGAAAGCTATATCGCGTCAATGCGGGCCGCTCCGCAAGGCACGAAAGCGCCGGATGCGCTGGTGAAATTGGCGGCGTCCTTGCGTGAAGTCGGGCAGGTAAGCGAAGCCTGTAATGCGCTGGCCTCCTTTAGCGGCCAATTCCCGAATGCCTCGCAAATCGCGCGGGATAAGGCAGCGCGCGAAGCTGCGCGGACCGGGTGCTAAGCAAAGTCCTCCAAGCCAATTTATTGGCGCTTCTGCCAGAGGCAGATACGCCCTATGCGCTGGCCTATTCTGGCGGCGGTGACAGCCTCTCCCTGCTGCAAGCCTTAGCGTCTGATAAACGGCTAAACGCCGTTTTGCATGTCGATCATGGCTTAAGGGAAGGCTCAGCGAAGGATGCGGTCTTGGCCACATTACAAGCCGAGCTCGTTGGCCGGACGGTAGAGGTGTTGCGATGGGATCCCGGTGACGTCACATCTGGCCTTCAGGAAAAAGCGCGTCGCGCACGCTATCGCTTGATGGGGGATTGGTGCCGTCAGCGCGGAATTGATCATCTCGTTGTTGCTCATCATGCCGATGATCAGGCCGAAACCGTCCTGATGCGCGTTGATCGGGGCAGTGGATGGCGCGGCGCAGCCGGCATGCGGGCTGTCAGCTATGGACCCGTTTGGCCTGAACTCGCGGGGATCACGTTGTTACGACCCGCTTTAAATGTTTCACGTGAAACACTTCGGTCTGAATTGGGGTCTCTCCGACCTGTGCAGGACCCCTCTAATTCGAATCGGGATTTCACCCGTGTTCGCGTACGGCAGCGTTTGTCAAAAGACCCCGGACTACGCGACGAGATGCTGGCTCTGGCAGAAGACATGAGTAAGGGTCGCAATCGCGACTGTGACGCCCTGCAAACCCTTTTGGATGGCAGTGCCTTATCCCATGAAGGACAGCTGGACGTTCCTGCCCATCTACCCGACTGGCAATTGCAGGCGATATTGCCCGCGATTGGCGGGCAGTCGGGGCCCGTTTCTTCACGTGATTTCACAGATCACCGCACACGTCTTTTGGATGGAGAAGCTGTGGCGATGGGCGCCGGCGTCCTGGCGCAAACAGACAAGGGACGGCTAATTTTGTCTCGTGATCCCGTGGCCATGACGGGCCGAAAGGACGGTTCGCTCGCGCCGACCGCTATACGTATTGAAATTTCCCAAACCCCTCTTTGTTGGGACGGACGATTCTTGTTCTCGGGCGAGGGGGGCGTCGTCAACCCCGAACGACGCGGTCATCATGTTGGTTATCGCGTGCTATATGGTCGCAATGTGAGCGTCCGAAACCTTGTGGCAGAGCGATTGCAAGCCCTGACCAAGCCTGAAGTCAGCCTTGAGACGTAAAAACTTTGTGAGCGTGGCATGTCGTCCGCTTTTATTTCGGCCCAAAACACTTATGTAACGGGTCAACGCATTTTCAGCACGGGATTCCCATGGCCGAGAAAAAAACACCGCCCCCCAATAACAATCCGCGGCAGATCGCGATTTGGGGGCTAATCATAACCTTATTCATCGTCGTTTTCGCGGTGAGCCAAGGCGGTATGAATTCCGCTGATCAAGCGGAGGATCTAACGTTTAGTCAATGGCGCGAACGGGTTGAGAGCGGCGCAGTTGAATCAGCCAAGATTGACGTACCTGCTGGCCAGGTCACAGGCTCTCTGTCCGGCGGCGAAGACTATGTGGTCAATGTGCCGCCGATCAGTGACGATCCGGCGGGTGATGTCTTGTCTGAAACAACTATTCCTTATGAATATGCCGAGACTAATCAGCCAAGCCTATTGGGCAATATCCTGATTTCAATCCTGCCATTATTGATACTGCTGGGTCTCTTTTTCCTAATCTTCCGCAATATGCAGGCGGGTGGCCGCGGGGGCGCGATGAGTTTTGGTAAGTCGAAAGCCAAACTCCTGACTGAGAACACAAAGCGCGTAAACTTTGATGACGTCGCTGGCGTAGAAAGCGCCAAAGAGGATTTGAAAGAAGTTGTCGAGTTCCTGCGTGATCCTAGCAAGTTTACCCGGCTTGGTGCGCGTATTCCGACCGGTGCGCTCCTCGTCGGTCCGCCAGGAACGGGTAAGACCCTTCTTGCGCGCGCCGTTGCCGGTGAGGCGGGTGTTCCGTTTTTCACGATTTCAGGGTCTGACTTCGTTGAGATGTTCGTTGGCGTTGGTGCAAGTCGGGTGCGCGAAATGTTCGCGGAAGCGCGCAAGCATGCGCCCTGTATTATCTTTATTGACGAAATTGACGCCGTTGGCCGTCATCGCGGTGT
>CAZSUW010000013.1:0-30125 GCA_964610115.1 uncultured Algimonas sp.
CAGAGCCTTTGCCGCCATGGTTGCCGTCTTCGATATATTTCTTGGCATTATCCCAAGCCCCGCCACCGGCGGTCATGGACAGCGCCACGAACAGACCCGTCACGATCACACCGAGCAGCATGGCGCCAAGCGCGTTCAGAGCGTTTTCTGTCGAGGAAACCATGTCCACGATCAAGTAAAGCGCAATCGGTGACAGAATTGGCAGCAAGCTTGGCTTGATCATTTCGCGGATGGCCGCGCCCGTCAGGATGTTGACCGCTTTGGCATAATCCGGCTTGGATGTGCCTTTTAAGATGCCGTCATCGGCGCGGAACTGACGCCGCACTTCTTCGACGATATCGCCTGCGGCACGACCCACAGATTGCATCGACCACGCGCCGAACAGATATGGCAGCAGACCACCGATAAACAGGCCGACAATCACATAAGGATTAGTCAGGCTAAAGTCGGGCGTCAGGCCAAAGAACGGTCCGCCTTCTTGCGTCGCAAAGTAACGGACATCCTCATAGTAAGCCGCAAACAGAACCAACGCGCCCAGACCGGCAGAGCCAATGGCGTAGCCTTTGGTCACGGCTTTGGTCGTATTGCCCACGGCGTCCAGCGTGTCGGTCGTGTTGCGCACTTCCGGGTCAAGCTCTGCCATTTCGGCAATACCACCCGCATTGTCTGTCACAGGACCGAACGCGTCGAGCGCGACGATCATACCGGCCACGCCGAGCATAGCGGTGACCGCAATCGCAATGCCGTACACACCGGCCAGCGCATAGGTCAGCACAATGCCGACGACAATAATCAGCGCCGGAATTGCTGTGGCTTCCATAGATACGGCCAAGCCTTGGATCACATTCGTGCCGTGACCAGACTCAGACGCTTTGGCGACAGACTTCACAGGACGGTATTTCGTGCCCGTATAGTATTCCGTGATCATCACGATCAGCCCGGTAATGACGAGGCCAACAACCGCGCAGAGGAATAAATCCATGCCAGAGAAAGAAGCGGTTGTGCCGTCTTGCAGAACACGGCCAACTTCATTGGCTGTGCCCATGCCATTGTTCAGGACCAGCTCTGTCACGCCGTAAATCGCCGCAATGGACAAAACGCCTGTCGCGATCAGGCCTTTATAAAGCGCGCCCATCACATTGGTCGACCCTTTGCCCAGGCGGACAAAGAACGTACCGATGATCGATGTCACGATACAGGCCGCCCCAATGGCCATTGGGTAGAGCAAGAGGTCGGTCGCGAGTGGGAACAGAATGATGCCCAAAACCATGGTCGCGGCAATCGTCACCACATAGGTTTCGAACAAATCGGCGGCCATACCGGCGCAATCGCCAACATTATCGCCGACATTATCCGCGATCGTGGCCGGGTTGCGTGGATCATCTTCGGGGATGCCCGCTTCGACTTTACCGACCAGGTCGCCGCCCACATCAGCACCCTTGGTAAAGATACCGCCGCCGAGACGCGCAAAGATTGAAATCAGCGACGCTCCGAGTGAGAGCGCGACCAGCCCGTCAATGACATAACGGCTATTGCCGCCGGCCATGCCGCCTTCAGTTAGGATCCAGTAAAACCCGGACAGACCCAGCAACGCCAAGCCGGCCACGAGCATGCCCGTGATTGCGCCGGATTTAAACGCAACGGACAGGCCGTCGCCGAGCGATTTGCGGGATGCTTCTGTTGTGCGCACATTGGCTTGGACCGACACTTTCATGCCGATATAACCCGCCGCGCCTGATAGGACAGCGCCGATCAAAAAGCCGAGCGGTGCAATCAGATTGCCGAACAGGAGGAACAGTGCGACCAGCACAAATACGCCGACAATGGCGATCGTGATATATTGCTTATTCAAATAGGCATTGGCGCCTTCCTGAATGGCCGAAGCGATTTCGTTCATGCGGTCATTGCCGGTCGAAAGCTTCATCAGCCCCGCCCGGGTCACAACCCCGTAAAGCACGGCGAGCAAGGCCGCGCCTATAATAAGTAAGAGTGTCATTGGTTTTTGCCCGACCCTTTAAGCCGGGTCTCCCTCAGTCAGTTTTGTCTGAAGTTGGCCGCCCGGGCTTTTCTAGTCGGGCGCTTCCCCTCGCGATATGTGAAGTTGGCCGTGGGCTGGATCTTATTGCGTCCAGAGAGTCCACGCTTCCCTTCGCGGTAGGGCGTCTCTGACAAATCTTGGCGCGGGTTTCAAGGGGGCTGTTTCGCGCGGTTTCTGGTCGAAGGCGGGCGCTATGGGTCAATGTTACACGCTAACTGTGACGTTATTGCCACAGCTAGGCCAAAGCGTAAGGACGCGACAAAATTTCAAAGTCAAACCGGGACCCTTTTGCGGCCTGCTGCGTATCTACCCACAGTGAACTCTACGCCGTTTGAAAAGAAGCGTAGTTTCGTGTTGAACTTATCAAGTCGGGAGACCTAAGAATGAAACAATCCACTATTTTGCGCGCCAGCGGGATCGCCATGGCGGCGATGTTGGCCTCAGCCTCAACCAGTTTCGCACAAGACGCCGAGGCGGATCGCAGCTCAAGCGCTGTGTTTATGGATGAGGTCATCACGACGGCGACCAAAAGCCAGGACGTGGAAACGGTTCAGGACGTGCCTGTTGCGGTGACGGCGCTGAACTCGGATACGCTGGAAGCGCTTAAAGTCCGTGATCTTGAACAGCTCGCTTTTACGGCGCCGAATGTGCAGCTCGATGATATTGGGACGACACGCGGCACAGCCAACTTCTCAATCCGAGGTTTGGGCGTGAACTCGTCTATTCCGTCGATTGACCCAACGGTCGGCGTGTTCGTGGATGGCGTCTATTTGGGCGTGAATACAGGCGTTGTGTTTGATATTTTCGATCTGGAATCCGTTGAAGTCCTGCGCGGTCCGCAGGGCCTGCTTTTTGGTCGGAACACAACGGGCGGCGCGGTTCTGGTCAACACCACCAACCCAACGGATGACATGCGCTACCGTGTGCGCGCGGCGATCGAAAGCCCGCTTGATGGTGATCGGGGTGGCGCGTCCAGTTACTTTATGGGGACGCTGACGGGTCCGATTATTGAAGGCAAGCTTAACGGCAAGATTGCGGGCTATTTCAACAATGATGAAGGCTATTTCCGGAACCTGAATGATAATTCCAATCAAGGCGCGGCCCGCACGCACATCCTTCGCGGGGGTTTAGATTGGTTCCCGACAGAAGGATTGAAAATCTCGGCCAAGGGCGAATATTTTGACTCCCGTGGCGACGGCCCAGCTGCGCAAAATACGGGTTTCTTCGACCGAGATACATTTGACTTCTCGATCGATGAGCCGGGCTTCTATGAAAACGAAATCATCAGCGGCACGGTCCGGGTCGATTATGATGTCGATTTTGGCGATGGTCGCGTGACCAATATTTTTGGCTATCGCCAGCTCGATGCCGCCACACAAGGCGACATTGATGCAACGCCGCTTTTCCTGTTCCACTCCAACACCTTGTTCGCACAAGAGCAATTTTCAAACGAGCTGCGCTATGCGGGGACATTTGGCGATCTGGATCTGACGACGGGCGTTTATTGGTTCAATCAGGATGTGGCTTATGATGAAATTCGTGACTTGCCACCTGTTCTGCCAATTACGTTCTTTGGGGGCGGTCGTCAGGACCACACGGTTCTCGGCGCTTTCGTCAATGTCGATTACGCCCTGACGGAAAAGCTGATCCTGACTGCGGGTCTGCGCTATTCGGAAGAAGAGAAAGAGGTGGACATCACCTATATCCGCCCCCGTCCGGAATGTTCGATCGTCGCGGGCACATGCCCACAGGAGGGTTTCAACCCGACGATCCAAGCGATTGCTGGCGCTAATGAGCCAAACGGTTTTAGCGACGATGATAAGTGGTCCAACTTCACGCCAAAGCTCGGCCTGCAATATTTCGTGACAGATGATTTGCAAGGCTATGCGACTTACACCAAGGGCTTCCGCTCTGGGGGTTACAACTTCCGCATCACCGACATCCCGGCCTTCCTGGGTCTGGTGGCGCGCAATGACGGTCAGCTCTCCTTTGACGAGGAAGAAGTCGACGCGTTTGAAGTCGGTACAAAGTGGACGTCTGATGATCGTCGCTTCAACGTCAATGCGGCGGCGTTCTACACAGACATTTCCGACATGCAGCGCGAAGTGAACGTGTCCGGTCCCGGCGAAGGTGTGGTGCAGAACATTCTGAACACAGCCGATGCCACAATTCTGGGCTTTGAAATTGATGGTCGTGCAACGATCATGGATAATTTCACGCTGACGGGTAATCTTGGTCTGATCGACGCTGAATATGATGAGGTCGGCATCGACCTGTCACTAGACGGCCTTGTGAATCAGGCGGATCTCGATCTGGCCATTCCGCGCGTGCCGGAAATGACCTATGGATTTGGCGCGATTGCGGACTTCCCTGTGGGCGCGCGTGGTCTGGTCACGGCGCGGGGTAATTTCCAGCATCGTGATCGTTTCGCCTATACGGACAGCAACCTTGGCTTTATCCAAGCGCTGGACCGTTTGGACGCCTCGCTCAGCTATTCTATCGAAAACGATAAAGGTCAGCGCATTTCGATCGCAGCCTTTGGCCGGAACCTGCTGGATGAGGTCCAGGCCGGTGGCGACACGCAGCTGCCCTTCCCGACACCGCGCGCGACAGGCGTCGCCGTTCCCTTTGCGGAAAACCCGCAATTCGGCACGTTCCGCCCGCTGAAAAAGGGAAAGGTCTTCGGGATTGAACTGACGATTAGCAATTAATCGGTTGCGGTTTCACGAAACTGTGCGCCGCCCCTGCATGGGGCGGCGCATTTTTTATGCGACCAAATGGCCTTCCATGCGTAAAGAACACACAGTGTTCGTTTTTCCGGCTCTTAAGGATCCTATGATGCGTATTTCTACGGCTTTACTTGGCTTTGTCCTCGCGGCGTCTGCTTCTTCTCTTGCTTTGGCGCAAACCCAGAGCGTGACGGGGACAGCGGGCACAGAAATCCAGATCGAAACGCTAGAGTCGTTTGACGACACATGGTCCATGACGTTCCTGCCGGATGGCCGCGCCATCGTGGCCGAGCAAACCGGCACGCTCTGGCTGCTCGATCGGAATGGCAAGAAAAGCGGCGAGATCAAAGGCGGACCCGATGTCGAAGCGCGCAATCAGGGCGGCTTTGGCGACATTATCATTGACCCGGATTTCACCCGCAATCGCCGCGTCTATTTCTCTTTTGTCGAACGGGATCGCCGCAATGACAATCTGTCCGGGGCCGTTGTAGAAAGCGCGACTTTGGTTTTGTCCGGTTCGGGTGGACGTCTATCAGCGCGCGAGCGTCTTTGGGAACAAAGCCCCAAAATGCGCGGCAATGGCCATTATGGCTACCGCCTCGCTATCAGCCCGGACAATGCGGAAGGCGGGGGTGGTTTCCTCTTTATCACGTCCGGCGATCGGCAGCACTTTAGCCCGTCGCAAAATATGGATTCCAACATTGGGAAAGTCCTTCGGATCACAACAGATGGCGACGTGCCGTCAGACAATCCCTTTTCTGGTCAGGGCGGTGTGACGGATGAAATCTGGTCGCTGGGTCACCGCAATCCGCTGGGTATGGACTTTGCCGCGGATGGGTCGCTCTATGTGCATGAAATGGGCCCGGCGCATGGCGATGAGTTGAACAAGATCGAGCGCGGGGAAAATTACGGCTACCCTGTTGTCTCCAATGGCGATCACTATTCCGGCGTAGAAATTCCGGATCATACAGAGATCCCGATCTATGAACACCCCGCCGCCTGGTGGGCCGAAGCGATCAGCCCGGCCGGCTTTGTCATCTATAAATCGGATGAAATGCCCGACTTTACAGGCGACGGCTTTATCGGCGGCCTATCCAGCCAAGCGCTTGTCCGCGTCGTGTTTGATCGCGATAAGATTGCGGCGGTTTCCGATAGCCCTTCCAGTTCGGATCGTCGCCGGACCTTAGCGATTGAGGCCGAACGGTTTGAATGGGACGCGCGCATTCGCGAAGTCGAAGAAGGTCCGGACGGCGCGCTCTATGTATTGGAAGACGGCGAAGGCCGGTTGCTCCGGATAACGATGTCTGAATAAAAGCGGAGGAGATCAGGGGGCCGCCGCGCCGATTAGCGGATAGGTCGCTTCCAGATCATAGCGGTTCGGCCCGCGCTTGGTTTGCCAGCTGCTATATAGCCCGAACTGATCGGTCAGGAACGGGCCGACTTCTGTCTTGGCGTGCTTGCGTTCGAAATCCGCGATCCTCTCTAGGTGAGGGAAGGGCTTAAGATAGGCGAGCGTCAAATGCGGCGTGAAGGTACGCTTTTCCATGTCTATCCCCACCTCCCGCGCGGCACGGCGGCAATGTTGGTGCAGCTTTGTCAGGGCGGCATCCTCTTTGACTTTCAAATGGATTTGATGCGGTTCAGCCCGCCCAAAATGGCCCGCACCGGATAAGATCAGCTCCATAGAGGGCAGGGGCCGCCGGGCCAGTTCTTCATCCAATTCCTCGGCCAACACCTCTGGAACCTCGCCGAAATAGCCCACGGTAATATGCAGCTTTTCCGGTGCGCTCCACCGTGCGCCCGGCACGCCTTTCTGCATCCGCGTGACGGCTTTGATAACGCCAGAAGGCGGACGAATGGCGGCGAATAAAATCATAGGTGTTGCGGCCCTGATAGGTCTCTTAGGGCCGCCGGGCGAGGCGGTCTTTCGGGAGTCGTTTTACGCGTTCCTTATCGCCCCTCTATCTCCCAAGCGGGCAGCGATAGGTTTTGTGCAGGCGATGGGCTTCGCGCTCCATCTCGTCTGTCCAGTCAATCTCGTGGGCGTCGATATTTTCCTTCAGCTGTTCCATCGTCGTCGCGCCAATGATGGAAGACGTCAAAAACTCGCGGCTTTCGACGAATTTCAGCGCAAATTGCGTCGGCGTCAGGCCCAGCGCGCGCGCCGTTTTATTTGCGTCCAGATAGGCGTCCTTCGCGGCTTTGTAGTTTTCCATAAAGCCATCAAATAACGCCCCGCGCGATCCGGCGGGCGCTTTGCCGCCATCATATTTCCCGGTCAGCACACCCATGCCGAGCGGGGAGTAAGCCAGCAGGCCGACCTGTTCGCGCATGGCGATTTCCGCGCGGTCATAATCAAACCGCCGCGCTAGCAGATTATAGACGCATTGATTGCTGACCATGCGGGGCAGGCCATGCGCCTCGGCCAGAGCGAGGAAAGCCATGGTTCCCCAAGCGGATTCATTGGACAAAGCGACATGGCGAATGCGGCCGGCTTTGACGTGGGCGGCGAGGCTTTCCAGGATTGTCAACAGCGGGACCATTTCGTCTGCATCGTAATCTTTATAGCTATGAAACCCGAAGCCCGGCATGGCGCGGTCAGGCCAGTGCAGTTGGTAGACATCGATGTAATCGGTCTGAAGCCGCTTCAGGCTTTTCTCAACCGCTTGGTCAATTTGCGCTTTGGTGTGGCGGGTCATGGGCACTTTACCGTCCCGCGTCCAGACCATGCCGGACCGGCCGACGACTTTCGTGGCGATAATCAGATCATCGCGCCGCCCCCGCGCGTTTAGCCATGTGCCGATATACTCTTCCGTGCGCCCTTGCGTGTCACCCCGACCCGGGACGGGATACATTTCTGCCGTGTCGATGAAATTGATCCCGCGCTCATCACAGGCATAGCTTAGCTGCTCATGCGCTTCTGCCTCAGTATTCTGCTGCCCCCATGTCATCGTGCCGAGGCAGACAGAGGTGACTTTAATATCGGTGCGACCGAGCGTACGAAGTTCCATGGAAGGGGCCTGAGACGTGAAATTATAGGGATGGATGATCGATCCCGACATAGGAAACGCGGTGCATAGGGTAAAGCCTTGATCTTAGGCTTGGTAAGAAGAGGGGGCGGGATAAGAAAGAGGGCGGAAGGCCTGTTGTGCCATCACACCTGACACGTAACTGCGCGTTCAAATCCCCATCCAATACCTCTCAAAAGAAAAACCTTTGTCCTATTTTCACCTGTGACATGCTTGTCATTGGCAAAAGGCTCTTAATTTGCTTATATACAGAGCAACGGCCCGTCGCACTTGGCGTTTGGGCGGCTTTTATGATGGAGTTCACAGACATGAACGATTTCAACAGAGGCGTCATCGGTGGTGCAGCAGACACCGAAGTTGGCCTTAAACAATTTATGCTTGGCACATATCGCTGGATGGCTCTGGCGATGTTGGTCACGGCCGGTGTGGCTTATGTGTTTGGCGGAATTATCCAAACCAATGCTCAAGTCGCATCCTTCATTTACAGCCCGTTTGTGCTTTTGGGCTTTGTCATTGCTATTCCGGTGCTGTTCGGCTCAATCGGTAAGAAGTTGCCGTCTATGTCCATGGGCGGTGTCGTGACATTCCTCTTCGGCTTTGCGGCCTTTATGGGCGTGTTTATGAGCGCGATTGCGGCCTTTTATGATCCGATGATCGTGGCCAAGGTCTTCTTCATGACAGTGGCCATGTTCGCCGCTCTGTCCATGTTTGGCTACACAACCCAGCGTAACCTCAGCACCTTCGTGAAATATGCGTTCGCAGCCTTCCTAGGCTATGTGGCAATCAATGTGCTCGGCATGTTCTTCCCGGCCTTCGCGCCAACGGGTACGCTCGATATTATCATCAATGTTGTGGCGCTGGCGGCGATTGCGATGATCACGGCGTGGGAAACGCAAATGCTCAAGCGCGTCTATTACGGCCTGGGTGGTGATACAGAAATGATGGCGAAATATAGCGCTTTCGGCGCCGCCTCGCTCTTGCTCGCCTTCATCAACATGTTCCAGATCTTGCTGAGCCTGTTCGGTCGCGACTAAGCGATCTGACACCGTCAGAAAAATCGATTGATAATCGATTTTAGCGTGTCGCTGCGAGCTCAAGCGAGCAGAGCCTGACGGTCAACACATCCAAAAAGAAAGCCCGGCTCCAAGATTTTGGGGCCGGGCTTTTTTATTGCGCGTTTTAAAATGTTTCACGTGAAACATTTTTTGTACCTTGAACCGTGTCCAAAGTGTTTCACGTGAAACACTTTAAAACATTAGCGGCGCATCCCGCCTAGTCGCGCGTCGATAATCGCTTCGGCGTCTGACATGATCTGATCGACAAGCTCGGCCACGCTCGGGATGTCGTTGATCAAGCCCTGCACCATGCCCGCGCTCCAAATGCCGCCATCTGTATCGCCGTCCTGCATGGCGGCGAGGCCGCGCTTACCGCTGACGAGATGTTGCACATCTTCAAACTTGGCGCCGCCAGCGCGTTCGATCGCCACGACTTCCTGACTGACCGCGTTCTTCATGACGCGCGCCGTATTGTGAAGCGTGCGGAAGATCAGGTCGGTCTGGCGTTCATCATTCTCGACCATTTGCTGCTTAAAGCTCTCCGGAATGGGCGCTTCTTTTGTCACGCAAAAGCGCGTGCCCATATTAATGCCGTCCGCACCGAGGGCCAGCGCCGCAACAAGACCCCGCCCATCGGCAATGCCGCCACTGGCCAGCATAGGGATTTTGACTTTATTCGCCGCCGCCGGAATCAGGATCAGGCCCGGTATATCATCTTCGCCGGGGTGGCCCGCACATTCAAATCCGTCAATGGAAATGGCGTCGACGCCCATGCGCTCCGCCGACAAAGCATGGCGGACGGCCGTGCATTTATGGATCACTTTAATGCCGTGCTCTTTGAAATGGCTCACATGTTCTTGCGGTTTGTAGCCCGCGGTTTCGACAATCTTGATGCCGCCTTCGATAATGGCTTGGCGATATTCCGCATAAGGCGGTGGGGTGATTGTCGGCAGGATGGTCAGGTTCACGCCGAAAGGCTGATCTGTCATCTCTTTCGTGCGGGCGATCTCTTTGGCCAAATCTTCGGGCGTGGGCTGGGTCAGCGCGGTCAGAAACCCCAGGCATCCGGCATTGGCCACGGGGGCGACCATTTCGGCATAGCCGACCCATTGCATCCCGCCTTGCACGATGGGTTTTTCGATCCCGAATTCTTCGGTGAACCGTGTTTTGATCGCCATTATTTGGTCTCCTAAGTCCTGTCGTCACGACGTTAATTGCCTTTTGTTTTCGAATGACCCTTCCCGTCAACGCACATTCCTGCCAATCATCCATGCAATGAACGTCTATCTCCACGGCCTATCGACCTGCGTGCCGCCCCACGCTTTGCCCCAAGATCAGGTCCGTGACCGCGCCCATGAAATTTTGGGGCCGCGATTTAAAGGCTTTGATCGCCTCGCCCCTGTGTTTGATACGTCTGGCGTGCGGATGCGCTACTCGGTTGCCCCATTTGATTGGTTTGAAGGGGCCGGCGGGTGGACCGACCGTAATGCCCGCTACATGGACGGCGCGACCCAGCTTTATATCGATGCCGCCCGCACCGCCTTGGATGATGCGGGCTGGGCCGCCGATCAAGTCGATATCTTGGTCACTGTCAGTTCCACCGGGATCGCCACGCCCACACTAGAGGCGCAGGCCAAAGGTGTGCTTGGCTTTCGTGACGATGCCTTACGCGTGCCGCTTTTTGGGCTGGGCTGTGCGGGCGGCATTGCGGGCTTGAACGTGGCGCGGGAACTCGCCGCGGCGAACCCGGCCGCGAGAGTCCTGCTTGTTGTCGTTGAAACCTGTACGCTGTCCTTTCGCAAAGCGCGGCCGAAAAAGGCTGACATTATCGCGACCATTTTGTTCGGGGACGGGGCGGCGGCCGTCGCTTTATCCAGCCAAAAAACAGGTGTTCGTATCGGGCGCGGTGCGTCCAAGACGTGGGATGACACGCTGCCCATTATGGGCTGGGAAGTGGATGAAGACGGTCTGGCCGTTGTGTTTGATCGGTCTATCCCGGATTTCGTGACGGAGGAATTTCGCGCGGCGGCTGACTTTGCCTTGGCGAGCCTCGGCCTCAACCCGCCAGATATTGGTCGTATCGTCTCCCACCCCGGCGGGGCGAAAGTGGTCGAAGCGATTGAAGGCGCATTGGACCTTGGTGGCGGCACGCTGGATATTGAACGCGATATCCTGACAGAGTTCGGCAATATGAGCGCGCCGACCGTTTTATTTGTGCTGCAACGGGTGCTCGCACGCGGCGATGCGAAAGGGACAGGTCAGCCGCTTCTGGCTTGCGCGCTCGGCCCGGGGTTCTCAGCGGGTTTCACCCCAATTTATGTGAGCTAGCGCTATGGACCTGACCCTGTCCTTCAACTTTTGGGCCTGTCTGTTCTTGCTTTATATTATCGTGGAACGGCTGATCGAACTGCCCATTGCGAACCGCAACACCAAACGCCTAAAGGCCCAAGGTGGGGTGGAACATAGTCCCGGTCATTACCCGCTCATTGTGGTGGTACATACGCTCTGGATATTGGCCATGGTCTGGTTTGGTCACGGGCAAAAGATCGTTTGGGGGTGGCTGGCGGTTTACGCCGCGCTGCAGGTTTTGCGCGTCTATATCCTCACCACGCTAGGCCGTCGCTGGACGACGCGGATCATCGTCCTGCCGGATGAGACGAAAGTGACCAAAGGCCCGTTCGGCCTGGTGCCGCATCCCAACTATATGCTGGTCATAGCGGAAATCCTCGTGGCACCGCTCGTCCTCGGCTTGTGGGAAGTCGCCGCCATCTTCGGGGCGCTCAACGCCGCTGTCCTCACCATTCGTATCAGCGCAGAAGAGCGGGCTTGGGGGCAGGCAGGGGCCAGGCGCCCAAACCAAGACCCCTAATCCCGCAACAGCTCATTCACGCCGGTCTTGGCGCGCGTTTTGGCGTCGACCGTTTTGACGATCACGGCACAGGCCAAGCTGTGGCTGCCATCTTTGCTGGGCAGCGTACCCGGAACCACGACAGAGTAAGCCGGGACTTCGCCGTAAGTGATCTCGCCTGTCGCGCGGTTATAAATCTTGGTGGACTGGGAGAGGAACACGCCCATAGCCAGCACCGCGCCTTCGCGCACGATGACGCCTTCGACAACTTCGGACCGTGCGCCGATAAAACAGTTATCCTCAATAATGGTCGGATTGGCTTGCAACGGTTCCAAAACGCCGCCAATGCCGACACCGCCGGACAGGTGGACGTTCTCGCCGATCTGCGCGCAAGACCCGACCGTCGCCCAAGTATCGACCATCGTGCCGGATCCGACATAAGCGCCAATATTGACGTAAGACGGCATGAGAACCGCATTGGGCGCGATGAAGCTACCGCGGCGCACGGTGGCGGGCGGGACAACGCGAAAAGCGGCTTTGGCGAAGTCGTCTTCAGTCCAGTTTTCAAACTTGCTGGGCACCTTGTCGTAGAAATGCCCGCCAGCAGGACCGCCGGTCATCATGGCATTGCCTTCGAGGCGAAAACCCAGCAGCACGGCTTTCTTCAGCCATTGATGGACGATCCAGTCGCCCCCCCCTGAATTATTGGTGGCGGATTTAGAGGCCACGCGGAACGTGCCTTGGTCGAGGCCGTGAATGGCCGTTTCGATCGCGTCGCGCATTTCGCCTCTCGTGTCGGGCGATAAGGTGGCGCGGTCCTCCCACGCGGCATTGATGGTTTTTTCGAGAACTATAGCATCAGTCATGGCGCGGGCGCTTAAGGGGCTGACGCGCCCTTTTCAAGCATCAGGTGAAGCGCTTCCAGAAAGCGTGATCGGTCGCGCGGGGAAAATGGCGGCGGCCCCCCGACATTGGGCGACTCCGCCCCTTTATTGGCCAGCGAGTCACGGAGGTCCGTCATAATCGCGCGGACGGCCAGTTGCGAGCCGATTGTATCCATGGTCATTGGCTTGCCATTGGGCGCAAGGACATGCGCTCCAGATTTCAAGCACCGCTCGGCGAGTAAGATATCGGCTGTGATAATCACGCTGCGCGGCCCGGCCCGTTCCGCAATCCAATCATCGGCGGCGTCAAAGCTGTCATCGACCCGCTGAAAGCTCACATCGGGCGGGGTGCGCAGCCATTGGTTGGCGACGACTGTAACCGGAACCTTATGGCGGCGTGCGACTTTATAAGTCTCTTCACGTACGGGGCAGGCATCGCCGTCAATATAGATGTGGTCTAACATAGCGGCGTACATGCCTGCCTAAAGCTCCGAAGGCCAGCAATCACGTAATCTTCATAAACGCATGACTTGACCCAATTTCATTCATGTTTATAGGGCTTGGCATGAATACAAATTGGTCTGATTATCCTGTCTTTCTGTCCGTGGCGGAGGCCGGTTCGCTGACGGCGGCGGGTAAAGCGCTGGGGATGAGCCAGCCCACCGTGGGCCGTCGCATACGTGCGCTCGAAGATCATTTCGGGACGCCGCTGCTCAAGCGTCAGGACGGGATGCTCATCCCCACGACTTTTGGTCAAAGCATGCTGGACCATATTCGCCGCATGCAAGACGAAGCGGCGGCGATTGATCGCAGCTCGGCGACATTGGAAGACAGTTTGTCTGGTGTGGTGCGTTTGTCTGCGTCGGAAGGGGTTGGTACGGCGTGGCTGCCTGGCGTCATGCAACGGTTTCGCGCTGAACATCCCGACATATTAGTCGATATTGGTATTGGTTTTCGCAGCTTCAATCTGGCCCAGCGCGAAGCTGACATTGCGTTACGCTGGAAAAGCCCTGGCGAGCAGAACAGTTTGATCGGGCGGAAAGTCGCGGATGTCTCCTTCGGCCTGTTTGCAAGTCCGGAATATATTGAACGTGCAGGCATGCCGGAAACGCTGGATGATCTGTCTGAACATGACGGCGTGATGGCGACCATTATGGATGGCAAGCTGCTCTGGATTAAGGACCAAGACACAGATGAGCTGATGCATGAGCCGAAGCGCGTGACATTTAAGTCCAACTCTATCTGGGCCTTTTATGAAGGCTTAGAGCAGGGCTATGGCATTGGCTTATTGCCACTGAACGCGGCGGATGCGCGGCAGCAGCATCTCGTGCGTGTCATGCCGGAATGCGAACATTCCGAAGGGCTTTATCTGGTGGCTCACCAGGATTTGAAACGCTCCGCGCGCATTCGCGCCGTGTTTGATTATTTGGTCGAAGCGTTCCGACAGGATCAGAAGTTCTTCACCCAAGGGGGAGAAAGCGTCTTCTCGCCAGGGCGTCCGGGCATGACCACGCCGTCATACCTACGCGATGGTCGAGACACGCACTCCCATTTGTCTGCTGTGGCGGAATAAGATCAGAAAAAGCCTCGCCCTTGAAAATCAGGGCCGCTAAGGCCCAGCTGTGACCGAATTTACCTGCCCCCTTTGTGGCGAGCATCGCTTCGCCGTGTTGGAAAGCCAAGACGATTGGCTCGCCCGTGCCGCAGCGTCTGTGGATGAACGCAAAGTCATCGGCGCCATCGTGGCCAATGACCCGGACCTCGCCTTTGGTGCGATCGTGCGCTGCAAATCGTGCGAGCTGGCAACGCTGCAACACCGCCCGAGCGGAGCGGCATTGGGCGGGTTTTATGAGCGCTATTACGCCAATCAATCCTATGCGACCAAGCGAGAGAAAAAGATCGCCCGCGCGCGCAAGCGCATCCGGCGTCTGGCAAAGCTGACAGACGGCAAACGGTTTCTGGGCAAACGGTTTCTGGACGTCGGCGCGAGTCTCGGCTTTGCGGTTGAGGCCGCGCGGTTAGAAGGATTTGACGCCCATGGGGTGGAATTAGACCCTGACGCCGTGGCAAAAGCGAAAGCCGCCTTTCCCGGCTGTCACTTTGAAGCGGGCAGTGCGGGGGATGTGGCCGCGCGGGGCGAGACATTCGATATCGTCTATTGTTCCGAAGTCATCGAACACGTGCCGGATTTCCGGGGCTTTGCCGACGCGCTGCTCCGTCTGGTCGCGCCGGGCGGCGTCTTGTTTGTGACAACGCCGGCGGAGGGTCATCCCCGTACGCCCAAGCCCTTGGTCAGTTGGGTGCAGGTCAAGCCACCGGAACATTTGGTCTGGTTCCGCCGCGCGCATTTGCGCACGCTGTTCGATAAGCCCGGCTATCGCTATGGCCGCTGGGTCAATGTGAAACCGGGTCATAAGCTTGTCATTCGTCTCGACCGCGCTTAGGGGCTTGCTGTGAGTCCAAACCCCTCTGATAAAATCGACTTTGGCTTCGAAGAGGTCCCGACCGCTGAAAAGCAAGGGCGGGTCAAGCAAGTCTTTGATTCTGTCGCGCGTGATTATGACCGCATGAATGATCTGATGACGGGCGGTCTGCACCGCGTCTGGAAAGACTTGGCGGTCACAAAGCTAAACCCAAGGCCCGGCGAGCGCTTATTAGATGTGGCGGGCGGCACGGGCGATATTGCACGGCGATTTATCAAAGCGGCCGATAAAGTCAGGGTTCGGCGCGGGGGTGATCCGGCCTCTGCCGTGATCCTCGACATTAATGCGGAAATGTTGCTGGCTGGGATCGATCCGGGCAAAGATGCCGGGATGGACCTCAGTCGTGTTTGCGCCAATGCGGAAAAACTCCCCTTCGATGATTGCCAATTTGATGCTGTGACCATTGCATATGGCATTCGCAATGTGACCGACCGCATGGCGGCGCTGCGCGAATTTTACCGCGTGCTGAAACCCGGCGGGCGGTTGGGCGTGCTTGAGTTTTCGACGCCGCCAGAACCTCTCATCGCGGCGGCCAATGATCTCTATAGTTTCAATGTATTGCCGCGCCTGGGGCAGATGGTCGTCGGCGATCGGGACAGCTACCAATATCTGGTCGAAAGCATTCGGCGCTTCCCCAAACAAGATCAGTTCAAAGCCATGATCGAAGAGGCGGGTTTTGCCAATGTCTCTTATGCGGATTATGCAGCCGGCGTGACGGCCTTTCACACAGGATGGCGATTGTGAGCGACCCTAACCCCTCTCAAAGCGATACATCCTCGGCCGATGCTTCAGTTGAAGAGACGACCCAAAAGCCCAAAAGTCATTTTTGGATTGATTTCGGCCCGCTTCTGATTTTCTTCGTGACCTTTCACTGGCTCCGCCGGGACAATCCGGATGACGCCTTGTTTATTGCTGCCGCTATTTTTGCTGTTGCGGCCTTGATAGCGCTGGCGCTCGGCTGGTTGAAATATCGGACCTTGTCATTTGTGCTGATCCTCTCAACGATCTTGATCGTCGGGACGACGGCCTTGGCGTTTTTCTTCGACAATAAGCTTTTCCTCTTTATGCGCCCGACCGTTGTGAATGGCCTGCTCGGACTTGGGGTTTTAGGCGGTGTCGTGTTTGGCAAAAACGTTTTGAAAGTCCTGCTGGGGGATGCTTTCACCTTGCCGGCAAAAGCCTGGAACACACTGGCCATCCGTTGGGGGATATTCTTCCTCTGTGTGGCAGCGATCAATGAGGTCGTATGGCGGACGCAGACAGAGGCCTTTTGGGTCAATTTCAAAACGTTCGGCTTTATGCCACTGACCCTGATTTTCACTCTGGCGCAAATTCCGTTCATCCAAAAGCATGGCGGTTTGAAGGGACTTGAAAAATAGCCCGCGGGCGGAGGGCTGGCCCAGCTATAATCAAGCCATAACCAAGCCTTAACCATAATTCGGATCTCGGCTCGCATTCGCGGCAAGGCCCACTACCTGTTGCGTATCGCGGGCCATGACGCCACGTGATTCGCGAGGAGGGTTACCCAGGACATGACAGATGTGCCGCTGCCGCCTCGCGTGATCCGTGCGCTAGAGAGCCTCAATATTGACGACAGCTATGAGCCCGCGCCGTCTAATGATGCGGTCTATCTCTATATTCTCAGCGCCTCTAACCGTCACGGCGTCCATCAACCCTTTGACGCGGAAGCGGCGGCGCTGAATGACTGGCTTATAAAAGCTCGCGCGAATAAGCGTTTGGTTGATGAAGCGTGGGCGGCGTTTATCAATGCCGGTGCGGTCAAACCCGTAAAAAATCGGCGCCAGGCGGGTCATTAACAAAGGGCGAGTTGAAAATGACAGGTCTCACGCGCATATAAGATTTCGCAACCAATGGCGCGGCGGGACGTAAGAAAACTATGGCTTCCTTAGACAGTTTTAAATGTGAACGCACTCTCACTGTGGGGGAGGCGAATTATAAATACTTTGATTTAAAGGTGGCGGAAGCAGCCGGCCTTGACGGGATATCCAAGCTCCCGCGGACGCTCAAAATCCTGCTTGAAAATTTGCTGCGCTTCGAAGACGGCGTGTCCGTCACAAAGGCCGATATTGAAGCCATGGCACAGTGGCTGACGACCAAAACGTCGAGCCATGAAATCGCCTTCCGCCCCGCGCGGGTTTTGATGCAGGATTTCACCGGCGTTCCAGCGATTGTAGACCTCGCCGCCATGCGCGACGCCATGGCGGCGCTCGGCTCAGATCCGGAAAAGATCAACCCGCTCAACCCGGTTCATCTCGTCATCGACCATTCTGTCATGGTTGATTATTTCGGTACTGAAGACAGTTATGAGAAGAATGTCGCGCGCGAATATGAGCGCAATGGCGAGCGCTATGATTTCCTGAAATGGGGACAGACGGCCTTTGATAATTTCGCCGTGGTTCCGCCGGGCACCGGTATCTGCCACCAGGTCAATCTTGAATATCTCGCCCAAACCGTTTGGACGCGGGATGAGGCGGGCAAAACTTATGCTTTCCCTGACACGCTCGTCGGGACAGATAGTCATACGACCATGATCAACGGCATTGGCGTGTTGGGTTGGGGCGTTGGCGGGATTGAAGCCGAAGCCGCCATGCTTGGTCAGCCGGTCTCTATGCTGATCCCGGAAGTGGTTGGGTTTGAGTTAACAGGATCACTGCCTGAAGGGGCGACGGCGACCGACCTTGTCCTGCGCGTTGTACAAATGCTGCGCGAACGCGGTGTGGTCGGCAAGTTCGTAGAATTTTACGGCAAAGGCCTCGATACTCTCAGCCTCGAAGATGTGGCGACTATTGCGAATATGGCACCGGAATATGGCGCGACCTGTGGCTTCTTCCCGGTCGATGCCGACACGCTTCGCTATCTCGAAGCGACAGGCCGCGATCCGCACCGTGTGGAACTTGTCGAAGCCTATAGCAAAGCCCAAGGCCTCTATCGGGATGACAGCGTTCCTGAATTCACAGATACGCTGCATCTCGACATGAAGACGGTAGGCCCGTCACTCGCCGGGCCAAAGCGGCCACAAGACCGCTTCCCGCTGGCGGGCTCGGCCGACACGTTCCGCCGCATCATGGTCGATGATTTTGGTAAAACGTCGGAGCAGTCGGACCCACAGGCGGTTGAGGGTAAAGACTACACGGTCGATCATGGCGATGTGTTTATCGCGGCCATCACGTCTTGTACGAATACGTCTAATCCGTCTGTGATGATGGCGGCGGGACTGGTGGCGAAGAAAGCGAATGAACATGGCTTGACGGTCAAGCCTTGGGTGAAGACGTCCACTGCGCCGGGTAGTCAGGTTGTCGGCGAATATCTAGAGCGTTCCGGGCTTCAGGATGAGCTCGATAAAATCGGATTTGACGTTGTGGGCTATGGCTGCACGACCTGTATCGGCAATAGTGGTCCGCTCGCGCCAGAGCTGTCCAAGGCGATCGCTGACGGCGATTTGGTCAGCTGCTCTGTGCTATCCGGCAACCGTAATTTTGAAGGGCGGATCGGGCCGGACCTTAAGGCCAATTTCCTCGCCTCGCCGCCACTGGTTGTCGCCTATGCGCTGGCCGGAACAATGTATCACGATTTTGACACCATGCCGTTGGGCCAAGGCAAAGACGGCCAAGACGTTTATTTGCGCGATCTTTGGCCGACTTCGCAGGAAATTGCAGACGTCGTCCGCGCGTCTGTCACGCGCGATCTCTTCATCGAAGAATATGCCAGCCTCTATGACGGGGATGAACGCTGGGCCGACATAAAGGTAAGTGGCGGCACGGTCTATGACTGGAACCCGGCCTCGACCTATGTGCGCAATCCGCCTTACTTTGATGGGATTAGCCTGGAGCCCGATCCGATCCGCGACATTGATGGCGCCAATATTCTCGCCCTGCTCGGCGATAGTATCACGACCGATCATATCAGTCCGGCTGGCGCCATTCCGGCGGATGGTCCGGCAGGGCACTATCTGAAGCAGCATCAGGTCAGCCGCAAAGACTTCAACTCCTTCGGCTCGCGGCGTGGCAATCACGAAGTCATGATGCGCGGCACGTTCGGCAATATTCGCTTGAAAAACTTGATGGCTCCCGGAACTTCTGGCGGCGTGACCAAATATGTCCCGACCGGCGAAGTCATGTCCATCTTCGATGCCGCGCAGCGCTATAAGGCGGATGGAAAAGACCTCGTCGTCTTTGCCGGCTCTCTCTATGGCAATGGCTCGTCACGGGATTGGGCAGCGAAAGGGACGATCCTGCTCGGCGTAAGGGCCGTCATTGCGGAGAGCTTTGAGCGTATTCACCGCTCTAACCTGATCGGAATGGGTGTTTTGCCGCTAGAGTTCCAGGACGGTGACAGCTGGAGCGCCCTCGGCATGACGGGCGATGAGCAGGTCAGCATTGGCGATATTGACGCCATCAGGCCGGGCGATACGGTCAATGTCACCATCACTTTCACGGGCGGCCGGACAGAAACCGTGCCGACGACCGTGCGGATCGATACGGCGAATGAGCTGGATTATTACCGCAATGGCGGCATCCTGCATTACGTCTTGCGCAACCTCGCGCGCGAGGACCAGCACGCGGCGTAGACACCGCCCAAGACAATCAATCTGTCAAAGGACAAGCCGCCCCTACCAAACGGTTCGGGGCGGCTTTTTTTATTACTGTGTCGCCATCCGCCGGGGTTGCGCCTGATGCAAACCCGCTATGCAAAAGAACATGACATTCATTTGCAGAAAGGACTTGATGTTGCAAATCAGTCGCATGTAAGGGCGCATCAAACTTGATGCCGTAAGGGTTTTGATTGCGGCCAAAAGAAAGACTAACAATGTTAAAGACAGCCCTTCCGCTTGGCTCCGCCCTGGCGCTTTTACTGGCATCCACAAGCTACGCCCAAACGACCACCGATAATTCTGATGAAATCGTGGTTACAGGCCAATATCTGTACACGGATCAGGTCAACGCCCTGCGCTCGCCCACGCCCATCATTGATGTCCCGCAGAGCCTTTCAATTATTACGGCCGATGAAATCGCCGTTCGTGGTTTCAACTCAATTGGTCAGATCATTGACTATACGCCCGGGGTGAACACGTCCCAAGGTGAAGGCCATCGCGATGCGGTTGTGTTCCGCGGTGTCCGTTCAACAGCTGACTTCTTCATCGATGGCGTGCGCGATGATGTGCAATATTACCGCCCGCTTTATAATTTGGAGCAGGTGGAAATTTTACGCGGACCCAATGCGCTTCTCTTCGGGCGCGGCGGCACGGGCGGTCTGATCAACCGTGTGACAAAAAAGGGCGATCTGGGCGAACAGTTCACGGGTGTAACAGCGAGCGTTGATACGTTCGGCGCCTTCGGGGCCACGGTCGATGCAAACGTGCCAACGGGCGAGCGCTCTGCTGTCCGCCTAAACGCTATGTATGAAAGCCTGAACAATCATCGTGATTTCTACGACGGTGACCGGATTGGGATCAACCCGACATTGCGCTATGAGATCAATCCGTCCTCAACGCTCGACCTCTCTTATGAATATGTCGATCACCAGCGCTTTATTGATCGCGGTATCCCAACAGGCCCAGACGGTCGTCCGGTCGAAGCCCTGCAAGATATCGTTTTTGGTGATCCAGAAGCCAATGACAACCGGCTGGAGGCGCACATCCTGCGGGCCAATTTGACCCAGCAATTCTCGGATAACCTCAAAGGCGTGTTCAACGCATCTTACGCCGATTACGATAAGTTCTACGCTAATTTCTATGCGACCGACTATGACCTCGCGACCAATCGGGTTGAGCTGGACGGCTATGTTGACACGACCCAGCGGAAAAACTTTCAGCTATCTGGTAATTTAATCGGGCAATTCGAAACAGGCTCGATTGAACACACAATCGTCACGGGTGTCGAATTTATCAATAGTGTCAATAAAAATGACCGCTTCAATCCTGTCTTCAGCACATCACTCGATGACCGCGAAGACTTCCTGGCGGTCCGTCCTTTGGCTTTGCAGGATCAGGCCGGTACGAATTTCGATGGTGTCGCTTTTACCGTGCCGTTTTCTGATTTAAACGACGATACAGAAGCCAACGTGCAAGTGTTTTCGGCCTATATTCAGGACGAAATCACCTTGAATGACATGTTCCAAATCGTGCTCGGCGCGCGCTTTGACAGCTTCGATATTGATGTCGATGATGTTGCCAATGGCGTTTCGCGTTCCCGCACGGATGATGAAATTTCTCCGCGCGCGGGCCTTGTGTTTAAGCCGCGGGAAAACGTGTCTTTCTATGGCAGTTTCAGCCGCAGCTTCCTGCCCCGTTCCGGTGAACAATTTGCCTCGCTTAGCGCCAGCACAGAAGCGCTGAGCCCGGACGTGTTTGAAAATCTCGAAGCGGGTCTGAAATGGGATATGGTGCCGGGATTATCGTTCACAGCGGCCTATTTCCAGAACGAACAAACGGTGGCGGCCCGCAACGACGTCGACCCCGAAGAGTTTGAAATTCGCGGTCTGGAAGTGGATGGGTTCGAGCTCCAACTGCAGGGCCAGATCACGGATGATTTCTTCATTACGGCGGGCTATTCCAACCTCTCAGGCAAGACGGATTTCACCGCCGATGGGGTGGCCCAGGAAACCCCGCGTGAACTGCCGGAAAATATGTTCTCGCTTTGGGGCAATTATCAAGTGACGGACCGGTTCGGACTGGGCGCGGGCGTGACCTACCAGGACGAGAGCTTTGCGACTGACCGCGATATTGGCGATAACAGCCCGCACCCGACATTGCCGTCCTATACGCGCTTTGATGCGGCCGCCTTTTATGATGTGACAGAGACAGTGCGGCTGCAGGTCAATGTCGAAAACCTGACCGATACGCTCTACTTCCCCAACTCACACAGTACGCATCAGGCAACTGTGGGCCGTCCGCTCAATGCGCGTTTCACGGTCAGTAGCGTTTTTTAAAAGGCGACAGAGCTGCGAAGAAAAAGCCCGGTCATTTGATCGGGCTTTTTATATTGGGGGCTGTTATTGTCTAGGCGTCAGCGGTTTGGCGGGATGAAGTGTCTTTGTCACCGCCATAAAGCTCATCCATAAACAGGGAGAAAATACGCTGGCCCGCGCTCGTGCCGAGTTGCGTTTCGCCTTTCATGGCCGCGCTGAGAGATGCTTTGGCGATAGACCGACCCAGGCTGGGCAACATGCCATTGGGGACAGGCTCGTAAGCCATCTTCCAATCATCAAAGGCGCGTTTATCGATTTCACCGTCATGCAGAATCTGAATGTTGGTGTGACGGGCATCATTTTGAATGGCGTGGAACAGGTCCAAAATGACTGCGCTCTCGCCTTCAATGATCTGCAAAAAGCTCCGCCCATCATAGCAAAGCAGGCCCGTGACCTGCATGCGGGCGTTTTTCTCCCGCGCATGATCAAGCAGTGCCTGAACAGCTTCGGCATCCATGGCGTCTGGCGTATCGGAACTATAGACAAGTTCTGTAAGGACGGGTTTCACAAATCGGCTCGCGCAGACAAATTACGACTCTGATACGCACTGTTAAACGTAACGGATGCTCAATGACGTTTGCAAGTGCAGTGACATAAACGCCCAACATCTTTCTCTTACGGAACCCTTAACGTAAGCGCCCAAAATCGAGCGGTCCGAGCTGGGCGGAGCGATTTTCTCCGGAAAGGCACCAAACCGCGAAATGCTCGCAGTTTCGTGTCAGAAAACGGTAACGCTGACCAATGCGGCTCCGCGCGCGAACCACGACTTCCGGCCCTGATAAAGGCGACCGAAATGGGATGGCCCGCACAGGGCGACCGCCGGAAAAGTCCGCCATATCCGTTTCAGCAACGGCGCCCAAGCGCGATGTGCTGTGAATAACGGTGCCGTACCCGGTGGCGATCCCGACATGATCGAACAAGCCGCGAATCCGCACGGCGAGCAAAGTCCCGGCGGGATAGACGCGCGCAGTCCGTTCATAAGGGTATCGGCTCATAGCCTAGACATAAGCACAGGTCCCTAAAAACGCAAAACGCCCCACCTTTTTGTGAAAGGCGGGGCGAGACAACAGTTTTTTACGAAAGCGGTTTAGCCGCTGCGATATTGGCCGTTTTCATAGAATGTGCGGCCTGTGCTGCGCTCATAGAAATAGTAACGACCCGTGCTTTCTTCGAAATATCGGGTTGAGCGATCTAGGATGGGGGCGGAGGTTGTGCCGCCATATTGGGCCTTATCCTTATTATGGCCGACAACTGCGCCGGACACGCCGCCAATGACCGCGCCAATCGCTGCGCCTTCGCCAACGCTAACATCGCCGGAAATCGCGCCGACTCCGGCTCCGATGGTGGCGCCCGCTGCGGCCCCATAGCCGGCATTGCGTTCGACCTGACCTGTTGTCGTACACGCTGCGAGTGAGAGTGTGGCTAGGGCCATGAAAGTGATTTTGATAGAGGGGATCATACAGGTCTCCATTATGTTTGACGTCATCCAGCCCCAAGTCCATTAAGCTCACCCGCGCTGAGCTATGTCTGAACAGCGGGTAAAGCTTAGGTTCATCTGTCGGCAGAATGTGGCAGAGATAGGGCCAAAACGGAGACACTAATGGATGCACAAACCGCCCTTAATTTGATCAATGCTTCAGTGCTGCCCGCTTGGGCGCTCCTGATTTTCGCGCCACGATGGCGCTGGACGAAGAAGATCGTGCAGAGCGGGCTCTATCCGGTTGGGCTTGGCCTCACCTATTTTGGTCTACTGGTCGCGACCCTGATGAGTGGAACCGGCGGCGATGTGGATTTCACGACGATAGACGGCATTGCCGCTATCTTTGATCACCCGCTCGGCATCCTTACGGGATGGGCGCATTTTCTAGCGTTCGATCTGTTTGTGGGTATGTGGGAAGCGCGGGATGCGGAAAGGCGGCGGATCAGCCACTGGCTCGTCGCACCCTGCCTTTTCTTCACCTTCATGGCCGGGCCGTTTGGCCTCTTGCTCTACTTCATTGTTCGTCGGAAATGGTCGATTGAGCTCAGAGAGACAGCTTAAGCGCAGAGCTTCTTGGCTTCGCGCAAGGCGGCGGTGACGCCCTTTAGTGAAAAGCTATAGCTAACCTCGGTCCCGCGCGAAGACACGGCTTCGACCGTCATGGTCGATCCGGCGCGCATTTTGGAAACAAGCGTGCGTTCATCTGCGGTCTCCGCGACAAAGGCTTCATTATCCGCGCCGTACATAGTCGTGACATGGCTGCCTACACGGGCTTTGGGGGCGCGGGCGGGTTTCAGTGTGTATCCCGTCATCAGGCTCGGCTGTTCGCTCGCCGCGCCGGATGCCCAATTTCCCACCATAAAGAAAATATCGCCGTGCTGCACACTGCTCGGGGCTTTGGTTTTGGGTCGGGTCAACGCAAAGCACTGCTTGGCCTGACCGGTGCCGCGCGTATGCACGGTCCAGTCCGTATGCGTACTCACCAGCTTAGGTTGCGCCGCGAAAGCGGGTGTGGCGGTTGCAAGGATAAGGGCCGTGGCGAGCAAGCGTTTCATGGGGATAGCTTAGACCCCAAACAGGCTTAACCGTGCCTTAATTTGCGGTCAGATTTCACAGGTGGAGCCGGGCCTAACCTTTGCCAAGCCCCGTATGCCCTTTGCGGCGTCGCTGCACCATGGGGCGCGGGGCGTGGCCGCCAAATAGAATAGACCGATCATAAAGTGTGATCGCGGCCGCAAGGCCGACATTCACGCAAAAGGCTGTCGGGATTTTTACGATATGTGCGCAGGCGGCTTGGACTTCAGGCGATAGGGACCCTCTTTCAGGCCCGAGAATATAGGCCGCATTAAGCGGGTGACGAAAGCTGGGCAGGTTTACGGCATCATTGGTTAGCTCCACGCCGACAAGTTCGCAGCCTTCGGGGAATTGGGCCGCTGTAAAGTCCGGCCAGGGATAATAGGGCAAATGGGTGGACGACCCGCTTGTATCGGTTTGACGGACGGAGCGATCATCCAGCCGCGATCCGATTGTGAACGCGAAGCTCGCGCCAAAGGCGTGGGCGGTGCGCAGGATTACGCCCAGATTATGCGCCTTGGACAGGCCTTCACTGCCAATGCCGAAATAGCCACGCATGGCTTATTCCGTGCTTGGCTTGGCGATGCCCGGTTGCGGGCGTTCAACCAAAACGATCGACCGATAAATAGAATAGGCCGCAACCACGCTGCTGCCGCCAATGATAATCCAAAACGGAACCGTCGGCCCCAGTGCGAGGGCCCCAAGCGCGATCAGGCTAAAGGTTGTGACATTGACGAATAGATTCAAAAGCACACTGCCCGCACTCATTAACTGGGCGCGGATCAAAGGCTCGGCCCGCCGCTGCGCCATGGCTTGTAGTGGCACAATGAACATGCCGCTAAAGACCGAAGATAGGCTCAAGGTTACAATCCACATTAGCGCGGCTGGGTCGGCGAGGAAGGCGTCAACGGGGCCGAAGGCTTCTGTCCCTTGATAGCGTGGCGTCGGGATCGTGATTAGCATCCACGTACAAATCGCGACACCAATAATGCCAAGGGTCGTTAAGCGGATTGATTCCGGCCCCCAGACTTTCATATTGCCGACGGCAAAAACAATTAGGGCGCCAATCAGGATGCTAATTGTGGAACTCGCCAATAAGATTTGTAGCGCTTCTGCACTATAACCCATCGTTTGGGCAACGAAGTCCGGAAGTGTGGTGACGAAGACGGTAGATAAGGCATAAAACCAGCTCACACCTAGAAGCGGCCGCAGCACATCGGGATGCTTACAGGCTTTCGCAACAACCTGAATGGTCGCGGAGACAATATCAAAGTTGACGTTTTTACCCTTCTCTTCCTCACTCAACAAGAGACGCTTTCCGTTTGCGAGCCAGCCAATGGTTGTCATAATCGCGGCCAGGACCAAGAGAGCGATCAGGGTGTAAAGCCAAGACAGCCATGTCCAGCTTTCAAATGCATCTGCGGCCCCGACAATAATGTCACCCAGCACCCAGCAGAACGCAAAAAGGAAAGGGAGTTGAATGATCGCCCAAACCAGATTGCGGTTTTCATAGCTCACTCCCGGCTTGGGAGGGGGTGCGGGGGGACAGAACTCGGCTGACATCCAACCGAATATGGCGAGGGCGACGAGGACGATAGAGAGTGTCGCCGCCCCCACTTTTAGAACCGCTAAGCCGAAAATTGTTGCCGCCAAGATGATCGCAAATTGAAAGCCCGACATCAGCGCATTGCCTTTGATCAGTTCTTTTTCCGTCAGCCATTGCGGCAGAACAGCATTTTTCGTGGGGGAAAAGAAAGCGGACTGCGCCCCCATCAGGCCCAGGGCGACAGCTAAAATACGGACATCCATCAGGTAGAATCCAAGTGCCGCGAGGAGCATGATGCCCACTTCGACCCGCTTGATCCAACGGAAAATAATGCCTCGGTCAACCTTGTCTGCAAGTTGCCCGGCTATCGCGCAAAGCAAAGTGAACGGCCCTGTAAAGATTAAGGCCGCGACCGGCACACGAATGCCACTTGGTAGGTCGGATAAAAAGGCAACGCCGCCAAAGGTGATCAGCGCGATCAGCGCGTTTTTTAGGGCATTGTCGTTAAAGGTCCCGGCTTGGAACAGCGCAAAGAGGGGTAAAAAACGCCGCCGCCATGTTAGGCCTGTCTCTGGATGTCGGCTCATAGCATATGTCCCTTCAACCCGTTTCGGGGGCTTTGTTCTTCGCGCGCGCGGCCGCAACCTTGTTCAGGCGCATTTGCCCAATATCATCGGGGTTCAGCGCGCCAAGGTTTTCTAAGTCCAGCAATTCGCGTGATCGGGTTTCGATCGCTGCTTCGAGCTGGGCCATAAACACCTCTTTGGGAAGGCCAGGCGGAATAGGCGGCAGGAACTCGACCTGAGCCTTGCCCGGATGTTTGATCCAATCGGTTTGGTTCCAGCGCTGGCCCAGATTGGTGGCGACCGGCACGACTGGGCAATCAAAGTCCCGCTGCAAATGCCAGACGCCCTTTTTGTAAGGATGATAGGTCCCAACTTGTGAGAGGTGGCCTTCCGGATAGATCAGAATGCGGCGGCCTTGTTCGCGCACAATGCGCGATGTTTCGGCCATGCGCGCCCGTGTTGCCGCCCCGCCGCAGCTTTCCACAACGACGGCGTTCATCTTGGCGAGGATGACTTTGATCAGCCAGAACTTTTCGAGGTGGTCGCCCGTGACGAAGGATAGATCATCGAACTGATGAAACATAATAATCCCGTCGCCATAGCTTTGATGTTTGGCGGCGATTATAACGGGCCCGTCATCAGGGACATGGTCATGGCCACTGACTTGAACCTTAACGCCGGTGATGACCCGCAAGCCCCAGCGGATGACCTTGGTGTAGCGGCGCAAGCTGGCCATCAGCAAAGCGCGACCCGGCACAAGGCTAAAGATCACGCCGATCACGGCATAGAGCGCTGTCGTGGCGTAAAAGAAAAGGTTGAACAGAGTGCTTCGCATCACAAACGTGTTTGCCGAGCCAGATCCGCCTTGGCAAGCTATGCAAGTGCGCGCACACCGACTATGCATGACAAAGATGTCACTGGCCGGAAATCGACTGGGAAGACACAGAAAGGTCGGGGAGAGCGGATGAAGCGGGTCATCATGGGTGTTGGGACAGGCCTGCTCGCGCTGGCCGCCTATCTACTACTCTGGCCGGTCCCGATTGCGCCCGTGGCATGGGAGGCGCCGGAAGACCGGGGCTATTTGGGGCCGTTTGAACCCAATGCCGATCTGGCCGATTTGACGCAAATCGACATGGGGACTTATCATGGGCCTGAAGATGTCGTCGCGCTGCCGGATGGGCGGATTGCGACGGCCACGCAAGGCGGCGTGGTTCTGGCCTTTGATCCTGAAGGTGAGACGTTCACGGTCATCGCAGAAACAGGCGGCGTACCGCTCGGCATGGAAATGGGGCCAGAGGGACGGTTAATTGTGGCGGATGCGTATAGGGGCTTATTGGCCGTTTCCCTCGACGGGCAGGTAAAGGTCTTGACCGATGCCGTTGACGGATCGCCCATTCTTTACGCTGACGATTTGGACATAGGGCCGGATGGCGTGATTTACTTTTCTGACGCTTCGACAAAGTTTGGCGCGGAAGCGGGCGGCTCGACATTGGCCAGTTCGTTGCTGGAATTGATGGAAAGCGCAGGCACAGGGCGGGTGCTCGCTTTTGATCCTGCCGATGGGTCCACACGCCTTGTCTCGGACGGTTGGGTGTTTTCAAACGGTGTGGCGATCGCGCCGGATGGTGATCTGCTCGTTCTGGAAACGGGCCGTTACCGGCTTTACAAGGTCGACCCGGATACGGGCGCGCGGGCTGTTCTGATCGATAATCTGCCGGGCTTTCCGGACAATATAAATCGCGGTCCAACTTTGGACGATGGCACGCAGACCTACTTTGTCGGGATTGTCAGTCCGCGCAGTCAGTGGCTGGACGATAATGCGGATAAGCCTCTGGCGCGCAGGATCGCTATGCGCTTGCCCGCCTTTATGCGCCCCCAAGCTGAAAATTACGGCCTGATCCTACACATCGATGGAGACGGAAATATCTTGCGCTCATTTCATGACCCGGACGGCGCTTATCCCACAACAACTGGCGCGGTCGTGGTTGGCGACCGTATGTATATTACAAGCTTAACCTCGCCGACCCTCGGCTACCGGCCTTATCCATAAGAAGGAAAAATCTATGTCTGATCGTGAATTTGAAGTGATTGTCTACGGCGCGTCCGGCTATACGGGCCGCTTGGTCGCGGAATATCTGCATAAAGAATATGGCGATGACATCCGCTTTGCCATGGCGGGTCGCTCGACGCAGAAGCTAGCGGCTGTCCGTGATGAAATCGGCCTGCCGGACAATGTCGCCTTGGTTGAAGCCAATTCGAATGACGCGAACAGTCTCACTGACATGTGCGCTCGGGCGGGCTGCGTCATCACCACTGTCGGGCCGTACCAGCTCTACGGCGAACCGCTCGTTCAAGCCTGTGTGGAAACCGGGACGGACTATGTGGACCTGTCCGGCGAACCCGCTTGGATGCATGATATGATCGACCGCTATGACGCGCCCGCCAAAGAAAGCGGCGCGCGGATCGTTCACTCTTGCGGCTTTGATAGTGTGCCGTTCGATCTGGGCGTGCTGACCTTGCAAAACGCGGCCAAGGCTGAACGCGGCGCGCCCTTTGCGCAAGTGCGCGGTCGCGTGCGCAAAATGAAAGGGACGTTTTCGGGTGGCACAGCGGCCAGCCTGACCCACACGATGATCCGCGCGCAAAAAGAACCGGAAATCATTGGCTGGCTGAAAGATCCGTTCTCGCTGACGCCCGGTTTTGACGGACCAAAACAGCCGACTGGGCACAAGCCGATCCTTGACGAGGACATTCTAAGTGATCAGGGGGGCACCTGGGCCGCGCCCTTCATCATGGCCAGCATCAACACCAAAAATGTCCACCGCTCCAACGCGCTGATGGGACATCCCTATGGCGAGGACTTCACCTATGATGAGATGGTGATGACGGGGCCGGGCGAAAAAGGGCAAATGATCGCCGAAGGTATGGCCAAGCAAAAACCCTTTGGCGATAACCCGCCTAAACCCGGTGAAGGTCCGACGAAAGAAGAGCGCGAAACCGGCTTTTACGAAGCGGCCTTCTACGGCGGCTCTGGCGAGGATATGATGGTCAGCGTGGTCACGGGCGATAAAGACCCGGGCTATGGCTCCACATCAAAAATGATCGCGGAGTCGGCGTTGTGCCTGACGCGGGATGTGGATCGCGCGCAGACGGGTGGTGGGGTTTATACGCCTGCTGCGGCCATGGGCGAGGCCTTGATCAAACGGCTCGAAGCGCATGCCGGTCTGACATTTACGGTGGAAGGCTAGGTCGGTGCGTCGTCTCCTGCTCGCCTCCGCGCTCATGCTGCTTGCCGCACCCGCCTGCGCGCAAAGTTCCGACACGGCGATATTGGGTGCAGATCGCTGTGACGCCCAAACCCGCCACGCCATCATCGTTCATGGCGGCACGTCATCGGGTAAACTCT
>CAZSUW010000013.1:30225-41736 GCA_964610115.1 uncultured Algimonas sp.
GCCCAAACCCGCCACGCCATCATCGTTCATGGCGGCACGTCATCGGGTAAACTCTATCCTGAACGGCTGGCCTTCATCGAGGATATGCTGGCGGCTCGCAGAGCGGAGTTAGAACGGGGTGACAAAGCGCTCGATGTCGCGACGCGCGCGATTGTCGCTATGGAAGATTCCGGCCTGTTCAATGCAGGCAAAGGCGCGATTTCCAATCTGGGCGGTTTTGTCGAAACGGATGCGTCGATCATGGATGGACGAACGCAGGATGCCGGTTCAGTCGCCAGCCTATTGACGATCAAAAACCCCATCCTGGCCGCACGAACGGCGATGGAAGACACCAGCCACGTGATGTTTGTCGGCGATCGGGGGGAGGCCAAGCTGACCTCTATGGGTTTGGAAACGGTTGAGGCGGATTACTTCTCGAATAACATGAAGAACCCAAAGACGCATGGCACCGTTGGCGCGGCGGTGCTGGATCGGTGTGGTGATCTGGCAGCCGGCACGTCTACGGGCGGCTATGATAATAAAACACCCGGACGTGTCGGTGATAGTCCGATCATCGGCGCAGGTGTCTGGGCGCAAAACGGCGTCATGGCCGGCTCGGCCACGGGCCACGGCGAATATTACATCCGCTACAATGCCCTGCGTTCGGTTGCGGCGCGGATGGAATTTGGCGATGCTGACATTGTGTCTGCGACAGAAGCGGTGTTGGTCGATATGGCGCAAGCGGGCAAACGGGACGAACCGGACGGGCGTGCCGGACAGGGCGGAATCATAGCTGTTGATGCGGACGGTAATTTCGGCGCGGTCCATTCCTATTTCGGCATGATCCACGGCATGGCGCGCGATGATATGGCGCCCGTCGCCTCACAAAGCGCGGATGGCTCGCCGATTGATTTCGGGAAATAGAGAAAGCGTTACGCCGCCACCTCAACACTGTCGGGCAGGCCCGCTCGGATAATCTCTGCCACACGGTCTGCGAGTTGACGACGGGGGAAGCTACGCCTGACGGTCAGCACAACGTCACGCGCGGCGCTGGAATCAGCTAGGGGGCGGACAATCAGGCTCGGATCGGTTTCATGGCGCAGAGCGAGCGCCGGGACCAGAGTCACCCCCATGCCTTGGCTGACCAGATTCACCAGCGTTTCGAGCGAAGTCGCCCGGAGGCTGCTTTTACGTGGCGGACCCAGTTCACAGACCGCGAGTGCTTGGTCGCGAAAACAATGCCCTTCGGTGAGGAGCAGGAGCTCATCGCGATCGACGTTCTGCATCGGTGGACGGTCTTGGCCGGCCAGGGCATGACCATCCGGCATAACAAGCCGGAAGGGTTCTGAAAAAAGCGGGATGGCTTCCAATCCGTCGTCCTCGGGCGGGGTGGCGAGAACGGCCGCGTCAAGTGCGCCAGAGAGCAAGTCTTCGGTCAGGCGTTCTGTAATGTCCTCGCGATAGGTCACGGAAAGCTGCGGCAGGCTTTCGCGCAAGGACCGCACAAAGCGCGGGATCAGATAGGGGGCAATCGTCGGAATAAGCCCCAAAGAGAGCTGGCCTCCAAACGGATCTTGCGCGGCCAAGGCAACCTCACGAATCCGCTCCGCTCCGGCCAAGACGAAACGGGCTTCTTTAATCACGGCGGCCCCGGCCTCTGTGACGCGCACAGGTCCGCGGCCGCGCTCAAAAAGCTGCACGCCCAGCTCAGCTTCCAACTTGCGGATTTGCCCAGACAAAGTCGGTTGGCTGACATGGCAAGCCGTCGCAGCGCGACCAAAATGACCTTCATCGGCTACGGCAATGACATATTTAAGTTCACGCAGGTTCATAGGCAATATCTATCGGTTTCATCGAATCAAACGATTTAACCGAAGTTGGTGAAGGTGTTAAGAAAAATCAAGAGACGCGGGAACGCGCGTCCGCGCCCGGACGTAAGAACCTTGTCCAAACCCTTTTTGACCTCTTTACTCTGCAGGAGAGACCCGAATGAATGATATGACAGTCAATACCGCTGGGAAGTGTCCCGTCATGCATGGCGGCGCGACCAACCGGACCAGCACCTCGACAAAAGATTGGTGGCCCAATGGCCTGAATGTGGAAATCCTCCACCAGCACGGTGCGCGCACAAATCCGATGGATTTGGATTTCGATTATCAGGAAGCCGTCAAGACGCTCGACTTCGAGGCGTTGAAAGCGGATATCAATTCGCTGCTGACAGACAGCCAAAGCTGGTGGCCGGCTGACTGGGGTCACTATGGCGGTCTGTTTATCCGTATGAGCTGGCACGCCGCTGGTACATACCGGACCTATGATGGTCGCGGCGGCGGCTCTACAGGCAACCTGCGCTTTGCGCCGCTCAATAGCTGGCCGGATAATGGTAACCTCGACAAAGCCCGTCGCCTGCTATGGCCAGTGAAGAAAAAGTACGGCAATGCCCTGTCTTGGGCTGACCTGATGCTTCTGGCCGGAACGATTGCGTATGAAAATATGGGTCTAAAGACATTTGGCTTCGGCTTTGGCCGCGAAGACATTTGGGGTCCGGAAACAGACATTAACTGGGGCGAAGAGAAAGAATGGCTTGCCCCGTCTGAAAACCGCTATGGCGACCTCAACGATGCCAATACGCTGGAAGACAAGCTTGCTGCGGTTCACATGGGTCTCATCTATGTCAACCCGGAAGGTGTGAACGGCAATCCAGACCCGGCCCGCACGGCCGAGCATATCCGCGTCACCTTTGCCCGTATGGCCATGAATGATGAAGAGACGGCTGCATTGACAGCTGGCGGTCACACTGTGGGTAAAGCCCACGGTAATGGCGATGCGGACGCATTGGGTCCGAACCCTGAAGGCGGCGACATTGTCCATGCCGGCTTTGGCTGGATGAACCCGAACACCACAGGCAAAGCGTCCGATCACGTCACATCAGGCATTGAAGGCGCATGGACGACAGAGCCGACCAAGTTCGACATGGGTTACTTCGACATGCTCTTCGGCCATGAATGGGAGCTGACGACATCCCCGGCTGGTGCCAAGCAATGGAAGCCCGTGAACATTGAAGATATCGACATGCCCGTCGATCCGGATGATGGCACAAAGCGCACCATGCCGGTGATGACCGATGCTGATATGGCGATGAAGGTCGATCCGAAATATCGCGCGATCTGCGAAAAGTTCATGGAGGACGAAGACTATTTCCGTGATTGCTTTGCGCGTGCTTGGTTCAAACTGACCCACCGTGATATGGGCCCGAAGGTCAACTATCTGGGTCCATGGGTGCCGCCAGAGGATCTGATCTGGCAAGACCCGATCCCAGCGGGTTCAACGGACTATGACGTTGCGGCCCTGAAATCTGCGATCGCGGCTTCAGGCCTGACAAGTGTTGAGATGATTAACACCGCTTGGGACAGCGCCCGGACCTATCGCGGGTCGGACAAACGTGGCGGCGCCAATGGCGCACGCATTCGCTTGGCCCCGCAAAAAGACTGGGAAGGCAATGAACCAGAGCGTCTGGAAAAAGTCCTGAACGTGTTGGCTCCGATTGCTGAGGCGCATGGAGCGTCTCTCGCGGACACCATCGTCCTCGCGGGTAATGTCGGTGTGGAGCAGGCAGCGAAGGCTGGCGGCTTTGACATTGACGTGCCTTTCGCACCGGGTCGTGGTGACGCGACGGCCGAGCAGACAGATGCGGAGAGTTTTGACGTGCTCGAGCCTTATGCGGACGGGTTCCGTAACTGGCGTCGCAAAGATGTCCCGACGGCGGCATTAGAAGAGATGCTCCTCGACCGCGCGCAGCTCATGGGCCTGACCGGCCAGGAAATGACGGCGCTTGTCGGCGGGATGCGTGTTATGGGCACAAACCATAGCGACACCGACCACGGTGTGTTCACAGCCAATAAAGGTGCGCTCAGCACGGATTATTTCGTGAACCTGACAGACATGGACTTTGACTGGAAAGTCACAGACAAAGACGGCTTGTTCGCGCTTTGCGATCGAAGCTCCGGCAAGATGAAGTTCATGGCAACGCGCGCCGATCTGGTGTTTGGTTCCAATTCCATCCTGCGGGCCTATGCTGAAGTTTACGCCCAGGACGATAATAAAGAAAAGTTCCTGCGCGACTTCGTAGCGGCCTGGACCAAGGTCATGAACGCCGATCGGTTCGATTTGCGCCATGCCAAGGCGGCCTAATTTTTACCGCTAAATGTCGGGCGAGAGCCCGACAATCCAGCCTTCTTCGGCCCGCACTTTGGTGCGGGCTTTTTCATTAAGACCGGGCGCGGACAGGGCGTGCAATAGCTGCGGGCCATTCCAATCTTCAAAGTCCCGTAAGACGGCCTCAACCTGCCTTTGATCGAGGACCTCTGGCCCGTTCGGCACATGATGACGCGACGGATAGATTTCCGCAAAGATGACAGGCGCGGACAGATTTTGGTCGAAATTCGTCTCAAACGGCCAGATCGCGATTTGCCCGGGAAAGCGGCGGCGCAACCCCTCTAGCCGCGCAATGCCCAGCAGACTTTGGCTACCAACGGCACCGTTATAGGCCAGCTGAAAAACGGACTTCGCACGTGGGTCTAACCGTTCGGCGTGCCGCGAATAGGCGAAGGGATGCGACCAATGTTGGGGTTTTTTTCGGGATAGACCTTTGGGCGGGTCCGCCTTCATGGTGTAGCCCCAAAAAGGTCCTTCATGGGTCAGTTTTCGGTTCACTCCTGCGGCGACCTCGAACCGGTTATTGCGATTGTCAGGCCTATCTATGATGGACTCATGCAAGTGCGCCCAAACATCCTGCCAGCCATCATGGCCCAGAGCCGCCGCGAAGCCGGACGGAGAACCAAATGCGAAATCAAATCCTATCAGTAGGCGTTGTTGATCGGAGAGCGCCTCTTGGATCAGAGCGGTGAGGGCGTCTGTCGCCGCCTGTCGTGTTGGGGGATTAACACTGTCTTGCCGACTCGCGGCGATCCAAATGGAGTCTTTGCCGCGCTTGGCTGTATTGCCGCCGCTCCAATCGATAATGGCGAAACGGTCAAACATGCTGTCACTAAAATTAGTCCGCTGCCACATTTTCGTCTTTTGTTAACCCTAATTGGTAAGAAGCGTTACGCAAATCCTAACGGGGTTCGACTATGCCTGACCAGCTTTCAAATCGTATTATTTCCTCCCGCGTCGCGGGTTTGGCTTTGGCTGTGATCCTGGCCAGTGCGCTCGCGCTTGGTGGCTGTGCAACACCGGCGAATAACCCTAATAGCGACACGGATATTCGCAGCGCGCAGGACCGTAGCCAAAGTAATGCTGGAACCTATAATGAATCAGAATTGGTTGGGGCGATTTCCACTCATTTAGGCGTGACGAGTGAGAGCGCAGCGACGGCGATTGAGCGCCTCTTCCGTGAACGCGGCCGCCCGGTCGGGTATATTACCGGCGAAGAAGGGGGCGGCGCGCTTACCATTGGCGCGCGTTACGGCGAAGGCACGCTATGGATGAAAGACGGTCGGACCGAAAAAGTCTTTTGGCAGGGCCCGACGGTTGGTTTTGATGCCGGCGCGGATGCCAGCAAGGTCTTTACGCTGGTTTATGGCCTCGATGAAACACGTGATCTCTACCGCCGATTTCCGGGTGTTGACGGGTCTGCCTATCTGATTGGCGGCATGGCGATTAATTATCAGCGCACTTACGGCATTACGCTGGCGCCCATTCGGACCGGCGTCGGTGTGCGTCTTGGCGCGAATATTGGCTACACGAATTATACGCGCAAGCGCAATTTGATCCCGCTTTAGAGGTTAGCAGGCTCTGACGCCACAGACTCCGAGCGTATTGTTGCGGCCAGCCAATCGGCCAAATCATCAGTGACGGCATCGACCCAATCGGCTTGACGCGCGGATCCATCGGGCCGGTTAACCCAGAGCCTATCCGGCGTGGCGTCACAATCGGATGTGACGAAAACCGTTTGCATCCCCATCTGTTTTGGCACTTCCAAATTCCGGAGCGTATCCTCGAAAAAGAGGCTCCTTTTGGGATCAATATCAAAAACGTCATTGAAAGTTTCATACGCGCTGCGATTGGGTTTTGGCACATAGTGCGCGTCCTCAATCGCAAAACCCCCGTCGAATAAATCGGCTAGATTTAGATATTCGGTCACATTTTTAATGTGCCCGCGCGATCCATTGGTGAAAATCAATTTGCGTCCCGGTAAGGCGGCAATGGCGGTCCGCAAGGCGGGTTCAGGTGTCAAAACCGACAAATCGACATCGTGGACATAATCGAGGAAGGGCGCGGGATCGAGACCGTGAACATCAATGAGTCCGGACAACGTCGCCCCATAGCTATGCAGGTAGCGCTCTTGCAGGTCTAAGGCGTCTTCGGTGGAAAGGGCAAGGTGGCGGGAAATAAACCGCGTCATCTTCTCGCCCAGATCAGCAAAGAAACTGCCATCCGCCCGGTAAAGCGTATTGTCCAGATCAAAGATCCACGTGTCGATCTCGGTCAGGTCCATAAATGGGCCTTAGCGCCTGAGCCCCAGCGGGGCGGGGTCCGCAAAATCGCTATCAGATAAGCGCATACGTGCGCCAGCGGCATCCGTAGGAACAGCCCGAAACTCCCCAATACCGTAACCCTGGTCAGCGCAAAACTCATTGCCCAGCGCATCGAACCGCGACTCAGCGATACAAAATTGTGTGCCCGTATCGGCAACATTACGCAGGCGCCGATCTGGCTTGTCGTCTACACCGTCTTGCAGGGCAAAGACGTGAGCGTTTGTCCCCGGGAGCGGCACATCTAAAGGCCGCACACAGCTATCGGGTTCAGCCTGCCACCACCCCCGTGAGCGCCATATGCCATCAGACTGCGTTGCAATAGCCGCCCAAATCGTGCGTGAGGATTCGTTACAAACCTCCAGACCGACAGAGTCCTTGGCATTGCGAGCGGCCTGCATAAGGGCGCGCAAGAGCGGTTCGCCTTCTGCATTGGCGGCAAGCTCTGCCTCTTGCCGAAAGGTCCGCAAAATACGGGATGTCTTGCGCCCAATACGCCCGTCAATGCGGGTAATGTCATAGCCGGCATCCCGCAGAAGGCGTTGTGTCGCGGCGATCACAGCGCGGTCTGGGCCGAACTTTTCCGGTTCGATCAATGTGGTAACCGGCTCACCCGGACGGACTGCGAAGTAATCTCGCGTGACGAGATTGGCCAAACGACAGTCGATCGTGGCGTCAGAGGTAAAATCATCGCTATCAACACAAAGGGGTGTATCGCCCTTCCATTCGCGTACCCCGCCCTGATGCAGGCCCAGACTTTCGGCGAACAAAAATCGGGGACTATCGATCGGGGTAATCAGGGTTAAGCAAGCCCCGGGCAGAATTTCATCCCAGCCCTTAGTGGCCATACGCCCACCGCGCAGAAAGGCACTCGCCGTGCGCAAGACAAAAGAGGTTTCGTTGCACACCTGCCATTCCGTCGTGGGCCCGATTAATGTCGCGTCAGCTTGTGCGGTCGTGCCAGAACTCGGCGCTCGGTCTTGCGCAAGCGCGGGTAGGGCACCGAAAAGTGCGACGAAAAGGACAACCAGGATTGCTCTTACGCCGCTATACATGGATGAGTGATCCTGCGCCTTCATCGGTAAACAGCTCGACCAGCAAGCCATGGGCGCGCCGCCCGTCGAGGATCACGACAGCCTCGACACCGCCTTTCACGGCATCCATAGCCGTTTCAAGCTTCGGGATCATTCCTCCCTGCGCTGTCCCGTCTTGAATAAGCCCCGTGACATCATCAACGGATAAATCGGTGAGAAGGTCTTTATCTTTCGACAACACGCCTGCCACATCGGTCATCAGCAGCAAGCGCGTCGCACCCAGTGCTGCCGCTAACGTGCCTGCCGCCGTATCGGCATTGATGTTATAGCCATCGCCGTCTTCGTCCGCGCTAATGGGGGACACGACCGGGATCATGCCATCGTCGGCCAAGGTTTTGATGACCCGCACATCGGTCGCAACCGGCACACCGGTAAAGCCAAGGTCTTTATTTTTTGGCGCGGCTGTAATCAGTTTGGCATCGCGTCCTGACAGGCCGACCGCGCGCCCACCGGCTTTGTTAATCGCCGAAACGATGGCCTTATTGATTGCGCCGGACAGGACCATTTCAGCCACCCCCACGGTTTCCATGTCAGAAACGCGCAGTCCGTCTTTGAATTTGGTTTCAATGCCGAGGCGCTCCAGCATGGACCCAATCTGTGGGCCGCCCCCATGGACGACGACAGGTTTCAGCCCCACTTGGCGAAGCAGGACAATGTCTTTGGCAAATTCAGCGGTCAGCTCTGGCGTACTCATGGCGTGGCCGCCAAATTTCACAACGATTGTGGCGCCGCTATGGCGCTGAATGAAGGGCAAAGCACGGGACAGCGTGAAAGCCGCGTTCCATCCAGAATTATCTTTCCGACGATCGTGTAGGGGCGCGCTCATAGGGGGCGTTTATACGGCATGGTCCGGTTCCGCCAAGCTGGCAATTTCAGCGCGCAAGCTGGCTATCCCCAACCCTTTCTCGGAACTGGTCGGCTGTATTATAGGGAAGGCGGCGGGGCGTTTGGCGATGGCGGCCTGGGTTGCCTCAATCACGCGGGCCAGTTGGCCTTTTTTCAGCTTATCGGCTTTGGTCAGAACAAGCTGATAGGTCACCGCCGTTTCGTCCAGCATATCCATCAAATCCGTATCGACGGGTTTTAACCCGTGTCGGCTATCAATCAGAACAAAGACACGGCGCAGTGTGGCTCGACCGCGCAGGAATTGGCGGGTGAGCTTCGTCCACGCTGCGACTTTGGCCTTGGGCGCTTTGGCAAACCCATAGCCGGGCAGGTCAACCAGATAGAGCCGACTGCCCCCGCCCTTTTTGGGTGCGTTAAAGTAATTTAGCTCTTGCGTCCGGCCCGGCGTGTTGGACGCCCGCGCCAAGCCGTTCTGGTTGGTAAGTGCATTGATCAGCGTTGATTTGCCCACATTAGACCGACCCGCAAAACAGACCTCAGGCGGTCCCATAGGGGGCAGGGTATTCAGGCTGACGGCGGATGTGACGAAGGTGACAGGCCGTGCAAAGAGCAGCCGCCCCTCTTCGATCTGCGCGTCAGAATGGGTGTCGGTCATGCGCCGCCTTTACCCGTCTGACGCATCCGCCGGATCAGGACGGCCCAAGATCTTGCGGAAGAAAGCATCGACAGGCGTGTCGACATTATTTTTCTTGGTAATGTACCATTGCTGGAGGAAGCTCAGTACATTGTTGGACACCCAGTAGACCAGCAAGCCAGCCGGGAAGGCGGCGAGAATAAACATGAACAGCCACGGCATGAACTTGAACAAACGCGCCTGCATCGGATCGCCGGTCGGCGGGGTCAATGTGTACATCAGGCTCATCGACGCGCCGTAAAGGATGGCCAACGGGCCCAGGGCGAGGAAGGGAATCCCAAAAGGATCGGCTTCCCATGGCAAGAACCCAAAGCCGTTCAAGATTGAGATCGGCTCGCGCGCAGAGAGGTCCTGAATATACCCGAAGAAGGGTTCGTGACGCAGATCGATATTGATAAACACGGCCTTATAAAGCGCGAAGAACACAAAGATGGTCGGGATGATCGGCAGACAGCCGGCCGCCGGGTTCACGCCTTCTTTGCGGTAAAGCGCCATCATTTCCTGCTGCAGCTTCATGCGGTCATCTTTGAACCGCTCTTGCAGTTTTTTGACTTCCGGCATGACCTTTTTCATTTTGGCCTGGCTTTTATATTGCTTGTTAAACAGCGGGAACATGAGCAGTTTGATGAAGAGCGTCAGCGCGATAATCCCAAGCCCGAAATTACCGAGCAATTTGCCCAGCTCTGACAGGCCCCACATAATCGGGCGCACGAGAAGCCCCATAGCGCCCCAATCAATCGCGCGTGTCATGCCCGTAATGCCCAGCTCGCGCTCATATTCGGTCAGCACGTCCCGGTCTTTTGCACCGGCAAATAAATAGCCGACACTTTCGAGGCTCGCGCCCGGGGTCAGCGTCATCGCATCTGTCGCGTAAGACGCATCCCATGTATCCGCGCCATTAATCAGCTGGTGGTCATAGGTGACGGTAATGCGCTGGCCTTGCGGGGCGATCGCGGCTTGCAGCCAGTATTTGTCGGTCAAGCCAGTCCAGCCACCTTCTCCGGATTTGGTCCAGCCTTCTTTTATGGTCCCTTTATATTTCTTGTCGTGATAGCTGTCATCAAGGACAGAGATCGGGCCTTCTTGAATGATAAAGAAATTCGTCAGGCCTTCTGGCAGGCCGATCTGGCGCGACACACCTGTGCGGACCAATGTGACCGGCTGTGCGCCGCGATTAGTCAGCACGTCGCTCGCCGTGACCAGATAGCGGTCCCCGACTGTGAGTGTGCGCTGGATTTCCACGCCTGCGACTTCGGCTTGGAGGACGATTGGATTGTCCGGCGTTAACGTGCCGCCACTGACAATCGCCCACGGGGTTCCGAGGCCAAACACATCGCCTGTCTGCCCCGGCAAGACCCAGTTATCAGCGATAAGGGCCGCGCGCTCCCCACCCGGAGGGGAGAGCAATTCGACCTGACCATCTTCGGGGTTGAGCGTTTTGTCATAGGTTTTCAGCGTGACGTCATCCAGCTGCATACCCGTCGTCAGCAGAGAGCCGGAAATACCCGGCGCATCGATCTGAATACGCTCGCCCGTGGCCACGAGCTGCTCACGCGGGAGGGGAATAGCGGGTGCGCTGTTTTCCGTGGCAATTTGCTGCTCGGCCTGCGCGCGTTGCATTTCTAGCTCGGCATCGGCTTGGGCGGCTTGTTGCGTCGGAATGACGTAGAAGAAGTAATAGGTCATAAAAACCAGACCGGAAAGGACCATGGCTAAAATGAAACGGCGTTGATCATCCATGGGGAAGGTCTTTTTCGCTATTTGTGGGGGCCGGATTTGGCGCACCCTGTGGCATGTCGTTTAGGCGGCGCTTTGCCCTGAAAGGGCCTCACTTTGCAAGGCGCGACGCGCATCTACAAGTAAACGATCCCAGTCGCGCGTTGGGGTTTGGTCCCGCGCGATCAGGACATAGTCAAAACCGGGCCGCCCCAATGTGGGCAGTAAGGTCCGCGCGACCTCGCGTAGGCGGCGTTTGGCCCGATTGCGAATGACGGCATTGCCGATCTTTTTCGTGGCCGTCACACCATAGCGAATTGTGCTATTGGCCGGGTTTTCACGGGCCTGAATGACAATGGCGCCTCGGGCGGCATAAGCCCCGTCCCGAACATACAAAAACTCGGAACGCTGCTTCAGCGTCCCGAGTTTTTGCGATGTTTCTGTTATGGGCGTGCGGCCCATCATACTGTCTTAGGCGGACAGGACCTTGCGACCCTTAGCGCGACGACGCGCCAGAACCTTACGGCCATTTTTTGTCGCCATGCGCGCGCGGAAGCCATGACGACGAGCGCGGACAAGGTTTGATGGTTGAAATGTGCGTTTCATCGGACGTCTCAAATAATCGGGTGACACTGACGCAGGACATATT
>CAZSUW010000014.1:0-10768 GCA_964610115.1 uncultured Algimonas sp.
TTAAAGCTCGCCGATATTGAGCGGTTATTTGGGCGGCGGTGAGGCGATGGGGCTGATTTCGAAAAAGAACCTAAAAGTCGCGGCGACTGAATATGCGCCGATGATTTTAGGCATTCGAATTCCCGGCTTCATTCGCATCCATATCCGCTATTTATTCAACAATCCTTTCGTATACTGCGTCTTAGTCGTCGCGCCCTTTATCATTGGGCTCGTCATGCTCTTGGGAATCAACGCCGATTTTTGGAATAGCTATTTCAGTGGCTGGCATGTGTTCTTGATGGTTCTTTTCGCTATTGCGACAGCCTTTTATTTTGCCGAACGCCATCGAACGTTTCGTAAGATCTATGTGCGGGCCGTGCCAGCTATGGTCGTGATCAATGGCTTTTTTATCTACATTTTTGATACAGGGGTGACAGGCTCTAGGTTTGGGGGCTTGATTGTCTTTATTATCCTTGCGCTTTTGCCTGCTTGGGTCTTGGCCAAGCTGTCCATGGGGATGGGCTACCGGATGCTCAGCAACGGAGCAGACCGACATTATCGACCGGGACGAGACCTTTACATGGACGGCGACTTTGAGGCCGCCTTTCGCCACCTTGAGCCGTCGGCCAAGCGCGGCCATATGAAAAGCCTATTCCTGCTGGGTGAAGCCCACGAATACGGGAAGGGTCGGGCTCTCGATCGGATAAAAGCTGCACGATTTTATAATAAGTCTGCCAAAAAAGGCTATCGCAAAGCCCATACCGCTTTTGAAGCGCTCACACAGTCATTTAGCCCAGAAGAAAAGAAAACCTTCGAAAATGATCTGTCAATCTCGGGAATTAATGATCTATTCTGAAGCGGTTAGCCCCAAAAACAGAACCCGCGCCGCGCCCCAAACCTTATCGGCTTTTATGTCCCAGCCGCGTTTCTCCAGCTGCGCAACGTCGATTTCGGCCTCTACGCTGTCTTCCAACATCACCGCCGCGCCGTCGGCCAAATAAGGCGTGACGCGGCGGAGGACCGGCTGCCAAAGACCTTTGCGGTAAGGTGGGTCCATAAAGACATGGGTGAACGGGGCCGGGCGGTTGCCGGGCGCGATTTTTAGCTTTGTGGCGTCGAAACGGTGGATACGGGCTGTGTCCGGCGATAGCCTAAAATGGTCCATATTCTTGCGGATCGCGGCAAGGGCTTTGGGGTCGCGTTCGACAAAAAGGCAGTAGTCCGCGCCGCGCGAAATCGCTTCCAGGCCCAGCGCGCCTGAGCCCGCAAATACATCCATAACGTGAGCGCCGTCCAAGGGCAGGGACCAATCGGCATGTTCCAAAATGTTGAATACGCTTTCGCGCGTTTGGTCAGAGGTCGGACGCGTGTTGCGTCCATCCGGCGTGCTGATACGGCGCTTGCGGTGGGAGCCAGAGACAATTCTCACCGCTTTGGCCCCGGTCTCTTCGCGGCCCGGCGAGCGCCTTTTTTCGCGGGAGGGCGTTTTGCGTTTTGGGTGGCGGCGCTTTTGCCGGCACTTTTAGTAGACCTCGCTTTTGGACTGGCCGAATTTGGCGCATCTTTGCGCGCTTTCTTACTGGCGTGAGTGCCGCGCTTTGGGGGCTTGTACTTATGACGGTCTTGTTCGCGTGGAATGTCGATGAGGTGCCCCACCTGATCGCGGAGCTGTTTGCGGCGGATTTCTTCGACGGCCCCGCGCTGTAATGTGAGCAGCTGGAACGGGCCATAGCTGGTCCGGATTAAGCGATTCACCTGCAAATCCAACGTTTCCAGCGCGCGGCGGACCTCCCGGTTTTTGCCTTCGCGGATCATCACTTCAACCCAGACATTATCGCCGCGCGCACTTTCCAGTGTGGCCTCAATGGGCCCCGTACGACGCCCATCAATCTCAATACCGTCTTTAAGGCGGTCCAGCGCGTCTTGTGTTGTTTTGCCGTAAGCCCGCGCGCGGTAACGGCGGCTCCACCCCGTACTCGGCAGCTCTAATTGCCGGGCCAGCTCGCCATCATTGGTTAGCAGGAGCAGACCTTCGCTGGTAATGTCCAGCCGCCCGACACTGATCACGCGGGGTAGCGTATCTGGCAGGGCGTCAAAGACGGTGCGCCGCCCACGCTCATCGCGGTGACTGGTCACAAGGCCCGGTGGTTTGTGATAACGCCAGAGGCGTGGCGCTTCTTTCGCCGCTAGTGGCTGGCCGTTGACTTCAACGGTGTCTTTATCGCTAACCGTGAAAGCAGGCGTAGTCAGCACCTTGCCATTGACCCGGACTTTGCCCGCTTCGATCAAGCGCTCGGCTTCACGGCGCGACGCAAGGCCCGCCCGCGCGATACGCTTGGCAATCCGCTCAGCAGGGTTGGTCACTTGTCTATCGGTCATCAAAAGTCCAAGGGGCGCGATGATGGAATTCACCGCGACAGATCATGCCCATATGGACCGCGCCATCGCGCTTGCGCAAGGTGCGGCCTCACGCGGCGAAGTGCCTGTCGGCGCCGTGATAGTGGACGCGGATGGCCATATTGTCGGCGAGGCTGGGAACGCGCCTATCGCGGATCATGATCCCACAGCCCATGCCGAAATCCTGGCCATACGCGCGGCGTGTCAGGCCGCAGGGAATTACCGCCTGACGGGGTACACGCTGTACGTCACGCTAGAACCGTGCACTATGTGCGCGACGGCTATCAGCCATGCGCGGATCGCGCGACTGGTCTACGGCGCGTCTGATCCAAAGGGCGGGGCGGTTGAGAGTGGTGTGAAATTTTTCGAACAGCCAACCTGCCATCACCGGCCAGAGGTCGTGGGCGGTTTGAAAGCCGAAGAAAGTGCCGAGATGTTACGCGCCTTCTTTCGCGGAAGGCGGCGAAAAAAATGAAATCGACGTTTCGCGAAGTTCAAGGCGAGGCTGTCTCTGACTCCGCCACGCCTGTGCGATTGGATATTTTGGGCATCATCCTCGGCATGGTCGGCGCAGCGCTTTATTCGATGAAAGCGATTTTCGTGAAGCTGGCCTACGCCGAGATGGCAGAGCTGCCCGCTATCACATTGATGGTGCTGCGCATGGGCTTAGCTCTACCGGCTTATGTGCTTATCCTCTGGATGGCACGTCGGGCGGGCGAAGGACGCATTGGTGTACGCGAAACGATGGCGGCGATGGCGGCCGGCGTGCTGGCCTATTATGTCTGCACCTTCCTCGATTTTCAGGGATTAAAATATATTACGGCCCAGCTGGAACGGCTCTTACTGTTTACCTATCCGGCCTTTGTCGTGTTATTCGGCGCGCTGTTTTTCGGAGGGACAATTACGCGCTTTGGGCTTGCTTCTGTAGCGCTGGCTTATTCCGGCCTGGCCATTGTTTTTGTAGGTGGCGATATTACGGAATCAACTAACCTCTGGTTGGGGGCCGGACTTATCCTACTCTGCGCCATGTTGTTTGCGCTGTTTCAGCTGATTGCCAAAACGTTCATCGACCGGATTGGCGCGCGAGTTTTCACATGCTTGGCCATGATCGGGGCTTGCACTGCAATCGCGCTGCACTTCCTTATCCAAATGGGCGGGCCGATCGGAGCCGCTCAAGCCCTTGATTTACCGGTTGCAGTTTGGGTCATTGCGCTTGGCATGGCCTTTTTCTCAACGCTTCTGCCGAGCTTTTTCATTAACATCGCGATTGGTCGGATCGGCGCGCAAGGGGTTGCCATCCTTGGCATGGTTGGGCCGCTGGCAACTATTGTGGCGGCGATTTTAGTGTTGAATGAACCCTTCGGCATTTGGGACGGGGTCGGCACAGCCGTCACCCTGTTTGGCATCGCTCTTTATACTTACAGCAACGCTAAACCTCGTAAGACATAGATGAACCCCACGCCCGTCACGAGCCAACGCGTATAGCGCTTAAAGCCGACATCGGAAAATCGCCGCAGTAGCCGTGTGCCCACAAATGTTCCGGCAATCGATACAGGTATGGCCGCGACGAAGAACCATGCCGGGGGCAGGCCTGCCGTACCAAACTCGCGGATTAACGGTATGCCGAAATAGGCGATTTTGATCAGATGGCTCACAAACATGGTGACAGCCTTGGTCGCCACGATTTGTTGCCGGGTGAGGGCGGTTTTAATGTAGAAAAAGTCCAACGCTGGTCCGGCCACGCCTGCGCTTAGGTTTAATCCCATTATGATCGCACCGCACAGCACGGCATGACCTGGCTTTTCCGCATCGCCCGCCAGCCAGCGCCGTGGGAGCCAGAGCAGCAGCGGCAGAAAGCCTAGCGCCAGATAAAGCCCGGCTTTGCTGGGCAGGAAGCTGACTGCTAGCATTGCCAGTGCAGCGGGAAGGCCGCCAATCGCTGTCCAGCCTAGAATATCCCAGCGTACATCGCCGCGTAACATCCAGGCGCGAGAGCTGTTGGAAACGCTTTGCACGGCACCGTGCACGACCATGGCCTCCGCCACGCCCAGAAAGACGGCGATGACCCCCATAAAGACCAAACCGCCTGCCATACCGAACAAACCGCTTATGATCGCCGTGAAAAAAGCGGCCGTTAAGATGAAGAACCATGTCGGCATAAACTCCTCATTAACCACAATATCCCTAACCACGCGTTAGGAATTTTGCGTGGAACGATTGCCACGGGCTGGGAGTGGGCTATGAACATTTTTAAGAAGAAGCCAAACTTTGCTGGCGAACAGGATGCGTCTCTTGCGACGGATTCGATTGATGCTTTGCGGGCTTCTCTCGCCGATGGGGCGGCCCAGCAGGAGCTCGCAGCCAAGCGTTTGGCCGGCCTGTCAGACGCAATCGCACGCCTGGACGCCTCTCGCCGAGAAGCGGCCCGTCTGAGCACAGAAACGGATCGTCTCGCGGCCGAATTGAAATCGACAAAGAGTCAGTTGGACGCCAAAACGGCTTGGGCGAATGAGCAATCATCAAAATATACCACGATCAAATCCGAACGTGATGCTCTGCGCCGGGACTTAGAAAGCGCTCGTGAAGCGAAGTCGAAGTCAGTCGAGGCCTTGGAGCTCACCAAAGCGCATCAAACTGAGCTTGTAACAGAGATTGGGTCTCTGCGGAGCCGTCTAAAGGCCGAAACAGAACGCGCCGAATTAGCCGATTTAGCCCGCGCGCGCATGACAGAACAAGATGCGAAACGTGCGGCCGCCTACAAGGCGCAATCCATCAAACTGGCTGAAACCACGCGGTCCAACGAAGATTTGTCCGCGCGCCTGGCGGATAAGACCAGCGCCACGGAAGCGGTTGAAGCGACCTTGCGTGACTTGCGCGTTGAACATGCCGCAACGAAGGAAAAGCTCATTGAAGCGCTCAATGCCTTGCAATCCGCTGAATACAAGATGCAAACGGCAGACAGCGCCCATGCCGAGGCTTTGGCGCGTCGTTCTGACGAAATTACAGCCCTGCGTCGTCAAGTTGAACAGCTCTCTGCCGAATTGCGGATTAAGGATGGCGTCGGTCAGCACTATGATCGTGATTTAGCAACTCTGCGCTCTGATCTGGGTAGCGAACGCGAACGCGCCGATGCTTTGCAAGCACGCTTGCGCGATGCGAATGGCGTCGAGGAGCGCCAAGCCAGTGCCTTGGCAAAAGCCAAGATCGATTATGATCAGTTAGCTGAGAAATTCAGCGACGCGCTGCGTGATATTGAGGCGCTGCGCAAAGTGAACCTGATGCAGCGCAAGACACTGGAACGCTATGCCGAAGTTGGCGGTGCGGCCGCGCCTAAAAGCCATACGTCGCCAGAACCGATGCGCCCTGTTCGCGTGGTTAAGGGATCAGCGGCCTAACAAGCCTAGCTACTCTTCTCGCGGCCCAGAAGGAATTGTCCTGACAAAGCCGCGATGGGCGTTTCGAAATTATCTTGCCAAGCGCGCACCCGCACATTGGCCACTCGGGATCCTTGCTTGAAAATCTGAGCCCGCGCAAAGGTATCAATGGGTTTTCCACGGCGTAGATAGTCGATGTTGAGCCCAATCGGCTTGGGCAGCTCGCGATCAGGATTAGAGAGTAAGAGCTGCACAATCGCACAGCTTTCCATAAACCCGCCAATGCCCCCGCCATGTAGGGCGGGCAGGGCAGGGTTGCCGATATTACTGTCTATATACGGTAGAACCAGGGTGAACTCCTCCCCCATAAAATGCGGTTCAACGCCTAGTGTTTGGGCGTAGGGGATTTGCGTAAGAAGACGCTCAATCATGGCTTTGGGGGCTTTGGCGCTCATGTCCTCTCTCCCTTACGCGCCGCCCTTTTCATGCGTTGGGCGAGGGCGTCTTCAAAAGAAAGTCGCGGGCCGGTGCTCATAAAGGCGGCTTGGGCTGTCGCGACGGGATCGTCCGGATCGCCGTCATGGGCGGTCGCACGCAAGAAAGCGACATGTTTGGTTGTCTTGTAGCATTCGGCTTCGCCGATAATCGTTTCGCCCGGTTTGGCGGCGCGCTGATAGTCGATCCGTAAGCTCAACGTGGCCAGCGCCCCCATTGTATCAAAGCCCGTAAAAGCCGCGAGGCCGCAGGCTTGATCGAGCAGCGTTGTGACGGCCCCGCCGTGAATGACACGGGTTCCACTATCGCCGATAAGGTGTGTGCCATAAGGCAAAGATAATGTCGCCGACCCCGCGCCAATCGCAACGAATTTGATGCCGAGTTTGTTCGCATGGGGCGTGCCGGAGATCATACCTTCGCCGACTTCCCAGAACAGTTTCAGGCGTTCATTCATATCCATTGTTCAGGGCTTTCAGGGTCTAAAGGCATTCAAAAGCGGCAGTAATAACCGCATTGGCACGCGGGTCGCCCATCAGGAAATGGTTTTGCCGGTTCATCACATACGCCCCGTGGAGACCGGTCTCCGGATCCGCAAAGACTGCGGACCCGCCCCACCCACTGTGTCCGACTGTGCCGGGGTTAGGGCCGTAATTGAAATTTGGGGCGTTACGCATGACGCCTGCGGCGAAGTCTATCGTGAAGGGCAGAACAGCATCTTGTCCGCGAATACGGGATTGCGTGGCGGCCTGTCGCGTCGTCTCACTGAGGACAGTTTCGCCTGCGATCTTTCCGTCGACAAAAGCCTGCATAAGCGTGGCCAGCCCGCGCGCTGTCGCTTGACAATTACTGCCAGCAAGCTCGGCTTCACGCCACTGATCGCCTGTAATGCGTGACGGGCTGCTCCAAGGCTCCAAGAAAGCGGCTTTCGTCGCCGGTGTAATGTCACCCAGATCGGCCATGGCCCGCGGCTTAATCATTTGCGCAACACGGGCGTGATCGCTTGGGTCGAGGCCAATATGAACATCCGCCTCAGCGGGCTGGGCCAAAGTTTCGCGTAAAATCAAGCCCAGTCGCCGCCCCTCTGGATCCGACCGCCGCGCCAGTTCTCCAGCGAGAAATCCAAACGTGACAGGATGATACCCCGATTGAGAACCGGGATCGAAGAGCGGGACTTGCTCTTCCAGTGTTTGGATAACAGCCTCGAAATTGATCCAGTCCTCGGCGTTGAATCCCGAGTCAGTGAGGCCGGATAGACCGCTCTGGTGGCTCATGACCTGAGCGACGCTGAGCTGTTCTTTCCCGTGCTTCGCGAATTCAGGCCAATAGGCAGCGGCTGACGTTTCATAGTCAAGCCTGCCGTTTTCTACCAAGTAAGCAATAACGAGGGCCGCCATCGCTTTGCCGCTACTGTAAACAGAAAATAGTGTCTCCGGCGAAACAGTCTTCGTGCGCTTGCGGTCAACCCATCCAGCACAGATGTCGACCAAAGGTTCACCATCCCGAAAAATGGCAACTTGGCAGCCTAACTCTTCGCGCTCGGAAAAGTTCTCTTTTATTGCCTCCGTTACCGGTGCAAAACTGGGCGCCACATAACCGGATAGAGGGAACTCGGACATTATAGCGTCTCCATGGTCAAAGGCGCAGCGTCTTTGAGGGTATCTTGAGCGCGCACAAAGGGCAGCTCACCTGCATCTAACACATCGGCGGCGCGCATCATTGCGAAGACAGAAGATATGGCCGAACTAAAGGCGGCCTCAGAGCTTTGTCCAAGGACGCGATGGGCCAGATAATCGGCGGCCAGCGCGTCACCCCCGCCATGGGGCATATTGGGATAACGGTCGTGCAGAATACGATAGGTCTTGTGCGTCGAAAACAGCATGGCGCCGATTTTGTCCTGCGCCTCCACGGATGTGACAAGGGTTTCGCGCATCCCGGCTAACGGACGGGGTGGGTCGGCGCGTGGCTCTTCCATTGATCCCGTGAGATAGCGCCACTCCCAGCTATTGGGCGTTACGATATGCGCGCGTGGCACGAGTTCATCGCACAGCGCTTCGGCGCGGTTTTTTGGGATATAAAGGCGACCGCGCTCTGGCGCGTCTTTGTCCCAATCGCCCATTACAGGGTCGACGAGAATATGATCCGGTTTCAGCGTATCAATCGCCTCACAGGCCAGATCAATATGACTTTCATCCCCCATATAACCGGTCATAATGCCGTCAAACGGGCGTCCGCCTGCATCGAGTTGCGCCTTCAGACCGTCCCACATGCCCTGCAAAACTTCTGGGGGCGTGATCGTCCCACCGGGAAGGCCCCAGCCCGGATGGCGACCAAAAAGTGTTGTTGGTAAGACAGCCACATCCACGCCGAGTCGTCGCATAATAAAGGCTGAAACCGTTGAACCAACATGACTGCCAGCGGTCAGAGATGAAATGAGAAGGATACGGGCCACGCTGGCCCGATGCCAAGCGTAGAGAGGGCAATCAAGCCCCAAACGCGCGTAGGCACCATTCATACCGTTAAAGAAACCTTACGAAAAAAGACCCGCTTTCTGCGCCACAGCTAAACCGCTTGTTAAGCCTCGTCCGCCACAAGGCGTTAACCATGACGGGTAAAATGCGCCCGTTTCTATACCTCTTGGGGCTTTTTTCGGGGGACGTTATGCGTCTTGTGGGTTTTGTAGCAGCATCAGCTTTGCTTTCAGGCTGTTCTTACTTTGGCGGCGGGGGCTTCGGCTTGGGCGGTCAAAAGACGGCCCATCAACAGGGTGTTCATTCGGGTGCCTATGCAGGGGGCTTTGATCCGTGCCAAATCCCACATGCCCGCGCACCCCTTCCGCAAGGCTGTCACCCTAGCCAAGTGAGCATTAGCACAGCCGGTGGTTTTCCGCAGCAGCCGCAGTTTGGCGTTCCACAGGTGGCGACACAGAATTATGGCTCCCACGCTGGGGGAAATATTCATACGCAAGGTCTACGTGGATCCCATGGACCGAAGGCCCGAAAACCCCGTTTTCGCGGTGCACTCGATTTGGGTGTAGAAAAAAGCTTTCAGGGCAGCCTGCTAGACGCCAATAATGCGGGCGTTCCATCGCCTTTCACAGGCTATAGTGCGGCGAACTTTAATGAGGGCTCAGTCGCAGGTTCCGTTGCAGGTGGCGAAGTTCAACGGACAGAATGGTCAACAAGCTCTCGACCTCGCACGACTGACGGTGCTTTTGATGAGCGGAGGCAGCCTCCAATCTCTTTTGATGATGCGTGGTCAGTCCCCGCTTCAATCGGTTTAAGCGGCGAATATATCGTGAATGACCGGGCAACCGTCTTTGGTCGCGTCGGATATGCGGCTTCAGAAGGGGCTAGCGGTACTGTCGCAATCCAAGAAGCAACAGTTTATCAGGATAACATCATTGAAACTTATGACGCAGGCGTTCTCACGGGCGTATCTAGCGGCGGCACGTTTTTCCGACCTAATACAGAAGTCGCCCGCGTCAGCTATGACTTTTCCGATATGAAACGGTTGGACCTTGAAGCCGGTGGTCGCGTCTATTTTGATCCAATTGCGGGTCAGAAAACAGGACAAACAGTAACGCCATTTGTCGGTGCCGCCGCTGGGGCGTCTCGCTTTAACTCCGTGTCTTACAAGCAAGATATTGAGCAACTCTACTACAGCTCTGCGATTGATATTACGGGCACTCAGGCCAGTGATGAAGACCTCCGCTATTATGACCTGGATAATGTTGGCCCACAGGGCGCAACTAATCTTTACGACTCACAATGGGTTCCAACTGGGCGTTTAGCCGCCGGTCTGGAATGGCAAGTTACGCCAAAAACGGCGCTCGCCTTTGAAACAGGTGTTCGTGTTGAAGGTGCTCGCGATTACAGCAATGGAGCGAAAGGTGACACGAATGTCACTGTGCCCTTCACCCTGCGCGGCAGTTTCAATTTTTAAGGATGAATTCGAAAAAACCTTGCATTGTTAAGGGTTTGTTCGGGGTTTGAAAACGCTTTCTTAAGCATGAGGTGCTTCAAGAGAGTAACGATGAAAGAAATCTCGGTCCATGTGGGATCGTTTTGAAAACTAAAAGGGAGGCCGATATGCGGCTCGCAATCTTTGCAATCTCTGCCGTTGTCGCCACAGGCTGTTCAGGTCTTGGTGGTGGAGGCGGCTTCGGCTCTTCAAATGGCGCAAACTGTTTGCCAGGCAGCGCAGGCTACGGATACCAACAAGCGGGCTATCAGCAGGCGGCTTACGGTTATCAAGGCGGCGCCGCAGGTGCAGCAAACTGCGTCGGCGGAATGGCCTACGGAACTGGGGCTGGATACAGTGCTGGGTACGGAACCGGATATGGCGCAGGCGCAGGTGGATATGGCGCAGGCGGATATGGCGCAGGCTACGGATACGGTGCTGGCGGTGCTGGATACGGCGCGACTGGGGCTGGATTTGGTCCAGGCGGTGTTGGCGCAGGCTTAGCGGCTAACGGCGTCGGTGCCGGTGGATTTAACGGCGCAGGCTTTGGCGGCGGTTCCGGC
>CAZSUW010000014.1:10868-41323 GCA_964610115.1 uncultured Algimonas sp.
TAACGGCGTCGGTGCCGGTGGATTTAACGGCGCAGGCTTTGGCGGCGGTTCCGGCGCAGGCTTTTACGGCGCAAACGGTTTCCAGGCAACGACACTTGGTGGCGGCGCACCCTTTGGTGCCGCAACAGCAGGCGGCGCAGCTTTCGGCACCAATGTTGTCGGCACGCAGTTTTCTAATGGCGGGTTTGTGAACGGCCAAGGTGTACAGACAGTTGTCGGCTCGCCCGTCTACGTTCCACAACCTTACGCGGCACCTTACGCCGTCCCACAACTTCGCCCCGTACCTTTCGGCGGTGGATTTGGTGGCGCTATGCCCTTCGGTATTGAAGGCGCAATCGGCACTGAATTCGATGTTGGCGGTGATATTTTCACGCCGAAACCTGCCGGCCCGTCAAATACGAACGCGGCGGTGAATACAGGCGGTACAGAAGGCATCAGCTATGATGAGGCTTTCGGTGACTTTAAATCCATCGGCGGCAATCTGGCTTATGATGTCTCACGCAATACGACCCTGATCGGTGGTGTGAGCTACGGAACAGCCGAAGGTCAAACCGTTGAAGGCTATCAATCTGTTGATGCGCGCTCCCCAGGTACGCTGGAAGATATTGACGCCGTTTTCTCTGATCTCGACCTGTTCACGATTGAAGGGGGTGTGCGCCAGTACGTTGGACAAAACCCAGCCTTCCGTCCTTATGTCGGCGCCACAGCAGGCTTTACACATAACAATGACGTCACAATAAACCGCCCATATTCATCGGATGGTGTGGAATTTGGCGCGCTTGATTATGTCGATAGTGGTTGGAACCCAACAGCGTCAGCGGTCGTCGGTGCCGAAATGGCTGTCGGCCCCCGCGCGGCAATCGGTGTAGAATCCGGCCTTCGTTGGCGCGATAATATGGATACGCTCTTCGAATCTGAAGATCGTGTGTCCATTCCGCTCAAGCTTCGTGGACGCGTTGCCTTCTAAGATAGGTATAATGATTATAAAGAATAAGCCCGGCTCCGGCCGGGCTTTTTCGTTTTAGAGGAGAGAAGTCGTAAAAATATCCCGTTGGTCTGCAATCTGGCACACAGGTTGCAAGTCCGTCCTCTGCAAGACATGCCCGAGGCGCATTGTGCCAGCTCGGGACGACATGAACAGGGATACGACAATGCGTAATCTGCTTCTCGGCGCCTCGGCCATCACGGCATCCATCGCGCTTTCCGGCTGCTCTTTTCTCGGGATCGGTCAAAACTCTCATAAACATACATCTTACCCGGCCGCGCATCACGGCACTTACGGGGCCCACCACGCACCTAAAGGCTGTGGCACGCAAGCTTGCCTTTCGCGTTGGAACCTCGAAGGCGGTTTGGGCACGGCGTTTCTGGTTGACGGCACCGCTGTAACGGGATCAAGCACCAATGAAGGATCGCCCGCCGAGATCCGCAATATCAGCATGGGCAATGCTTATGATGAGGGTATCCGCGCCGAACTTGGTGGCTCTTATGCACTAACACCGAACCGCAAAGTGACCGTTTTGGGCCACTATGCCCAAGCCGATGGCGATGATTTCGTCGATTGGGGCACGGTCGGCGGCGAGCAGTTGACAGGCTCGCTGTCTGAATATGAAAGCTATGGCGTCGAGCTCGGCCTGCGTCAGTATTTTGCGCCGCGCAAAGGGGTAATTCTGAACAGCGTTCGTCCCTATGTCGAAGGCCGCGTTGGTGTAACGCAGTTGGAAGACGTCCAAATCGAGAATGTTCAACTGGGTGGCGCGGCCTTTAACGGCGGAAATCCTGTGCCCTTCTATGAAAGCGGTCTGGTTGGCACAGCCGCAGGTCTGGTGGGGATCGAAACGCCGCTGACACGCTACAGCACAATCGGTCTGGAAACAGGTCTGCGCTACACAGGTAAGCCGGACACGGATACGTCAGCATTGGGTCCAGGCAATCCGCTGGGCGGTATCAATAATGGTGGGTCCAGCCTGTCAGTTCCGATCATGCTGCGCGGTCGCTATCGCTTCTAAAGCAAGACCTTAGACCTTTTAGAACAAGACGCTCTGGATGGTCTCCAGGGCGTTTTTGCTTAGGGAGCACGTTGAACGCGGGCGATATATTGATCGATCTGACGTTCCAGTTGCGAGAGGGGAACGCCGCCCTGCATTAAAACCGCGTCGTGAAACTCCCCAATGTCGAATTTATCGCCCAGAGCGGCCTCAGCGCGGTCTCGCAGTTCGATGATTTTCAATTCGCCGACTTTGTAGGCGAGAGCTTGGCCTGGCCAGCTGATATAACGGTCGACCTCAGTGCGAATATTGCTGCGCGATAGCGCCGAGTTTTCAAGAAAGCAGCTTTCCGCTTGCTCGCGACTCCAACCCAGCCAGTGCATGCCTGTATCAACCACTAGACGGCAGGCTCGCCACATTTCGTAAGAGAGTTGCCCGAAACGTTCATAGGGCGTTTGATAGAGACCCATCTCTGCGGCGAGTTTTTCGGCATAGAGCCCCCACCCTTCGCCAAAGGCTGTCGGGTAGAGGGAGCGACGAAATTCTGGCATATCAGGCCGTGTCGCGTTCAATTCCTGACCCAATGCGATTTGGTGATGATGGCCGGGTACGCCCTCATGCGCGGTTAGCGCTGGCAGTTCATAAAGCGGGCGCTGGGACAGATCATAAGTGTTGACGACGTAATTTCCAGCGCGTCTGTTTTCTGGTGATCCCCCCCAATAACGACCGGTCGTATAATTCGGGGCGATTTCATCCGGCACTTTGATGACGCCATAGGGCAGGCGCGGCAGTGTTTTGAAAAAGGCCGGCATTTGTCCATCAAGGCGTTTGGCCAGCCAGGCGGCGCGCATTAAAAGCTCTTCTTCGGTTTTGGCGTAAAACTGCGGATCAGTCCGAAGAAATTCCAGAAATTCGGCAAATGTCCCTGTGAATTCGGCCTCTCTCATGGCTTCGTCCATCTCAGAACGGATACGGGCGACCTCACTTTGGCCCAAAGCGTGAACTTCGTCGGGACTAAGGTCCAGCGTCGTATAATTGCGGACTAAAGCGCGATAATAGTCGCGACCCTGCTCTGTTGTTCCCACACCTGGCTCCGTCCGGGCGGCGGGGGCGTACTCTTCTTCCAAGAATGCTAGAAGCGTTTGATAGGCCGGGATGACAGATGTTGTGACCGCCGCTTCACCTAAGGCTTTCAGGCTTTGGCGAGACGTCGCCGGTATGTCTTCTGGAATCCGCGTAAAGGGTTCGAAAAGGGGGTGGTCTGCCACGGGCGCTTCAGCCAGACGCCGAACTACATCAATGATACCTGGCATAATATCTGCGCTGGCCGTGTATTCGGTTTCAATGCCCCGCCGCATATTGCTTTTATGTGCTGAGAAATAGGCGGGAAGCTTAGTCAGCCGCGCCGCATAATCACGATAATCTGCGGCACTATCAAACTGCGTCTGGCGGACCACATAAAGGAGTTCATTGAAAAACCCGCTGTCGTTTTGGAACGGGATGCGCGCTTCATCAAACGGAGCCACGCGCGCATTGAGGGATAGCACAAAGCCCAACAGATCATAATCAAGACGTTCATTTTGCGTCAGACGCGCAAAGCTTGGCGCGCGGCGCAGGTCCGTATGCCGACGTATGAAGGCGTCTAAATAGGCTTGGCGTTGAGCAATCCCTTCGGGCGATACATCGGGCAGGCGGCGTAAAGCCTCGCGATCGCCGCGCTCCCCGGCGGCGTAGACATCACCTTGCAAGGCGTTGCGTTCGAAATCGGCGATCAAGCGCTGGATGTTGTCTTCCAACTCACAAGCGGGTCGATTATCAAGCGTAATGATCCGGCCTTCAGGACACGTAAGGGCAAGGCTTTCTGCCGAGATATCAGCCTGTAGATCTGTCTGTACATCTGTCTGCGCGAAAGCGGGTACAGCGAGCAGAGTTGCAGCCGTGATTAAGAGACGATTAACCATAGATCAGAGAGTGGCGCGCCATGCCACCACACGCAAGATGTAAAAGCGGTGACCATGAATTTCGTAGAGATTGGTTCAAGGCGTAGACAGGCTCGGTCGAGCGCTAATCAACGAGGTTATTGCTCTACTTTGCCGCGTTTTCCATGGCTTCGGCGAGGATGCGGTCTTTGTTTGTCACTCCGCCGGCATCATGCGTGGTGAGGGTTACATCTACGCGATTATAGACATTAAACCATTCGGGATGGTGATCCATTTTATCGGCAATGATCGCAATCTGGGTCATCCAACCAAAGGCTTCAGCAAAATTTTCGAAACGGAAGACCTTGGTGATGAAATCATCGCCGCCAGTCCAACCATTTAAGCTCTGCGCGACCTCATTAGGGTTGAGTGTCTCCATGAAATTGTCCTCTGTGATGTTGCTGTTGTTGCACAAGACCGTACGGCGTTGCCACAAAGCTGCCATATTTACCACGCCTTAAGCGTGTATTGGCGGGTTTTGTTCCGTCTTGTGGGCCGGGATATGCAACAGCAAACCAGACATTTTTCGCAATTTGGTCTTCGTTTCGACGTCAAGACAGATCAAGGCTCGATCTATGGTTTTTCTGTTTCGCTTCGTAGCTATCGTTGTCGCGCTCACAATTTCAATCTTGTCTCTTCTCCCTATCAGTGGAGAAGCCTCCATCGCTCATGCCGACAAGATACAGCATTTGCTGGCTTATGGCAGCCTCGCTCTCTTCATCACCCTGGGTTGGCCGAAATTGCGCCTCATGGGCGTTTTCCTGATCGCAACGGCTATCGGTCTCGGTGTGGAAGTCGCCCAAGCTCTAGCGCCAACGGGACGTACCATGTCCGGGTTGGACATGCTCGCCAATATGGTCGGCGCGGCTATCGTTCTGTTCATCTTGCAGACACGGCGTGTTCCCTAGCACGAAAATTGCACACTGTGATGGGACGTTTCGCGATGAGCAACGAAGGAGTCTGTTCATGACTTATAGATATGCCCTTATTTCAACGGCACTTTTAACCTTGGCGGCCCCGGCCTTTGCGGGTGGGCCCAATCATGGACCGGCCTATACGCCCGATCTTGTGCCCCCCGTCAGCAATCCGGGCGAATGCTACGCGCGCGTCAAAGTTCCAGCGCAATATGAAACAGCGACCGAAAGAGTCGTGGTGCGTGAAGCGCATACCAAGCCGCATGTTGCGCAGGCCAAGCTGGTCAGCCGAACAGAGCAAGTCATGGTGAAAGAGCCAAGCGTGCGTTATAGCGTGCGTCAGCCCACCTATAACACAGTTTCGGAACAGGTTTTAACGCGGCCGTCCTATGACAAATTATCCGTAACCCCACCGACCTTCCAGACGGTGACAGAAACAATCCAAACCTCTGCTCCACGCCTCGTCTGGAAAAAAGGCAATCCCGGAGAATTGGCGCGTCAGGGCTATGTCATTCATAGCACAGCCGATGCGGGCTATCGTGGTCAGGGCTATTCCAGTACAACGCAATTCGGCCAATCCGGCGGTCAGGCCTGTGGGGCCATGTGCGAAATTTGGTGCCTGGTTGAAGAGCCGGGAGAGACGGTCAATGTTACCCGCAAAGTGATGAGCCATCCCGGCGGTGTGCAGCGCATGCGCGTGCCCGCTGTCTATCAAACAATTACCAAACAGGTCGTTGCTGATCCCGGCGGGGTCGAGGAAATCCCAGTACCCGCGGAATATCGGTCGATCACGGTCGAAGACGTGGCGGAACCTGGCATTGAGGCCTTGATCGAAGTGCCGGCAGAATATGGCGATGTACAGACCAAGCGTTTGATCGCGGATGAACGGTATGAGTGGCGTCGTGTCCTTTGTGCGCCCGGAACAGGTGCGATCGCACAGCCGGCACCGACCTACACACCGCAGACACATTACACGCCTGCCCCGGCACCAGTAACGCAATATCATTCAGGTCAAAGCGCCCACAGCACGGGGATTACGCATTATGAGACGGGGCAAGTGTGCCGTGATCAAGGCCAAGGCTGCACAAATCATGGAGGCCTTGCAGGTCATGCCCCCGCCCGGACTTACAGCCAAGATGGCAATGCGGCCTATGAAACGGGGCGTCACTGGCGGCAGCGGACACGTCGCCGTTAAGCGACCTATTTGAAACCAAAGAAAAAGCCCGCTCAGCCTGAGCGGGCTTTTTTGTAAGCGATGAGGAGGCTTTACGTCCCGCGCGGTAGATCGTCTTGATCGATCAGGCCGTCATTGGCTTCCTTTTCCTTATCGAAATAGTCGCGAGTCAGCTTGAACACGATCGGTGACAAGAAGATCAGCGCAATCAGGTTTGGTGCGGCCATGAGACCGGTCAACGTATCCGCCATCAACCAAAATAGGTTCACAATATTGCCGACTTGGTCCTCCAGCGCGATCGCGGCGGCCGAGGCGAAGACCACGAAAATGTACATGACGCGGTAAGGCAAGATTGCTTTTTCGCTGAACATAAAGGCGGCACACCGCTCCCCATAGTAAGACCAACCCAGTATGGTCGTGAAGGCGAATATCGTCAAAGCAACGGGAACAACGTGACGGCCGAGTTCGCCGAAATTCGCGGCAAAGGCCGAACTGGTTAATGGTGCGCCTGTGTCACATCCCGCTGGCTGTGTCCCTGTCATCAGTTGGCTGAGGTTTTCTGGTCCAGCCAAGCACTCCGGCGCAACAACACCCGATGTCAAAATAATCAATGCTGTGATTGTACAAACAAATAGTGTGTCAATCACGGTGCCAAGCATTGCAATCGTCCCCTGATTAACGGGGTCATTATTCTGCGCCGCCGCGTGGGCAATCGGCGCCGAGCCTTGTCCAGCTTCATTCGAGAAGATACCGCGGGCAACGCCCATGCGCATGGCCAACATTAAGAGGCCGATGGAAATGCCTGTCCCGGCTTCTTGAAGCCCAAATGCGCTTTTGAATATCAAACCAAAGGCAGACCCAATACTTCCAAAGTTCATCAGGATGATCACGAGGCCCAACAAAATATACATGCCGGCCATAAACGGAACGACCTTAGACGCGACGGCGCCAATGCGTTTAATGCCGCCTAAAATGACTGCGCCTGCTGCGCCAGCAAGAATTATCGCCGTTAGCCATGGCGAGAAGTTGTATTCGCTATTCAAGACGTCAGCCACGGAGTTGGCTTGAATGGAGTTGCCCGTTCCCCAGCTTGCAAACATGCCGAAAAAGGCAAAGGCGAGTGCCAGCGGCATCCACTTCGATCCGAGACCATTCTTGATGTAATACATAGGCCCGCCAACACGATTCCCATTGGCGTCTCTTTCGCGATATCGAACTGCAAGAACACCTTCGCTAAACTTCGTGGCTGTGCCGACGATGGCTGTCATCCACATCCAGAATACTGCGCCTGGGCCACCGATTGCGATGGCGGCGGCAACGCCCGCAATGTTACCCGTACCAATGGTAGAAGATAGGGCCGTCATCAGCGCCGCGAAGGGGGACACATCGCCAGCATCTGTATTGGCCCCACGTTTTCTAAAAAGCTGTTTGAAAGCGTACGGGATTTTGAAGATCGACATGAGGCGCAGACCAAATGTCAAATATAGGCCCGCACCCAATAGGAGGATGAGCATAGGCCATCCCCAGACGACGCCGTTGACCCACTGAATGATGCTCTCCATCTTTTCCCCTTCTTGACGTTGCGGCTCAAAGCGCAGCGCCGAATTGCATTTCTAGCGGGTCTGCAACACAGAAAGGCGCCCGCCAAGGGGAAAACCCCGTTTTTCAGCGTTTGCACCTGCGAATGCCCGCGCTATGGGCGCTTTATGTTTGATTATCTGCGCCCCCTTCCGCCCGACGGTATTATCGCCCTCATGCAACAGGCCAAAGCCGATGAAAGACCGAATAAGGTCGACCTGGGCGTCGGCGTGTATAAAGATGCCGCCGGAGCCGTTCCCGTCATGCGCGCGGTCAAGACAGCGGAAGAGATCATTCTTGGCGACGAAACGTCTAAATCTTATGTCGGGACAACCGGGCGGGACGGGTTCAACCATCTCATGTTAGAGCTGATGTTAGGGTCTGCCTATGACAGCGAACGGCTCGCGGCGAGCCAAGCGGCGGGCGGTTCCGGCGCGTTGCGTTTAGGGGCCGAGCTCATCCGTCGCGCCGCCCCAGAAGCCACCGTATGGGTGTCTACCCCAACATGGGCGAACCATATCCCACTAATCAGCTCGACAGGGCTGAAGATGGATAAATACCCTTATTATGATCGCGAAACGTTGGGCGTCGATTTTGACGCCATGGTCGAACACTTGAAGACAAAGACCAAGCCGGGCGACGTGGTTGTCCTGCACGGGTGTTGTCACAACCCGACGGGTGCAGATCTAACAGACGAACAATGGGATGCGCTTGTGCCTGTTCTTACGGATCATGGCCTGCTTCCTTTTATTGATTTGGCCTATGCAGGATTAGGACACGGCTTAGAGCGCGATTGCTATGGCTTGCGCACAGTTTTTGCGTCTGTCCCGCAAGCGCTTGTCTCCGTCAGCTGTTCCAAAAATTTCGGGCTCTATAAAGAACGCGTCGGCGTTTTGGGCGTCTTGTGCGCAAAGCCAGAAACGGCGCAGATTGCGCAAACACAACTGGGCTCTATCCAACGCACGCTGATCTCTATGCCACCGGATCACGGGGCGCAGATTGTTGAGCGCATCCTTGGCAATGGCGATCTCAAACGCGTTTGGATGGATGAGTTAGATGAAATGCGCAACCGAATGTTAGGGTTGCGCCGTCTGCTTTCCGAGGCGCTCGACGTGCAAGGCGGACGGCACATTGCCCGTGCCGTTCTAAACCAAAACGGTATGTTCAGTACGCTACCCATCACCAAAGAACAGGCGCAAGCCTTGCGCAAGGATCATGCTGTTTACTTAACCGATAGCGGCCGCATAAATGTGGCTGGGGCCAATGCCAGTTCGATCCCAGGTCTCGCCAAAGCACTTCTGAATGTTTTGAGCTAAACTAGCGATCTATAGAAGAGGGCTAAGAGCGATGGATTTAACGACTATACGAGCACGCGCGGAGGGGTTTTTGGAACAACTTCTGGTCTGGCTGCAAAGCCCAGCCTTTTTAGCGCAAGTTGGGGCGATTGTTGTTGCGATCTTTGTCGCGCCAATCATCGCGAAGAAACTCAAGACAGCGATACCGTTTTTCCGTGATCCACCGGCAGATGATGCGTCATTGTATAAAGTCCGCGATATTCTTTTCCGGGCCAGCACTTTTTTGCGGGCGGTGATTTTGGTCGGATTGCTGGCCGTCTTCGCCGCCATACTCGCCGGAGTCTCATCGCTGGGTGAAAACTGGCTGGTCAAAATCGCACAAAGTCTGGCGACCGTCTTCCTGGTTTATCGCGCGATTAAAACCTTCGTCGCCGATCCGCTTTATCAAAAAGTCGCGGTTTGGGTATTGGTGCCGCTCGCCCTTGTCATTGTGCTGGGTTACTTTGATGATCTGACAGCCTTTCTCGACGGCATTCGGCTTAATGAAGACAGCAATATTTCTTTGCTGGCCATTATCCGTTTGGCTTTGTTTGGCGGCCTCTTTTTCTGGCTTGGGAATTTGGGCAATGCGCGCGGCCAAAACGCGATCCGTTCCCAAGATAGCCTGGATGTAGGCGCGCGCGAAATCCTCGCCAAACTCTTCCAGATCATCATTTTCGGGATCGTCGTGGTCATGGCCTTTGGCGCAGCAGGCATTCCGCTCTCTGGTTTGGCGGTCGCCTTTGGTGCTGTGGGCTTGGGTATTGGATTGGGGTTGCAGCCCGTTGCCGCCAATTTCGTGTCCGGCCTTATCATCTTGCTAGACCGCTCGGTCCGCGTCGGCGACTTCATCAGTTTGGAAGATGGTCGCGAAGGCTTCGTTGAAGCCATCAATATGCGTTCCACCACTGTGGAAACGACTGATGGCAAAGACATTATGGTGCCCAACACGGTCTTTATCGAAAATGCTTATGAAAATTGGACCCATAAAGATCCGCGTCAACGCTATGAGGTCTATTTCAGCGTGGGCTACGATACTGATATTGATCGGTTAGAAGACATCATCATTCCGGCCATCAATGCGCATCCGTCTGTTTTACAAGAACCGGAACAGCCGGACCTAGAGCTTCGCGAATTTGGTGAAAGCGGGATCAATTTTGCGGTCGAATTCTGGTGTGAAGGCATTGATGATGGCCCGAACAAGTTCACGTCGGACCTCAATTTTGCGATTTGGCGCGCCCTGCGCGATGCGGGTATTGCTATGCCACTGCCCCAACGTGTGATCCATCAAGTGCCCGTCGGGAATGTGCCCGTGCCACCGAAGAGAGCGGCGACGAAACGCAAAAGCGCGACGAAACCGGCCAACGTGACCTCTAAGTCATAGGTCCATTCCCTCTAAGTCTCTGAAACAATTTTGGTCTTTTTGGGGTGTTTGGAACCACGCAGTCATAGCGTACTCTGCTCTGAAAAGGGAGGAGACGTGGCTATGGCTTTAAGTGCAACAGAGAAACTCTGCCGAAAGAAGACGGAAAAGAAGGTCCGGCTGGAATCGGATTTCGCGGGGATCAAGGCAGGGCAAATGATGTTTGTCGCGACGCCGATGATCGTCGATGCCTATATCCGGGCCATTCCTATGGGGCAGCACCGGACTGTTCCGGGGATGCGCAATGAATTGGCGCGACGGAATAAATGCGATGCGAGCTGCCCCGTGAGCACCGCCATCTTCGTCCGCATGAGTGCCGACGCTGCGATAGAACAAATGGAAGCGGGCAAGCCAGCCGAGGAGGTCACGCCGTTCTGGCGTATCCTCCGCCCGACAGACAAAATCGCCACTCGACTAAAAATTGATCCGGACTGGATCGAGTCACAGCGAAAGTTGGAGGGGTTGCGGGATTAAGGCGTGTTATTGTCTTTGGTGGTTGATGTCTGATCGGTGATCATCCCAATCGCTTTATCGCCGACCTTTTCGACAAAAAGATTTAGCCAAAACGTCCATGTGAAATAGAGAAAGACAACGAGAATAATTCCAAAAAAGGTGAGAATTCGGAGTAGGGCGGTACGCGCGCTTAAGGTCAGAACGGCGGATCCATCTTTAAATTGCACGTCTTGTAAGGCGAGTGCGACAACGGATCCGCCTAAACCCGCATCGCGAAGGTCGTAAATCGGAACCCAAGAGATGACAGTCGTCACGGCTTTTGCTGTCGCCGAAGGCAAACCTTCAGCGTCTTCACCGATTAATCGATCAATGGCGTCACGGGCCTCCGGAGACATCTCGTTGCGTTCGCGTTGGACCTTGTCTTTCGCGATCTCCATTATGTCGTTGAACCGGCTGCGCGTTTGGCCCGGGTCTTCACCTCCAATGCGCATATCAGAGGTGTCGATATTTGAGAGATAGATATAAGGGGCTTTGTAGCGAATGCGGCCATGGACGTGGCCTTCAACGGTTACGTTGCGGCCGACAGCGCTTAGGCCGAGTTCTGTTTCTAGCGTCACACCACGTTCCGCGGAAAAGCTTGGGTCAAGGCGATGAGGTGTAATCTCACCAAGACCGAACGCGGCCTGTTGGGTTTGTCCAAGCTGACTTTGCAGTGCCGCCTTGGCCTGCGCATCGGTCACGCTTACGGTGACAGGCTGCACAAGAAAATACAGAGCCAGTCCGAGCGCGAGGAGCAAGCCTAGAAGTCCGCTAATGACACGACCGCGTGTGAATCGGGGCGGGCGCTGATCTATTGGTCCGATGGCGCTCATTGTGTCGTCTTCAATCTCTCCTCAATCGGCACATAGTCCACATCATAGCCGAAATAGCGGGGGCCGAAGACGGCGAGGCCACCTTCGGTGCGCCAAAGCGGGTCAGAGCGGAAGCCGAGGACTGTCACGGCTTGGCCCACTGTAAAGTCGGGATTGTCTATGCCTTCGGCGCGGGCGTCATCCACAATCTGGATAAGATCAGGCGCGGTGGCGATGACCTGTTCGTTGCGCCGGGCGATTAAATGTTCGTTTTTATAGCGGGTTTGAAAGGTCTGTCCTGCGAACGCGCCCGTTCCGGTCAGGGCGACCGTGCCTTCCAAAAAGCCGCCATTATCCGCCCAATCTGAGGCGGCGACTGTGCCCTTGAAGAGGAGGTAGCCATCGCCTGCCACACGCGCGGCTTCAATCGCGTCTGCGCCACTCTCTTTGGCCTCGCGGATGGCTCGTCCGATAGCGATGGCAAGGCTGAGGCTGTTTTGCACCAAGACACCGGGCTTTTTCGCCACGGCGCCGGTGATCGGACTGTCCACGACGCCGACCACGCCGCTTGTTGCTGCGATAGAGCGCAGCACAGCTTCGGGGCGCTTCGGGTCCAGCACGTCGCGCAAAATGATTTCATCGCCCTGTTGGGTCACACAGGCCACTGGCGTCAGCGGCGTTCCAGACACTTTGACGGAATGCTGATTGATCTCTGGCACGGCGCGACCGACCGTATCGGCATCCAGGGCTGGCACGCCCAAGCGCGCGGCGACGGACAGGCCGTCGGCTAAGCTGCCCGGGCCGATCTCGCCCATAATCACACCGGCAAAAGGCTGCCCGACATAGTCCTGCAATAGCTCGAAGGCGTTTTGCACGGGAAAAGGAACGGCAGGGTCTTCGACTTCGCTGCCCGGGGCGATGCTGCCAAGGCCGTAAGGACACGCCACACGCGCCTCATCGGGCAGGGCGTCGACACTGATCATACGGAAGGTAAGGCCATCGGCGAGGTCTTTGGCGATAATCTCGCGCGCCTCTGCGAGACTGCCGCCGCCGCCCGTGCCCAGATAGCTGGCCCCCGTCAGGGCGTCAGCGAGATCCGTTGGCGTAAGGATCCGTCCCTCTGGTGTTTGAGGTGTCTTGCGGCTTGGCGTTTCATTCGCTTGGCTTTTGCATGCGCTGAGCGCGCCGACACCTATCGCTAATCCCGCGAGCATGTGCCGCCTTGGTAAATCGATCATAGTGTTTTCCCCAGTCTAAGTTTACCAGCCGCCGCCGCCGCCGCCGCCACCACCGCCGCCGGAAAAACCTCCGCCGCTGCTCCCACTGCTCCATCCGCCAGAGGATCCTGACCCGCTGCTTTGGCTAACGGGTGCCGCCGCGGCGACGCCCGCCGTCATGGCTTTTGAAATCGTCCGGCCTACATCAATGGGTCCACTCCGTCCGTCGAAAATTCTCGATCCGTGGGCATAGGTCGGCCGATATTCTGCGGCTTCGCGGGGCAGCGTCTTTTCGAAATGTTTGGTCCAATTCTTTTCAACGCCCAGTGCAACGGCATAGGGCAAGAAGCGCTCATAAAGCGCGACGCTCATTAGCGGCGGCTGGTCTTTGAGCGGACCCCCGGTATTGATCCGGTCTTTTTCTGCCGTGCTCAAATAAAGCCGAAAACCTTCGATCTCGGCATAGATTTTCGATCCCTTTTTCGTCGGGGCCGGCAGTAGATACAGAAAGAGAATGTTCATCGCGGCAACACCGGCAAACAAGGCTAAAATGATAGGCCCTGACGTTGAAACGGGGGAGGCGAGGACCGTCACGACGAGGGCAATGCTGGCAAGGATACCGAGGATCGCCCAGCCGAGATTGCGCCGATAGTAATCGCGGCCATAGCGATCGGAGACACCGCGAAGAAACGCGATGGCGCCCTTGAAGAGTTTGCTGTCGGACTTACCGTCCATCACGACCCTCTTCTTTTTGCCCATCAGGGCGTCCAATAAACGCAAGCCGTCCTTTGTACGGGGCGTTTGCAGACGGGTGATTGTCGTCTTTTTCTTTTCGGCTTCAATCTCGACAGCGCCTTCGGCTCCAAGGGCTAATAATTCCGCTGACAAAGCCTCCATGCCTTTATGGCCGCGATTATAGATGTAATGCACGGCCGCCGGGCCATAGCCTTTGGGCGGTTCATAGCGGGCAAAGACGGGCGGTTTCTGCGGATCGCGCCCGATACGGGACCAGAGCAATAAATAAAAACAAAGCAGGGCGCCGCCGCCAAGGCTGAGGAGGATGATCGCGCCGTTTTTCAGCCACCAGAATTCACGGAGTTCTTCAGCCGTGAGAGGGTCGATAATCCCCTTTGGGACAGAGGCTGAAATCGTCAGTCCTTCGCGAACGCCCAAGGGTTGGGTTGTCGTGAAGATAGCCGTATTGTTGTTTTCGGTTTTTGTGGCCAGATTGCTCGTATCGCCCCAACCCCCTGTGTAAACGGACAGGTCAGTATATATTGCGCCATCTGGAAAGGTCACGCGGGCGACGGCATTTTCGATTGGAAACGCCCAATAATTCCCCGTGGCGTTCCAATATAGTTCGTCGCGATCATCATGGCGCCTTATTGCATCGGCGACGCTGTAGCGTATTTGGTAGCGGTATGCGCCGGGACGAAGGAAATAATTCGCCCGCCCAATTCGCCAGACGACCGCATTGCCGTTATATTGAGTCGAGACAGTTTCCGGCTCTCCGTCTCGCGTCACCTCTATCAGTCGATACTCGTAATCGCGTTTGACGCCCATAAACTCATAGACGCTGGGCAATTCGCGAAAAATCCCGCGCTTAATACTTTGTCCGGCGGCAATCACGTCGATCGTTTCTGTTACGATCATATCGCCGGATCGATCGACATCCATATCAATGGTGAAATTGGTAATGACTTCGCGTAGATCTGAATTTTGAAAATCCGTGCTGAGGCCCTGCCCAAACGGATCAAAGACCGGTCCATCACGAGAGGCCTTTAAGGCGCGGAGAGCCTCTTCGAGTTCCGGGTTCGGGGTCTCCTGGCTTTCTAGTATCTCTTCAATGATGGTGATAAGGTCTTTACCTGTTTCGTCTATGTCTGCAGGTGCAGGCGTTTGTGCGAGCGCCAAAGCGGCCCAAATTAGCGAAAGGCAAAGACCGAGCAGATATCGCATTAGCTGAAGTCCACGGCGGGCGCGTCCACTGCACTGTCATCGGCCTCGAAATAGGGCCATTCCTTAAAGCCGAAGGGGCCAGCCACGAAATTATACGGGATCGTTTTCACGGCAATATTCATTTCCCGCACAGCCCCATTATAGAAACGGCGCGCAAATTCGATTTTGTCTTCGGTCTCTGACAATTCATTTTGTAGATCGAGAAAGTTCGAATTCGCCTTCAGGTCCGGATAGTCTTCTTTGAGGGCAAACAGCCGGGATGTTTCACGTGAAACACTCGCTTCTGCTGCGCCGCGCGCTTTGACATCATCTCCGGCGGCTTGGGCGCGGCTGCGGGCTTGGGTGACATCCTCGAAGAGTTTGCGTTCATGCGCGGCATAGCCTTTGACGGTGTCGACCAAGCGCGGGATCAGGTCCGCGCGGCGTTTGAGCTGTACATCGATATCGCTCCAGCCATTGCGGGCCATTTGGCGCAAACCCACCAGCTTGTTGAAAACCAGAACGCCGCCAATCAGTAAAAATGCGACGAGCCCGGCAAGTATCCATACGATCATGGATTAGAGCCTAAGGGGTCTAGCGCCGAAAGGGAAGGGCGAGGGAGGCGAGAAGTTTGGCCGGGTTTTCGGTTTGATGTTCCAGCAAACCAAGCGTCAGCTCACCTTTTGCTTTCTCCCGATAAGTCCCGAACAGTCGGTCCCATATTGAAAGGTTGAACCCGTAATTGCTGTTGGTTTCAGGCTGATGGACGGAATGATGAATTCGGTGCATGGCGGGCGTCACGATGACGTAACGCAAGAGGCGATCAAATCGCCGCGGCAAGCGCAGATTGCTATGCGTAAACAGCGCCGTCCCGTTCAGAACAATTTCAAAGATCAGAACCGCCATGACGCTTGGCCCAAGGGCGACGATCACAAGCGCTTTCCATAGCAGGCTCATCCCGATCTCTATGGGGTGAAAGCGTATGCCTGAGGTGACGTCGAGGTCGCGGTCCGTATGATGGACTTTGTGCAAACGCCAGAACAGCGGGATGTGGTGAAAGGCGACATGCTGCGCCCAAATAGAAAAATCGAGAAGAACCACGGCTATAGCGCCCGCGATCCAGGGGTTGATTTCAAACTGATGAAGCAGCCCCCAACCTTGCGCGCCGGCGAAAGCGGCCACGCTGATCGCAAGGACGGGCGACATAAGCGCCCCGACAAGGCTTCCTAAAGCTGACAAGGACAAGTTCGTCACCCATCGTCGCGCGCGGGGCAGGACGCGCACTCGCGCCGGGAAAAGTGTTTCAAGGCCGGCGAAGGCAATCAGTAAGCCCGCAAAGATAGAGAGGCGGAGGGCAGTCTCGCTCATGCAATGCAGCCTTTTTGGCGCTGCGCCAGGGCGATTGAGCGACGGTCGCGTTCTTGCTCTATTTCATATGGACGTTGCGCGTTTGATGTCTCGCCCAAACGCCGTGAGGCCCCAGACTCATTGCGGCGCTCAAACCGGGCATCATCAGAAGCGGAAAAGAGAGTCGTCGTGTAATCCGGACGATAGCTTTCGGCGAGTTGTTCTAGCTGCTCACAGTCAAAACTCGCATAGCGTTCGGGCTCAGCGTCTTTGAAATCAATCGTTCCACAGGCCGATAGCGCGACGGCGCAGGAGATAAAAATCAGGGTGTTTAGTCTTTTCATGCTTGTCCCCTAGCAAAACTTGCGTGCGCGACATACTCACAATCTCGAAAGCCTAAGGGGCGCGACGGAGGAAGACATGAGCCGACCTGACACACCGACTATGCTCATAACGGGTGCATCCGCTGGCATAGGCGCGGCGCTCGCGCGCGAATATGCGGGGCGCGGCTGGAACCTAATCGTGACCGCGCGCCGGGCAGAACGCTTGGAAGCCCTCAAGTCCGAACTGGAAGCGACGCACGGAATCAGCGTCCATACGGTTTCCGCTGATTTGTTCGAAGAGGGTGCTGTCGATGCGATCTTGGCGGATTGCGAAAAGGCGGGTCTGCAGATTGACGGCGTCATCAATAACGCGGGTTATGGCCATCCGGGACTGTTTCTAGAAAGCCCGTATGAGGATCATGCCCGCTTTGATAAATTGATGGTCGATGTCCCGGTGGAGCTGACCTACAAAGTCATTGGCGGCATGGTCGATCGGGGCTTTGGTCGGATTATGCAGGTCGCCAGTCTGGCCGGACATATGCCGGGCTCACGCGGGCACACGCTCTATGCGGCAGTCAAAGCCTATCTGATCAAATTTTCCGAAAGCCTGAATGCAGAAATGCAAGGCACGGGGGTCCATGTCTCCGCACTTTGCCCCGGTTTTACGATTACCGAGTTTCACGATGTGAACGGCACGCGGGAGGGGATTAACGCTTTGCCCGGTTTTATGAAAATGAATGCGGATCGTTGCGCCCGGCTTGGCGCCGATGCATTAGAGGCGAACAAAGATGTGTTCATTTCCGGCAAGGTCAATAATCTCATCGCTATTATCAACCGCACCTTGCCGCGCGCGGTAGGGAAGTCTTTTATGGCGCGGAGCTCTGGCAGTTACCGCAACACTGGAGAGGGTGAATGAGCGCGCCATTGACAGACGCCCGCGTTTTTGTCGCGCTCGACTTACCAAGCGTCGATGCAGCCCGCGCGATGGTCGAGACGCTTGGCGATACGGTGCAGAGCTATAAGATCGGCCTGCAACTCTTACCGATTGGTGGGGTTCAACTTGGCCAAGAGTTGCGTGCAGCGAGGAAAAACGTTTTCTTCGATTTCAAATTCCACGACATTGACGCAACTGTTGAGAAAGCGACGGCGTCTGTGGCTGGCCTCGATGCTCAACTCCTCACAGTTCATGCGAGACCTGATGTGATGAAAGCCGCTGTGCGCGGAAAGGGGGGCTCAGCCTTAAAAATCCTCGGCGTTACAGTGCTGACCTCACTGGATAAGCAAGCACTGGAAGACATTGGGTATAATGACAATGCCGAAGCCCTTGTCATGCGACGGGTCAGACAAGCGCTCAATGCGGGCGTGGACGGCGTCGTTGCTAGCCCGCTGGAGGCGGCGAGTATTCGTGCCATTGTGCCGGACAGCTTTCTGGTAGTGACACCGGGTGTACGCCCCGCTGGTGCGGATGCAGGCGATCAGAAACGCATCGCCACGCCCGCCACGGCGCTGCGCTCAGGAGCCTCGCATCTGGTCATTGGTCGCCCGATAACGCAGGCGACCGATCCGCGCGCGGCGGCCAAGGCGATAATGACGGAAGTAAAAGGCGTCGATTTTCGGACGCCCAATTAAGGCTCAAAATCAGCCATAAAAAAACCCGCCATCAGGCGGGTTTTCTTCAATCGGCTGTGGGTTCGCTTAGCGGCAACCCCCATGAGAAAAACCGTAAGATGAGCCATAGCGGGATCCGCCTTGGCTATATCCACCGCCATAACCGTAACGCGATGATCCGCCGAAGGACGCACCGCAAGGGGCATAAGCCGGGACGTTCACCGTGTAAGGCACAGGCACGGGGACAGGGTAGCGAACGTAGACAACAGGGCGAACCACGCGGTAATATTGTGTTGTAGCGATAGGTGCGGCTGGCTGTGTGCTACCGATAGTGTAGCAACCGAGAACCCGACTGCCCTCAGGCGCGTCAACATTGACAGAACAATTTGTCGGGTTGAGGGTTTCACCTGCGCCTAAGCTGAGCCCAGACGTCGAACCGCTTGCGCTAATTGTGCTGCTTGGAAGCGTATAGCTTGAGGATATTCCAGTCGTTGAATAGCTGCCACTGCTCACCACAGTGCTGCTCCCCGAATGGGAACCTGTATGAGAATAATAAGAGGATAAGGGCGGCAAAGTCGACTGGCCCGTCGTGCTGCTATGTACAGATGTCGACGACCCACAATATAGTTGGCCACCACAACCGGCATAAGCGGCACCCGTCAGGGCGAGAGATGTCGCCATACCGGCTGAAAATTTTAAAAGAGCGTTCACAATGTCCACCTTGCTTCAAACCTAAAAGCTGCGCTCATTTTGGCGCTTGCTGTGACTTAACAGTGCAAGGACTGTGCCAAGCAAGGTGAATCGCGTGCGAGGCGAAACTTTTTCGATCAAAGGTCGTGGATCATGGGATATAGGTTTCTGAGATGAAACAAATGAGCCCTTTGAATAATCAGATCGAAGTGGCTCTTCAGCGCGCTGTTTCGAGAGGGGCGTGAGTAGAATACAAAAAGCCGCCTCCGCCCATTATTCTGGACGAAGACGGCTCCACACTTAAGAGTGTTAAGGCCTTAGAAGCGGCGTCCGGCCTCATATGGGGCGAGGTGACCCGGAAGGGTACAGCTATCCACGACAGGACCCGGCACAGGTGTCGGAACCGGAACGGGTACGCCAATAACCGGATTGACGACCTGTGTTGGTAATTTACGCTTACAAATCACAGATGTCGCTATTGTGTTGCCCATGCGGGTTACGCCTGAAACTTTCTCCCAATAGGTGCCGTCAGCACCGACCTGGCTGGCATAAGTCCCATTACCTTGGGCGACAGGGGCACCGGCTAAACCCTGATTGACCATAACCGGAGCGATTTGGCGCGGTACGGGCGGCACGAAAACGGGAGCTGGGGTTGGCGCCATCATCGGTGCGCGCATCATAGGCGCCGCTGGCATCATGCCACCCCGGACTGGCAGGACACCGGCTACAGCTGGTGTGACATTGCCGGGGGCAACGCGATCAAGCACGGCTTGGGCGTTTACGGGATTGCGGTCCACGATAGAAGTCGGGACATGCGCGATGCCCGGCGTAACTGAAAGGTCACCATAAATCCGAGGCGTGAATTTAGACGGATCATAGCCTTTCCCGATAGCGACGACGCGCTCGGTCTGAACGGGCGCTGTTAGTATAGGGGCCTGCATGACAGGCGCTTGCATGACGGGTACTGGCGCTTGAAACTGCGGTTGACCATAAAACTGGACATTAACAGGCTTGCCTTGGCCACCCGTGCAGTAGGCCGTTGCGTGGTCATAACAGCCACCCGAAGCCCCGAAAGGGCGATCCTGTAAGCCCGGCACAGGACCTTGGCCATGAATACGGGTGATCTGAACATGCGGCGCACGCTGATAGCGAATAGATGACATATAGTCATAAGGTGTGCCAGTCCGAACTGTGACCGGGCCATAGTCAGGCGCATGGATGGGCGCGCTTTGTACGCTGCCTGCGTCGCAATTACCAACACCGCCACAGCCAGCGACGGCTGTACTTGCACTAAGAACAATAAGCGCGCTCGCACTCACAAGGCTATAAAGAGCCGATTTGATGGCCATTGTCGCCACTCCCTTTTGGGCGGCGCTTGTGATCCTGCGCTCGCCAGATTTCCCACCATGTTCAGTGTTTCTCCGGCGCGGTGTGGGTCGCTAGAAGTCGTAGGCGATGCCGCCTCTTTCCCAGTCACCATAGCGCGTCGGTTCTTCACCGCTCGGACCGCCTTGTTCGGTTGGACGTTTGGCGGCGTCTTCTTTCGCTTTGCGGCGTTCAGCCGCTTCACGAAGGGCACGCTTGGCGGGCTCAGACAAGACTTTGCCTTTCGCCGCACCGTCTAGCGTTGGATCCTCCAGCATTTCACTGGTTTCTTTGGGTGTGTCATCGGACATGCCCAAGAAGTAGGAGCGCAACCGCTCAACGTCAAACCGGACAAACTGTCCGATGTCCCATCTTGTTACACCGTAAGGCTGAAAAACGGGTGAATCCGGCGCTAGGAGGTTGTTTACCATGCTCCGTAACGCGCTGTTTACAGACCACCACATGGGTGCGGGCCTAGACCCTGCCCAATTCGCCCTCTAGGGGCCGCCCTATGGCCGATGACAGACCCAAAAGCCCGCGGGGCAAAAATGATCGCGGGCGTGCGGGTAAGCCCTATACCGGCAAAAGCGGATCAGGACCCAAAAGAGGATCCGGCTCAAAACAAGGGTCTGGTCCTAGCCGCGGGTCCGGCCCTAATCGCGGCACGGATTATAAGGGGCGATCTGGTAAAGGCGGGGGCGGGTATAAAAGTGCGTCTCGAGGTCAGAGAGATAATAAGAAGTTCAGTCGGGATCGTCCGCCGCGTCCGCAAATGACAAATGCCCAAGCGGCCCGCAAGGCGGCTGCCATGGCTGTGACAGATGTTCTGGGGCGTGGGTTTCGACTGGAAGGCTCACTGGCGCGCAATCCCGCGCTCGACGGCTTAGATCCGCGTGACAGGGCTTTTGCGCGGGCGATTGCCGCCAATACGCTGCGGCGTCTGGGTCAGGTCAATGCCGTGCTTGCTCCGCTCGTTAAGCGCTCACCCCCCGGACGCGTGCAGGCCTACTTGCAAACAGCAACGGCACAAATGGTGTTTATGGATGTCGCACCACATGCCGCTGTCGGCGATGCGGTCGCACTGATTAAGGCGGACCGAAAAAGCGAACCGTTTTCAGGTCTGGCCAATGCCGTGCTGCGTAAAGTGGCGGAAACAGGCAAATCTGACGCGGCGCGTGTGCCGCCCGTCGAAAATATTCCGGGCTGGCTACGCAGCGAATGGGAACGCCTTTATGGCAAAGCGGCAGTGCGGCGAATGGCGCTTTTATTGGCTCAAAGCCCGCCGCTGGATTTATCTGTCAAAGAGGATCCGGAAACATGGGCCAGAACATTGGGTGGCGAAGTCCTGGCGGGAAAAACAGTTAGACTGTCTCAAATCGGTAATGTTGCGTCCCTCGCGGGCTTTGAAGACGGTGCGTGGTGGGCCCAAGATGTGGCCGCAAGTTTACCCGCGCGCGTTTTGCAAGACGTTATGGGCGATCTTTCCGGCAAAAGAGTTGCCGATCTATGCGCGGCCCCGGGCGGTAAAGCGATGCAACTGGTCAGTTTAGGCGCCGATGTGACAGCCGTTGACTTATCAGAAGCCCGAATGACGCGGATGCAATCCAATCTGGACCGCGTCGGTTACGCGGATCACGTGAAGACGATTGTCGCAGACATCACGAAGTTTGAGAGCGACGAGCCTTTTGATGCCGTCCTTCTGGATGCACCGTGTAGCGCCACGGGAACCTTTCGCCGTCACCCCGATGTTCTTTATAATCGCAAAGAACGGGACATCACGCCTTTGACCCGGTTGCAGGATAATTTGCTCAAACAGGCGGCCTCCCTTGTAAAACCGGGCGGCGTCCTGATTTATGCGGTCTGCTCCTTGCAAGAGCGCGAAGGATATCCGCGCCTACAGAAGCTTATGAAAGCTCTGCCAGATTTTCGCCTTATTCCTTTCACAAAGCTTGAGGGTCTGTCCTTGATGGCAGAGCGGCTGGATCCGGAAGGCACATTAAGAACCCTTCCGGTCGATTCGCCTGATAATCGAGGCATGGACGGATTTTACATTGCTGCACTACAACGTGCCGCCGTTACATAAGAAATGCCGCTCAACGTGCATTCATAAAGCCCGTATTAACCACATACGGGCAAAAACGGCGCGAAAGTTGCACGAAACGCGACAGCGATGTGTCATTTTGGGAGGCTCTTATGAGCGCGAAACAGATTATCCGCCTATCTTTATTCGGTGCCGCCGGCGCCATTACCTTGGCGGCCACAGCCAATGCGCAAAACTCGCGCTATGGCGATATTTATCAATATGAATCCGGCCGCAATTGCGGTCAGGCTTGTGTCCCGGCCCAGCTTGGACGCTATGCCGCTCCGGCCCCTGCGCCGATGGGTGCGCCGGTCTATGTCGATTGCACGCAAATCGGGACTTGTGCTCCTGCGCAACCGACAACGGTCTACTCTGCACCAACGTACACGCAGCCTGCGCCTGTCTATACGCAGCCTGCGCCTGTCTATACGCAGCCTGCACCGACCTATGCACAAGCGCCTGCAAATTGTCCGGCAGGAACAACGGCTCAGCCGGATGGTACATGTATGCAAACGGCAACGACATACACGACTGAAAGCTATAGTACGGGAACCACAAGCTATAGCACGGGTTCGACTATGATGGATTGCCCTGCCGGCACGGTCGCTCAAGCCGACGGTACATGTATGCAATCCGGCTCTTCCTCATATGGGACGACAAGCACTTACTCTACAGATAGCTACTCTACAGATAGCTATTCTACTGGAAGTTACAGCTCTTCTTACAGCACAGGGTCTTCCATGGCTGATTGTCCGGCTGGGACTGTGGCACAGGCTGACGGGACCTGCATGCAAGGGGGCTCAACCTTTGGCGGTGCTAGCGTCGAACTCTTCATGGGCGATGCAACGACAACGACAGACTATAGCTACCCGACGACAGGAACGACTTATACGTCTGACTATCGCCCAATTCGCAAATAGTCTAAAACGACAGACCTTGATTATTGCCCGCTTTGGTATCGCCAAGGCGGGCTTTTTCATGCGACGGAGTATGCAGATCGTTGCGCAGGTCAACCAAGGCTGTTAAGGGCAGGAACGCCGTTCCGAGACCGGAATAATTCAATACATCGCGTAAGGTGACCCTGTGAGCGATATTCTTATCTCCCCGTCCATTCTGTCAGCGGATTTTGCCGCACTCGGTGCAGCCGTCGCCGCCGTTGATGCCGCTGGGGCAGACATGATCCACGTTGACGTTATGGACGGCCATTACGTTCCGAACATTACGATTGGGCCAGCGGTCGTCAAAGCGCTTCGCCCGCACAGTCAAAAGCCTTTTGATGTCCACCTCATGATTGCGCCGGTTGATCCCTATATCGAAGCCTTTGCCGAAGCGGGCGCGGATATTCTATCCATTCACCCCGATGCTTCGCCGCATACGCATCGCAGCCTGCAGAGTATTAAAGCCCGTGGACTGAGAGCGGGCCTCGTACTCAACCCCGGCACGCCGGCGTCTGTTATAGAGCCTGTTGTTGATTTGCTTGATCTGATCCTCGTCATGAGCGTCAATCCCGGCTTTGGGGGCCAAAGTTTTATTGATAGCCAGCTGAGCAAAATTGAAACGTTGCGCGGATTGATCGATCAGACGGGTCGGGACATCATTCTTGAAGTGGATGGCGGGGTCAATGCAACGACCGCCCCGTCCTGTGTAAGCGCAGGTGCGACGGCCTTGGTGGCAGGTTCTGCTGTGTTCAAAGGGGCCGGGACCTTATCTGAAAACATCGCGGTGTTGCGCCCCGACGCCCGGGCCGCTGCGTAGTCCTTTGGCGCGTCGTCTCACGACCATCGATGCCCTGCGGCATCACGCAAAGCGTACGCTTCGGACCGCTTTGCCTACAAAGCCTTTGCCGCCTGCGCGGAGCCCGGTTTTGCACACGGTAGTCAACGGACCACTGTTTGGAGACAAGACCGTCGGCGCTAGCCTGATGGAAGGGCATTGGGATCATGCCGGTCAACGCATAGATGTAGGCGCCCAAGGCCACCCCTTTTCAATAAGCCTGCCTTCGGAAGATTTCGCCAGCTGGGTGCATGGCTTTGCTTGGTTGCCCGACCTGCTTTGCGTAAAAGGCGGGTCCAATAAAGCCAAAGCCCTGTTGTCGCACTGGATCGCGCAATTTCCATTGCGACCGCATAATAATTTTGTCAGCGCACCGGACCGCCTCGCCCTACGTCTCTTCCAATGGGGTCGCGCCTTTGATGCCATCAAAGATAGTCAGGGCGCTTTGCTTGAGAGCTATTTTGGGCAAATGCGACGGCTGCGCCGTGCAGAGGGCGACGTCAGTGAAGGGTTGTCGCGCCTATATGCGGATGCTTCTTCTGTCATGTTTGGCGCGCGCCTTGTCGATAATGCTGAGAGTTGGTTGGCCAGAGGGCTTGATCGCTTGGATGAACAACTGGGCCAGCAAATACTCGCGGATGGTGGACATGTTTCGCGCTCACCCTTTGCGACCCTGCAAGCGCTAGAGATTGCGATCGCAACAGATGCTGTGTTGAACGCACGCGGTCTGTCGAGTTCCCGCGCTTTAAGCCGTGCCATTGATCGCATGGCTCCTATGATCCAAACGCTACGCCACACAGATGGGGGTTTGGGCGTTTTTCAAGGGGGTCACGAGGGCGTTTCGGCCAAGATTGATGCAATCCTTGCAGCCGTGCCCGGTGATCCCCAATCCTTTTCCTACGCCCGGCATACAGGTTACCACCGAATGGAAATGGCCGGAACGGTATTGCTGACGGATACGGCGAATGCGGCGCCATTTCCACATGATGGGCACGCCCACCTCGCCCCTCTCGCAATGGAGCTTTCAACGGCGGAAGGACGTTTGATTGTTAATTGCGGCTGGCATCCATCGGCCAGTCAACAATGGCGACGACCTGTGCGTTCATCTGCAGCTCATTCGACGCTGATAATTAACGAGAACTCGCCCGGAAAGATTCTGGAAGAGGGGCTGCGTTTCAAAGCGTTTGGCGCTGCTATTGCAGAAGATTCAGATGATGTGCGAGCCCGCCTCAAAGAACAAAGCGCGGGTTTGTGGTTGGAAGGCACACATCATGGTTATATGTCAGGCTACGGTCTGGTGCACCGACGGCGCTTATTTATGGGGGAAGACGGCGATGACGTACGTGGCGAGGACAGCCTTTTCGTTCCCGCGGGTCGCGTACCCCTGCGCTCTGACCGAATCCCATTTGCGTTGCGCTTCCACTTTCACCCGGATGTTCGCGTGAGTTTGGCTCAAGATTTATCGAGCGCCCTTCTTGTCCAGCGCGGACGAGCGGGTTGGCGGTTTCGGACCGATGGCGGGCCAATCGCTGTAGAGCCGTCGGTTTATCTTGGGGCCTCCGCTCGCCCGGTCCGTGCGCAACAACTGGTCATCCGCGGTGAAGCCTATGGCGACAGCGATGGTCAAGGGCGTGATAATCGCATCAGGTGGTCCGTCCGCCGGCTGCGCCCGCGACGGAGTGATGACCGCTCCAGCGAGGTGACGTCGTAATGGCGGGCTCACTCGAAAATGAACGCCGCCCGATGCGCCGAGTGCTCACGACGACACTCTTATTGCTCATTGATGCGGGATTAGCATGGCTCGCTATGCTTATGGCTGTGCGGTGGCGTTATGATGTGAATGTAGAGCCTTTACGGGGTGACATTGATCATAAGTCAGCTCTAATTGCCGCGATCGTTACGGTTGTTGTCTGGGTTGTCATGCGACAAGACAGGGCGATTTGGCGCTTTACAAGTCTGGCGGATTTCCGGCGTTTGTTTTTCGGCGTTATTATTGTGATGCTGATTGTGCCGTTGACTTTGTTCTTGGGTTTTGATCGTGGGGCGCATTTTCCACGCGCGGCGGCATTTATCGCGGGCGCGCTTTTCGCCATCGGCATTGTGATGACCCGCCTGCTGACAATGGTTGCGCAGAATGGCGATTTTCGAGCGCTCTATCGCAGTCCTTCTTTCCACGCCAAAGATGCTATACTGATCGGCGCGGCCCCGAATATTTATAATTATTTGCGTGATACAACTCGTCGCTCAAAGGGACTGAGTTTTAATCCCATTGGTCTTATTGAAACATCGGGCCAATATGAAGGCCGGTCAATCCGATCTGTGCCTGTCCTTGGATTGCCAGAGGATCTCAATCACATCTACCCGAAGCTTGCAGAGCGACGGGATCGGCGGCTCCATCTGCTCAGTCTCGATCCTAACCCAGATCCGACACTTACGGCCAAGCTAATCAAAATTGCCTCGAATGTCGGAGCGCCATTGGCGCGTTTTCACCGCGGCGTTGGTGATCAGCTTTCTCATTTTGAAGCCGCCGATTTGATCGGTCGGGAACCGCGTGATTTGGATATGACTCCGGTTTCGCAGCTCATTAGCGGAAAGCGTGTTTTGATCACGGGCGCGGGGGGATCTATTGGGTCTGAGCTTTCTGAGCAAATAGCGCGTCTCGCGCCATCCCATTTGGCATTGGTGGATCACAGTGAGCTCAATCTGTTCAATCTGGAACGCGATTTAAGCCGCCTGTTGCCGTTTTCCCATACGGCTCCGTGGCGCACCTATTTGGCAGATGTCTGTAATGCTGGGCGGATGGCTGAAATCTTTGAGGCTGAGCGACCAGAGATTGTTCTGCACGCGGCCGCTCTAAAGCATGTCCCGCTGGGTGAACGTAATCCGATTGAAACACTCCGCACGAATGTTTTGGGCACTTCGGTTACGCTCGATATGTGCGAAGTTTTCGAGGTTCGTCACTTTGTTCTCATCAGCACAGACAAGGCGGTTGACCCTGTCAACGTGATGGGCGCGTCAAAGCGTGTTGTAGAGTTGCTAACCCTATCGCGGCAGCGCCAAATCCCGAAAATGCACACATCTGCCGTCCGGTTCGGAAATGTGCTGGCCAGTACAGGCTCGGTCGTCAATCTCTTCGAAGATCAGATCGCCCAAGGTGGCCCTGTGACAGTCACGCATAGCGATATGAGCCGTTATTTTATGACGGTGGAAGAGGCCAGCGCGCTTGTATTACAGGCAGCGGCTTTGAACGCGACGCAGCAAGCGGATCGGGCTCATATCTATGTTCTGGAAATGGGGGAACCGGTCAATATTACACAACTTGCCAAAAACCTGATCCGGTTGCGCGGGAAAGTTCCTGGCGAAGATATTGAGATTTTGATCACAGGGCTACGGCCGGGCGAAAAACTGTCAGAGCGTTTAACCCACAGAGAGGAAATGCTTCTGCCGACAACGGTTCCCGGTGTGCGCCGTTTTGATGCTTGTGTTGTTGACCCGGATAGTCTTCTGCGCCGTGTCGATGCATTGCTTGAAGCGATTGAGCGTCGGGACCGAGCGAAAATCCGCAAAGCCTTGGCGAGGCTATTGAAGGGCTATTTGCCAAAAGATACACTCAACGGCTTGCCTGTGATGCACGATTTGCCAGACATGCCAGAGGTTGTGCGCCTAAAAGACCGTAGCGCGAACCGACCCTCTTCGTCTTAAGCCGACGCGAAGACGCATTCGCTGCGCTTCGCCCACCGTTTTACGCGCTCAATGCCTTGGCAAATAGGGCGATGATCCGATAGGCGGCCACCAACCTGACCCCCATGCGGAGCCTGCCCGTGCCGAGCCCTAATCCTGATATTCAACCTTTTGATCCAGAACGCCGTCGCCCGATCGGGCGGGCCTTGATTTCCGTGTCCGATAAGTCGCGCCTGATTGATCAAGCCAAAGCGCTGGCGGCGCGTGGTGTGGAACTGATCAGCACGGGCGGTACGCGTCGAGCTATCGCCGAAGCCGGGCTGGACGTGAAAGATGTTGCGGACCTAACGGGCTATCCAGAGATGATGGATGGCCGCGTGAAAACGCTCCATCCGGCCGTGCATGGCGGCTTGCTGGGCGAGCGCGACCTGCCGAGCCATGTCAGCACGATGGAAGCACATAAAATCGCGCCGATCGATCTGCTGATCGTCAATCTTTACCCGTTTGAAGCGGCGGTCGCGGGTGGCGGTTCTTATGAAGCCTGCGTTGAAAACATCGATATTGGCGGCCCGGCTATGATCCGTGCTGGCGCGAAGAACCACGCCCATGTGGCGGTCTGTGTGGACGCCGATGACGTGGATGCGGTGTTGGCCGAAATGGATGAAAATGGCGGGCAGACATCCGGCACGCTGCGCCAGCGCCTGGCCCATAAAGCCTTTGCCCGCACGGCCCATTATGATGCGGCGATCAGTAATTACTTCGCTGGGGTTCGCGGCGATATGGCCCCGGACTATCGTGTTCAGGGCGGCAGTCTTCGCCAGACATTACGCTATGGCGAAAACCCCCATCAGACGGCAGCCTTCTATTCCGATGGGTCAGACCGTTTTGGCGTGTCCAGCGCGACTCAGCTTCAAGGCAAAGCGCTGTCCTATAACAACATAAACGACACGGACGCGGCGTTTGAATTGGTGGCCGAATTTGGCGATGCGCGAAACGGGGCGTCTCCGGCTGTGGCGATCATCAAACACGCCAATCCGTGCGGCGTAGCGGTCGCGAATGATTTTCTCTCCGCTTACCAAAATGCGCTCGCTTGCGATCCGGTGAGCGCTTTTGGCGGCATTGTCGCGTTGAATGGGGTTTTGGACGAGGTGACGGCCAAAGCGATCGTCAAAGTCTTTACCGAAGTCGTCATCGCGCCTGAGGCCACAGACGCCGCCATCGCTGTGTTCAAGAAAAAGAAAAATCTGCGCCTGCTCATCACGGGTGGGATGCCTGATCCGCATGCGGCGTCGCTGACTTACCGTAATGTAGCGGGCGGCATTTTGGTGCAGGACCGCGATAATGGGCAAGTGGCGGAAGACGACTTTAAAGTCGTGACGAAACGTGCGCCGACAGAGGCTGAAATGGCGGACCTGACAATGGCGTGGCGTGTGGCCAAACATGTCAAATCCAACGCCATCGTCTATGTCAAAGACGGGGCGACCGCTGGCATTGGCGCGGGCCAGATGAGCCGGGTCGACGCCGCGCGGATCGCCGCGCGCAAAGCCGAAGATGCGCAAGCAACAGCGGGCTGGAGTGCCCCCAAAACCCAAGGTTCCGCCGTCAGCTCAGACGCCTTCTTCCCCTTCCCTGACGGCATGCTCGCCGCCGCAAAAGCCGGTGCGACCGCCGTCATTCAACCCGGTGGCTCTATTCGGGATCAGGAAGTGATAGACGCGGCAGATGAGGCAGGGCTCGCAATGGTGTTTACGGGCATGCGGCACTTTAGGCATTAGAGATGGAGTTTCCTGAGCCTAGAGATGAAGACGATGCCCGTGTTTTAGACCTAATACGGAAACACGGCGTTTTCATCCAGTCAGTGATGGGCGACAGAGACAATATTGCCTTCGGTTATTCTATGGGGCTGACACACAATTTCGGTCACCCAGAGATTTTTATATCAGGATTGAAATACGAACTGCACGTGTCAATGATCAACGAAATTTGTGATCGTTTAAAACAGGGCAAACCACACCTCGCCCATGGCGATCGCATTAATGATTTGCTGTATGGTGTTCAGTGCCTGTCTGTGAACCTTCCCGTTCATGCCGGTCATCAGCATGTTTACTGGGCACATTGGTTGCATGGAACAGACGATGTACCTCTTATGCAGATCGTTTGGCCAACGGTGGACGGTATCTGGCCTTGGGAAGACGATGCGCCTGCAGCTTTGTTACAAAATCAAGAAATTCTCACCGATCTGAGCGAGTTCAAAAGGTAAGTAGCGCAGTGTTTTCTGACATAGGCCATTCAGAAATTCAGTAACATATCCGTCAGTCGCTTTCTTAAGACCCCTGGGTTATAGACGCGAGATGCGTGTATTGTTCACCAGTTTTATCCTCTGGATCGCCTCTGGCTTCTCGGCTTTCGCTGCGACCTCTGTGCCTGTCGATACGGGCAAAGTTGTCGCCTCGCTGCTCAGCTCTCACTACGCGGTCACGCCGGGGCAGACCTTTGACGTCGCGCTGAAGACCAAGCTGGATGAGAAATGGCACACCTATTGGCGCAATCCTGGCGACAGCGGTGAGCCCGTCGCCATAAGTTGGACCTTGCCTGACGGCATGAGTGCCAGCGAGATTACCTGGCCGCTGCCGGCGCCGATCGATACAGGCGGCATCATTAATTACGGCTTTGAGGGTGAACCGCTTTTCCCGGTGACACTCACCGTTCCGGAAAACGCTATGCCCGGCACAGTGATGGAGA
>CAZSUW010000015.1:0-9738 GCA_964610115.1 uncultured Algimonas sp.
GGTAACCTGTGGTTAACCTTCCTCACTGATTCCTTACTCTCGCCAGAAATCCGCTACACAGTCTAGTATGGACCGGGTGGCGATTCGCTTGTGGACCCCGCGATGCGCCCTTTGGTCGCGAGAGGATTGATGATGAACGGGACTGAACCCGAATTTAATCCAAGCATGGAGACGCATGAACGTCTTCAGCCATTTGACGTGCATGAAAGCTCAGAACGCGCGGGATTGATCAAGCTCTTAATTGGCTTTGGCATTCTGCTTGCGCTCGCCTTCATAGTGATGAAGCTTTACCAGCCCGGAACACGTGCTCGAACCGATCCGCCCTTGATCACGGCTGAAAATACACCGTTTAAAATTGTCCCGGAAGACGTTGAAGGGACACAGACGCCCGACCAGGACAAGGAAGTCTTCGAGGTGATGACTGGCTCTGCGCCCAGCACAGATGTCGTGACGCTACCAGCACCCGAAGTGCCTATTCGCATGCCGGACACATCTCAAACGGATACGCAATCGCGTGAACCCGTCCAATCAGAGCCTCAGGCAACAACCGAGGCGCCAAGACAGCGTCCTGTGCCTCAGCAGACCCAGCCTGTAACAGCGCCAGTACCGCCTCCAGTATCTGCGCCCTCCACCGTAACACCGCCGCTATCGACTGGCGGGTCTGATTGGGTGGTTCAAGTCGCGAGCTTGCGCAGTCAAGCGGAAGCAGAGCGAACGTATTCGACAATCCAAAACAAATATGCGTCCATTTTGTCAGGTTATGGCGTTGATATTCGGCGTGTCGACTTAGCAGAGAAGGGGATTTACTTCCGCGCTCGTATAGATGGATTTTCAAATCGCGATGCAGCGGCTTCGACCTGCGATCGTCTAAAGGCGGCCGGGCAAGCCTGCTTTGTCACCCGTCGATAATGGCCCCTGCAGCGGTCATACTCGGTTTTTCCGGTCCGGTTTTGAGCGCCAATGAACGTGCCTTTTTTCGCGATGCGAACCCATGGGCGTTTATCCTGTTCAAACGCAATGTCGAAACCCCGGATCAAGTGCGTCGACTCTGTGCGGATTTGCGCGACGCCGTCGGTCGAGACGCCCTGATTTTTGTGGATCAGGAAGGGGGTCGCGTACAACGCCTTCGTGCGCCGCACTGGCCGGCTTATCCCGCCGGGGCAATCTATGCAGCGCTTTACGAACAAGACCCGAAGACCGCATTGCGGGCGGCCTATTTGGGGCATAGACTGATTGCGGATGATCTGCGCGCTGTTGGAATTACAGCGAACTGCGCGCCTGTTCTCGACTTGCCGCAGCCTGATGCAGACCCAATCATTAGCGACCGCGCTTTTGGGACGTCGGTTGATCAGATTGTCGCTCTCGCCCATGCGAGCCTTTCGGGGTTGATGTCGGGCGGGGTTGCGCCCGTGATCAAGCATATTCCGGGGCATGGTCGCGCCACCGTGGATAGCCACAAAGCGCTGCCCATAATCACGACGGATTTTCCAATATTGGATGAGACCGACTTTGCAATCTTCCACAGACTTTCCTGCTCGCCCATGGCGATGACGGCCCATGCGGTCTACACAGCTGTAGAAAATAAGGTCGCGACGCATTCGCGTCGTACAGTTTTAGAAGTCATTCGGTCGCGAATCGGGTTTCAAGGGCTTTTGTTGAGTGATGATCTAGACATGAAGGCTCTGCCAGGAGAAAATTTGACTAAAAAAACCACCGCAACTTATGCGGCAGGCTGCGATATTGCGCTGCAATGCTCCGGCAAATTCACAGATATGGTGGCAGTCGCGAAAGGCGCAGTTCCATTATCAGGGGCGGCCCAAGAGCGCGCAACGATTGCAGAGCTATGTGCTGGAACAGCGGAGCCCTTTGCAAGAGGGCGGGCGGAAGCCGAATTTGACGCCTTTTTATCGCAGGCTGTCGTCTGATGGAGGAATTTCAGGAAGATCTACACTTTGAGGCGTCGGATGCCGCTGAAGATAGCGAATTTGCGCTGGTTTTGGACATTGACGGCTATGAAGGGCCACTACACCTATTGCTGGAACTCGCGCGCAAGCAGAAGGTCGATATTGCGCGTATCAGTATTCGTGCCTTGGCCGAGCAATATATCAGCTTTATCAAGACGGCACAGGATTTACGCATCGAGTTGGCGGCCGACTATCTGGTCATGGCTAGCTGGTTAGCCTATCTGAAATCACGCCTTATTTTACCCAGCGATAAGCCAGAGAACGAGCCGCCTGAAGCCCAGGAAATGGCGGCGATGTTGGCGTTTCGATTAGAGCGTTTGGAAGCCATGCGACGGGCTGTTGACGGGCTGCAACGTTTGCCAACAACAGGGCAAGATGTGCATGAACGCGGTGCGCCAGAAGGGCTTCGATCTCGCACGACCCCGCTCTACGAGGCTGAGCTGTTCGACCTGCTAAAAGCCTATGGGACGTCCCGTAGTCGGTCTGCCTTCCAGCACCACCGACTTCCAAAGCCAAAAATTCTGACCATGGACGAAGCGCGCCAACGCCTTACCCGCGCGATGAAGGCTGTTGGCGGCGATGTGAAAGAGTGGACCGCCCTGGATAGTCTGGTTGATCAGGACACGCTTGATCCGGATGTGCCGACATCGTCCGTACAGGCCTCTACGCTTCTGGCGGGATTAGAGCTAGCAAAGGAAGGGGTTGTGGAATTGCGGCAATCCCGCGCCTTTACCCCTATATATTTGCGTACGAATCAGCACAGGAGTGCCGTATGAGCGTCGCCCGGAAAACGTCCCCCCGCCTTGATCAAGCCACAGTTGGTATAGAGGCGGGTGTTGTGCGTCTAAATGAGCGTTTAAAACAAGCGTCCGAAACACTGGAAGCAGAAGATTTACGACTGCTAGAGGCGTTACTCTTCGCGGCGAGTGAGCCCATTGATATTTCGACGCTGCGCGACCGCATGCGTCCCGATGCCGATGTTGGGGTGTTATTGGCGCGATTGCAGCGCGACTATGCGGGCCGCGGCGTAAATCTGGTCAGCGTGGCAGGGCGTTGGCGCTTTCAAACCGCGGCGGATTTGTCCGAGCATCTCGTCGATGTGCGTGAAGCCCCTCGCAAACTATCGAAGGCTGCGCTCGAAACGCTTGCAATCGTTGCCTACCATCAGCCGGTCACGCGAACAGAAATTGAAGACGTGCGCGGTGTCGCCGTTAGCAAGGGGACGCTGGATGTTTTGATGGAACTGGGTTGGGTTCGCATTCGCGGACGTCGACGGACTCCGGGCCGGCCCGTAACCTATGGAACGACCGAAGGGTTTCTGGCCCACTTCAATCTCGAACAAATCAGCGACCTTCCGGGGCGCGACGATTTGAAATCAGCGGGCTTGCTCGACCCAAGACTACCAAAAGACTTCGATATGCCAGAGCCCATGATGCGCGATGAACTCGAAAATGACGAAGACCCTATGGACGTTGAGCCCGAAAACGCTGAGTTTTTTGAGGATTTCTTAGCGGACGATCTTTAAGACACCTGACCATAGCCATTGAAGCGAGGCCTGACCGGGCCTAGATCGTAAGGGCACTCAGGAGAGATTTATGCCTGTCATGTTTGGTACAGCGCACCCGCTTGGTATTATTGCGATCCTCGTCATCGCTGTTCTTGTTTTTGGTGGCCGCGGTAAAATTAGCGGCATCCTCGGCGATATGGGCAAGGGCATTAATGCGTTTCGCAAAGGCCTGAAAGACGGTGGCAAAGAGGAGGCGGCAGACGTCGACCCTGCGGAAGACGCCATCGACGTCACGCCAAAATCGAAAAAGGACTGATAGCCAGTCATGCTCCCGAGTTTTGGCTTCGGGGAAATGGTGGTTATCGCCTTGCTCGCCATCATTGTTGTGGGCCCAAAAGATCTACCGAAAGTCATGCGCACATTAGGCGGATTTATGGCGCGTTTGCGGGCCATGGCTCAGGAATTTCAAAGCGCTTTCAATGACATGGACCTTGATGATGAAGTGAAGTCCCTGCGGGCAGAAATCGCGCAGATGAAAGCAGGTGGCTTTCTGGACGAAGACCTAAAAGACGACGTCGATCAGCTTAAATCCATTGGTGATGAGCTTCGCGACGCGACAGATATGTCATCTGATAAAACATGACCGAGGCCCCACGCATTGGCGAAGATGATATAGAGGCCAGCCGCGCCCCGCTGCTGGATCATCTGAATGAGCTGCGCTCGCGCTTGATTAAATGCGTGCTAGGCGTTGTCGGCGGCATGTTGGTTTGCGCGCCCTTTTTAGAGCAGATCGTTCAGGCCTTGCTCTACCCGTTTGAAGTGGCCTTGATGCGTTATAATGCGCGCTTGGCGGACGCCGGCGAGGCCACGCTCGGAATGGAGATCATTGCGACGCAGCCGCTCGAATTTTTCTTTGTGAAGCTAAAAATAGCGCTTTTTGGCGGGATTGTTCTCGGTTTTCCCGTTGTCGCCTATCAGCTCTACCGCTTTGTTGCGCCGGGGCTTTATAAAAATGAGAAGGGCGCTTTTCTTCCCTATCTGATCATGAGCCCGGTTTTGTTTATCGCCGGGGCGAGCCTTGTATTCTTCTTTGTCTTTCCCTTTGTGATGGAGTTTGCGTTATCCCAGCAAGCTTTGGGGAATGGACAGGAGGTCAAATTACTGCCGCGCATTGCGGATTACCTCAGCCTTTCTACGACCTTATTCTTGGCTTTTGGGATTAGTTTCCAGCTACCCGTCATTTTGTCATTGCTGGGGCGGGCGGGTATTATTGAAGCCGCACAGCTGCGCCGTTGGCGGAAATATGCCGTTCTCGGCATTGCAGTTTTCGCCGCTTTTGCCACGCCCCCCGATCCGATTACTCAGTTCATCCTGGGGGGTGCGATCTATCTGCTCTACGAATTATCGATCGTGGCCGTTTCGATGGTTGAACGAAAATCGGAAGAGGCACCATCCAGTTAGTGGTGTTTAGAGCTTTTTAACCCTGTTTCAGCATTAGGGCGTCAACTATTGCTTAACCTAGGGGTTTCCCATGCGCCGCACTTTGACGACGTGTTTAATACTAGCTGTCGCTACACCAGCCTTGGCACAGACACGCACAACGATCACGCAGCCGGTTCCGTCTAGTGATGCCGCTATTGTTAGCGCCCCAATCGAATATGATTCCAACGGCGTTGCGAAAGCCCAGTATTTCAAGGCTGACGATCTAACTCCAGAGCAGTTGCGAGCCCTGTTGGCCGAAGCGGATCGGGTGAGGGCCTATCAGCAGGTCAATGGGGTTTACGTCAATCCCAATGCCCCAGCTTCGACAACGGCGGCAACAACGACTGTGATTGAAACCGCGCCAGCCATTACAACCACTGCGCCATACATGACCGAAATCGAGCTTTACGAAACCCCGATCGCCCCCGTTGCGACATATGCAAACCAGACCCACACGGTGATTAAAGGGGATACGCTCTACAATATCTCTAAGCGCTACGGCGTTAGCGTAACGGATTTGCAGCAGGCGAACGGAATTTCCGGCTCGTCTATCTCTCTTGGCCAATCTATACAGATACCCGCAAGGCAAGCCACGACCTACACAGCTTACCAGTCCAGCTCCAATGTGGGCTATACCTCGAGCACAATGACAAATGGTGGCTATGTCACGCGCCGCATTGTTGAACCTGTCCCGGCCCCCGCGACAGTGCGTTCAGTGACAAGCGCAACAGATACAGTCTATGCCGTGCTACCAAAAGATACGCTCTATGCTATTTCCCGTCGGACCTGCACGCAGGTTGCGGCGCTTATCGCGGCCAATGGAATTAGCAACCCCAATGATTTGAAGCCGGGCCAGTCACTGACAATTCCAGCGGGCCACTGCCTGACAAATTAAGAGCGCGGATGAAGGCTTAGCCCGCTTATACGTCCTCTGGACGGGTCGGGCGGCTCATAAGATCCGTAATGGCTTCATCGACGGATCGCCTCTCAGCCAAAATATCTGCCAAAGCGAAACATATCGGCATGTCTACGCCGTGTTCTTTAGCGAGTATTTCCAGTGCAGGGGCCGTTGCAACGCCCTCTGTTACGGCACTGCGAGCCCCTAAAATTGACTGAAGCGTTTCGCCGCGACCCAAGGCAAGGCCGCAGCTCATATTGCGGCTCATTTCGCTCGAACAGGTGAGTACCAAATCCCCGAGTCCCGATAGGCCTGTGAGGGTTTGGGGGTCGGCCCCCAATTTCTTACCCAAACGGCGCATTTCGGCGAAACCGCGCGCGATAATGGCGGCATGGGCGGACCGCCCTAAGTTTTTGCCAAGGACAATGCCGCAAACGATAGCGAGAACATTTTTTACGGCCCCGCCAATTTCGGCGCCCAGGACATCCGGTGAATAATAAAGGCGGAAGGCCGGCGCAGTAATGTCTTTTACCAGCGCCGCTCCAACGGCCTGATCCGCACAAGCCAATGTCACTGCCGTAGGAAGACCCCGCGCGACATCCGCTGCAAAGCTGGGCCCCGCCAAAACTGCGGGGACAGATTGCGGAACAACGTCAGACAACACATCCGACATAAAACTACCCGAGGCGATTTCGATGCCTTTGGAGCATAGTGCAATAGGGGCGCCTTCGCGGATATAAGGCGTAAATTGTGCCAATGTTGCGCGTGTGTGCTGGGCGGGCGCTACAGATAGAAACGCATCGCAATCGGCCAAATCCGCCGGATTGGATGTTGCTTTAATCTTTGGGCTTAAATTGACCCCATCCAGGTAGAATGTGTTGACGTGGTGCGAGTTAATGGCGTCCGCACAATCTTGTTCAAAGCTCCATATCGTTACATCGCGACCCGCAATAGCAAGGGTTTGCGCGAGCGCCGTGCCCCAAGCACCCGCGCCGATAACGCCATAATGGGAATAGGTCATGATTTCGGTCCCTTCCGTCCAGACCCGCTCTTGGGTGCAGATTTGGCGGCTTTCTGATCGAGAGGCCAGCGGGGGCGGGCCGGGGCGGCAAGGTCACTGATAAGTCCGCGTTTGAACCGTTCCAATCCCGCCTGGGCGATCATAGCGGCATTATCGCCACAAAACCGTAAGGGCGGATATAGCGCTTCAAAGCCGTTGTCTTGGGCCGCTTCTGTTAGGCGCGCGCGCAGCAATTTGTTCGCGGCTACTCCGCCCGCGACAACAAATCGGTGCGGGCCTTGGACCGTATCCTTGAAACGTTGCATGGCGCGAACCGTGCGGTCGATCAGGCAATCTGCGAGAGCCGCTTGGAAGCTGGCGGCCAAATCGGCTTTGGCCTGATCTGATTTGTCTGACGCTTCATAGGCGCGCGCCACGGCGGTCTTCAGCCCTGCGAAGGAAAAATCGCAACTGTTACGATCCAGTAAAGGGCGCGGGAGTTTTATGGCCGTGGGGTCGCCGGATTGAGCCCATTTTTCGACCTGAGGACCGCCCGGAAAGCCCAGCCCCATGACTTTTGCTGTTTTGTCAAAGGCTTCACCGGCGGCATCATCAATCGTACTGCCGAGGCGTTCATACTTACCAAGCGCTTTTACCGAGAGGATCTGAGAATGGCCGCCAGAAACCAGCAAGAGAAGGAAAGGGTAGGGGCAATCCTCTGTCAGTCGCGCGGAGACCGCATGCCCTTCCAAATGGTTGACCGCGATGAGGGGGATGTCGAGGGAAGAGGCGAGGCCTTTGGCGGCCATCAAACCCGTGATGACACCGCCGATCAGGCCGGGTCCTGATGTCGCTGCGATGGCTGACAGGTTGGTCCAGTCGATATTGGCGTCTTCAATCGCACGGGCCATAATTTGGTCGATAATACCCATATGCGCGCGTGCGGCGATTTCCGGTACGACACCCCCATAAGGGCGGTGATGTTCGTCCTGACTGGCGACAATGTTGGACAAGAGACCGCGTTCGGAACAGATCACCGCGGCAGCGGTTTCATCGCAAGATGATTCGACCCCTAAGATAAGCGTCGAGTCCGTTTTCTGGGTTTGCATGGTCGTATGTTGGGCCGCTACAGTCACGATTGATCAACTAGGGAAGGCTAGAGCCGGTTGCAACGGATTCACACGAAAACAGGCATTATTGGCACACGGGGTTCACCTCTCGCGCTCTATCAAGCGCATTGGGTACAGCGTGAACTGCAAGACCGCGTGCCCGACACCGATTGGCAGATCCAAGTCCTGAAAACCTCTGGTGATTCCATCAAAGGCGAGTTGAAAGATTTCGGCGGCAAGGGCCTTTTCACACGTGAGTTAGAAGACGCCCTGCTTGATGGTCGGATCGACCTGGCCGTGCATTCGATGAAAGATGTGCCGACCGTCGGCCATGAACGTTTGATAATCCCAGCGGTTCTACCCCGGGAGGATGTGCGCGATGCGTTTATTTCGATCAAACACAAATCAATCGACGACCTACCGAAAGGCGCGCTGGTTGGGACGGCTAGCCTTAGACGGCGGGCACAGTTGGCGGCCTTACGCCCTGATGTGAAATTTTGTCTCTTGCGTGGCAATGTGCAGACGCGATTGCGCAAATTGGAAGAAGGGGTGTGTGAAGCCACCTTTCTGGCGGTGGCGGGTTTGAACCGTCTCGGCATGGGGGATAAAATCCAGCAAGCCGTCCCGACGGAGCTGATGCTGCCCGCCCCGGCCCAGGGTGTTATTGGGGTGGAATGCCGTCGCGATGATGCACCGCTTAGAGACATACTCGCACACCTCAATGATGCAGAGGTGGAAAAGGCGATCACGGCGGAGCGGGCTTTTCTGCGGGCGCTGGATGGGAATTGCCGCACGCCAATTGCAGCCCTGGCGAGGCTGAATCACGAAATGGAGTTCCGCGGCGAAGTCTTGAGTCCGGATGGCACGCTTCGATTTTCGATGAATGATGCGCGCATGATTAAGAGTGCTGGCGACGCTTATGAGTTTGGTTTTGCTTTGGGGGAGGCGATCAGGGTCGAAATAGGCGGACGTATTACCTTTGATGTCTAACCCGCCACGACCGAAAATCTGGATTACCCGGACTGAACCGGGGGCGAGCGCGAGCATGACGGCGTGGAAAGAGGCAGGGTTTGCCCCGATTATCGCTCCGCTCTTAAGGGTCGAGCCTGTTGAAATCGAACATCCCATTTCCGTTGACGCAGTCCCGATTTTTACGTCCGCACAGGGCGTGTATCATTCCGGTTTACGCGGCCCCGGTCGGGCATATGCTGTGGGCGATAAAACAGCGGAAGCCGCGAAACGCGCTGGATTTGATGACATTATTACGGGACCTGGGCAGGTGAACGGACTTGCAGAAGTCATTGAAAAAGAACACAGTAATCTAGTTTACCTAAGGGGAGAGCGAACGGCGGGCGACCTTGCAGGTCAGCTCCGCCAACGCGGCCATGACGTGCAATCTCTCTGTGTTTACCGAACAATGACGGTCGAAGCAGTGGCTTCGGATGCGCTCGCCTGTTCATTCGTTGCGCTATACTCTGCCTTCGCCGCTGAAGTCTTTGAGGCGAGTGTGCCAAGCGATTGGCACGGGACGGTTCTGACGCTCAGTGAAGCGGTGGCGGCCCCCGTTAAAAAAACCTCAATCTGGATTGCAGAACAACCGACACAAAATGCGCTCATTCAGCTTGCACAGTTGGCGTTAGCGTCGAAAGCGACTAGGTAAGGAGTGTGCCCATCTCTGATCCCGACACGACAAACGCTATCGACTCTGAAGACATGATCGAGAATGCCGATGATGAGGCGGTGATGGATGCACCCGCAGACGAAAGCGAAGACGCCGT
>CAZSUW010000015.1:9838-14470 GCA_964610115.1 uncultured Algimonas sp.
GCCCTTGCCAGAGTGGCCGGAACCCGTGCCACCTATCGACGAAGCCTTAGTGACCCGGCTTGAAGCCTTAAAAGAAGACGGGTTTGAAGTTTCACCACCACCCGACCTTGCCCCTCTTCTAACCGAAATTGAAGCGCTGAGCCTGCGTGTCGAAGCACTTGAGGCGCGTCCGACTGTTCAAAGTGTTTCACGTGAAACACTACAAAAACAACCTGACCCGATTTCAATCGAGAGCCTGCCAACTTTTCCCGCAGACATTCTGCGGGAGGGTGCCGAGGCCCGACGCGGCGGTCTTTTTTCTAAGCATTTCCGTGTTCGGACTGAGGATGATCCTCTAACATTGATTGAGGGCGTGGAAGCGGACCTCTCGGCGGGCAATGCGGCAGCGGCGGTTGAGAAATTCGACCGCTTGCCACAAGAATTACAAAATCTTGCGCGAGGATGGCGTGCGGATATGGCGCTTGCCTTGTCTGAGGGAACGGCGTCTACGAATAGATTAGGCGAGGAGAACGAATAGCCATGATGAAATATTTGATCACGGTTTTGGTGTTTATCGCCGTTCTTGCGGGGCTTTTGCTTTGGGTCGGGGATGACGCGACACTGCTACTGACGTCTTCCGCTCAAAAAGGATTTTTAGCGCACCCGCCGATTGAACTGACATGGCAAGCGGTCATTTTGCTCGGGGCTGCCAGTGTTTTGGCGATCGTCGCCCTATGGTCGCTTTTATTGTGGTTTTGGCGTCTACCGCGGCGATTAAAATCCGGTGTCGGCATGCGCAAACGCAACCGCGCTATAGACGCCATGGAAGATGCCCTGATTGCGGGCGCGGAGGGTGATATTGACCGCGCGAGAAAAGCCTCCGCGCGCGTTCGTGAATTGACCGGCTCCACGGATCTGGGTCACATCATCAGCGCGACAGCTGCAGAGGCTTGCGGGGATCGTGACGAAGCCACGGTTCATTACGAGGCCATGTTAGGCAGTCCGAAAACACGTCCGACGGGCCAGAGGGGCATTGCACAGACAAAACTGACCACGGGTGATATTCCGGGCGCGATCGAAGCGGCACAAGATGCGTTTGAAGCGAACCCGCGGGCGCGTTGGGCGTTTGATGTTTTATTCAAATCGCTTGTCGCGGATTTCCGCTGGGCGGAAGCGCGTGAAGCCCTGTCAAAAGGTCGCGCGGCAAAGCATATCTCTGGCGAAGTTTATCGTCGCCGAAAAGCCGTTCTCATGGCCGCACAGGCCGATGCGATGATGGATAGTGGGCAGCATGACAAAGCGGAAGAAATGGCTCTGGCGGCGTTAAAAGAAGCGCCTGACTTTGCCCCGGCCGCCGCAATTGCTGCGCATGAGCTTTCGCGTCATGGCGGTCAGAAAAAAGCCGCCAAGTTACTGGAAGACGCCTGGGCAAAAGCGCCGCATCCTGCGCTTTCAACCGCTTATCTAGAGCTTTATCCGGGTGAAGCGGAAAAGACCCGTTCAAAACGTATTACGAAATTTTCTAACTTGGCCCCCAATCATCGGGAGACAAAACTCTTACTTATTCAGGATCGGTTGCACTCCGGTGCGGCGGTGGACGCCTTATCCGCTTTAACGCCCCTTCTAAAGGGCGACGCGCCGACAGCCCGACTTTGCCTCTTGGCGGCCGAAGCCGAGCGCGCTTTGGGCAATGAAATGGACGCGCGCATGTGGACGGAACGCGCCGCCATCGCCCCGCACGAACGGGATTGGTCCGACCTTGATCCAGAAGGTCCTGGATTTGACTACACACCGCAGGATTGGCGTCGGCTTGTGTTCTCTTTCGGGGATACGGGCGAGCTTGTGCATCCACGCGCTGAACGTTTGGAGGGGGTCCGTAAGCCGATCCACTCTATGCTGGTAGAAAAACCTTCTGGAGAATCAGACGAGGAACCTATGACAGGCGATGAAGATGTTGCACGTGAAACAGTCACCTCGGTCGTATCAGACGATGATGACCTAGCAGAACGTCTGGATCAGTTGCTTGACGCACCGGATAAGCCTTAGAGGACGGGAGGGTGCTGAAACGGGCTCAACCCCCAAAGGTCGATGCATAGAAGTATTGCCCGGCGAATATAGCGGGATTATAGCGCCGCTTCGCCAAGGCGTGCCGCATTAGCTCAGCTGGTAGAGCATCACATTCGTAATGTGGGGGTCGGGTGTTCAAGTCACCCATGCGGCACCAGCCTTTTGTGTTCTGTCTAAGGCAGTACGGGTCTTTATGTTCTTAAGATCGCTCTAGCGGAAACCAATCATTGGCATGAGCAAGCTGCCAATCAGATATGCCTGCAGCCACCAAATAGCGATAATTGCGAAGATGGGTGAGAGGTCAATCTGTCTGAATTGGGGCAAGAGCTTATATTGCAGAGTCCGAAACGGCCTCAATAGGGGGTCTGTAAAACCGTGGAGAAGACCGTAGATTTGCCCGGCGATTTGCCCCCGCGGGTTCAGAATATTGAACGCGAACAACCAACCAATGATAACATAAGCAAAGATCATAAAGCTCGCAAAGCTGAGCAACATTGAAATGATCTGAAGAATAGAACCGGCAAATGTCATGAGTTTGACTTAAGAAGCGTGGAGTGGTCCGGCAAGGCTTAAGCGCGCGTACCGACTCGATAAATTGTGGGGACCTTATCTTCGATGCAGTCGATGATAGAGGCCGCGATGTCTTTGTCTGTGGCGCGCTCAATGCCTTCCAAGCCCGGAGAGGAGTTGACTTCTAGGATTTTAGGCCCTGCATCTGTGCGCAGGACATCAACGCCGGCCACGTCGAGTTTAAGGATGCGCGCGGCTTTGATGGCGGCGCGGCGCTCTTCTTTGCGGAGCCTGATCCGTTTGACCGAACCCCCTTGATGAACGTTAGAGCGAAAGTCGCCCGGCGCCGCTGTGCGCATCATCGCGCCGACGACTTTGCCGTTGACGACAAAGCAACGAATGTCTGACCCGCCCGCTTCTTTGACAAATTCCTGCACGAGGAAATGTGCATTAAGCCCTTGAAAAGCATCAATAATGGCGGAAGCGGCTTTACGCGTATCGGCCAGGACGACGCCGCGACCTTGTGTGGATTCAAGCAGTTTGATGACGACAGGACTTCCACCGACCAGATCGAGAATGCCTTTATTGTCCCGTGAGGATCGAGCAAAAGCGGTGGCCGGCATGCCGAGGCCATGCTGCCCTAAGAGTTGATGGGCAAGGAGTTTGTCGCGGCTTTTCCCAATACTGTCAGCGCGGTTTAAGACATAGACGCCCATGGCTTCGAACTGACGGACGACGGCCATGCCGTAAAACGTCAGGGACGCTCCGATACGGGGGATGACAGCGTCATAGCGGGGCAGGGCTTTGCCGTCATAATGTACTTCAGGTTTGAATGCATTGATCGCCATATAGCAGCGGGACGTGTAGATACACTCAATCGTGTGTCCGCGCGCTTCGGCGGCTTCGATCATACGGCGATTGCTGTAATTGCCGGGGCTTTGCGTCAGGATGGCGATGCGCAAAGGGCGCTTTTTGACAGAGGATTTGCGGCGCTTTTTGTAGACGGAATAATCAAGAATCGGCTGCAAGAAGCCCTCAGAGGGGCGTACGGACATTCCATCTTGCAATGCAGAACGGCCCAGCAGCATGCGATAGCCCATGGTTTCGCGATTGGTCAGGCTGATCTCGACAGGCCAAGTCTTACCGCCGACCGTGACAGGAGAATTGATCACATAGCGCAGTTCCGTTTGGCCATTTGAACTTGTGACCTGTCGGCGATCAATAACTTTGGCCGAGCAAACGACTTCGATCGATGGATCCTCCGGGTCGGGATGCATGATAAAGCGCACCTGCGGCTTGGCTTCCGTGCCGAAGGGCTCAATGCGCACCGCGTGCAAAGCGCTCGTGCGCGCGCCTGTATCCACTTTCGCTTTGATCGCGGGCAAGCCGAGATCGGCAAGGCCTAGCCATTCTTCCCAACCGAGACGAAATGTTGGCGGATTTAGAGGTGTATCCGTCATGTAAAACCTTCATCATTGCGACGTGTGGGCCGCTTGTCGTGTGCCTCATAACGCAGTAGGCGGGGGGACGAAAACAAAAACAATAGCGCGAGGACTGTTCCGCAATGGACGCAAATGGACAAGAGGCAGAGGCTGCAATGACACGCGAAAGCATGGAATATGATGTGGTTATCGTGGGGGCAGGTCCGGCGGGTCTGTCAGCGGCTATTCGGTTAAAGCAACTCAACCCCGACACATCGGTTGTCCTGTTGGAGAAAGGCGGCGAAGTCGGTGCGCACATCCTCTCAGGGGCTGTGCTCGATCCGATTGGTCTGGAAAAGCTCTTCCCGGATTTTCGCGATGATAGCAGTTGCCCCGTCAAGCAAGAGGTGACGTCTGACCATCTGACAGTTCTGGGGCCAGAGGGCAGCTTCCGCCTGCCGAACTTTATCATGCCGCCCCTTATGAACAATCACGGGAATTATATTGTCTCTATGGGCGCGGTCACGCGTTGGCTGGCGGATAAGGCCGAAGCGCTGGGCGTGGAAGTTTTCCCCGGCATGGCCTGTTCCCAGCTTGTCTATCGCGAAGACGGTAGCCTGAAGGGCGTTGTCGCCGGTGAATTCGGCTATGAAAA
>CAZSUW010000015.1:14570-21504 GCA_964610115.1 uncultured Algimonas sp.
AATCAGGTTTATCTCGGCATGATTGTCGATCTGAATTACGAAAACCCCCACGTTTATCCTTACATGGATTTCCAGCGCTGGAAGCATCATCCGGATATTGCCAACGTTTTAGAAGGGGGCAAGCGCGTCTCTTACGGCGCGCGTGTTGTGACCAAAGGCGGTTATCAGTCTTTGCCAAAAGTTGTGTTTCCTGGCGGGGCCTTGCTGGGATGTTCTGCCGGACTGGTTAATCTGCCGCGCATTAAAGGCAACCATAATGCGATGCTGTCAGGCATTGCTGCGGCGGAGGCGGCGAGTGCCGCATTAGCGGCGGGTCGATCGGCCGATACGTTAGAGGCCTATGATACAGAACTACGCGAGGGCGAGGTTGGGCAAGATTTGAAACCTGTACGGAATGTTGCGGCGTTTAACGGGCGTTTCGGTCCGTTCTTTGGCGGCATGATGTTGGGCGGTTTCGATATGTGGTTCCAAACCCTGTTCAAAGTCTCTCCATTTGGGACGCTTGCACATAAGAAGAATGATGCGAAAGCCACGCAATCTGCGGCAAAGCACAAGCCGATTGATTATCCCAAGCCGGATGGCGTGCTGTCTTTTGATAGACTGACCAACGTATCCTTCACCAACACCTATCATTCAGAAAATCAACCAAGCCACCTCAAGCTCATCGATGCGTCCGTTCCGATTGCGATCAATCTGCCGGAATATGATGAACCGGCGCAGCGTTATTGCCCAGCGGGTGTTTACGAGGTTGTGCGCGAAGACGGCGCGGATCCTAAGTTTGTGATCAATGCGCAAAACTGCATCCACTGCAAAACCTGCGACATCAAAGACCCATCTGAAAACATCGTTTGGACTGTGCCAGAAGGCGGCGGCGGACCAGCCTATGCCGGGATGTAATACGTGTCTAAGAGGGCGAAACCTATCGCCCTCTTAAGTCGACATTTGCCCAAGAGCCACTAAGACAAACCTATGAAACTACGCACATGCCTCTTAGCGGTTCTTTTATCTGTGGCCCCGTCGGGGTTTGTGAACGCTGAAAGCGGAATTGAGGATAGCTCGCGCGCGCGCCTATTGGGTGACTATCTCGCCGGCTCCTATGCGCGCTATATTCGGGATCCACAGGCGCAATCGCGCTATTTTCAAGACGCCTATACATTGGCCCCGGATGATATTCGTTTGGGCCGATTAGCGCTCTACAGCGCGCTCTTCTCGGGTGATGAAAAGCTATCCGTTCGCACGGCTGAAAAACTCTATCGGCAGGATAAAACGGAAAGCATGGCGCGGACTATACTGGCGGTCGATGCTTTTTCTCGCGGGCGGTCGTCACGGGTGAAAAAATTCGCTTCAGATAAAAGCCAGGACTTCACTATGGGGCCTGTGCTTAATCTAATAGCGGGCTGGACGGCGGTGGATGAAGGTCGTTTGGATCAGGCGCGAAGGATATTTAAAGATCTGGGTGACAGTGCCTACTTCGATGCGCTGGGACAGTTACAGCTTGCGAAGCTGGAAGCACGGGACGGCAATATCAACGCCGCTATCGATGCTTTTGACCGCGTTGAAGAAACGGGCATTGCGGGGTTGGAAGTGGCGCTTGCGCGCTCTCGATTCGATGCGAAACGAGGCGAAACGGAAGAGGCTCGCGCGCGTCTACAAAGCCTCGTCGACAATAATCCGGCATCTGCTTTGGGACCCGTTGGCGATTACATTGAACGCTTGGACGCTGGCCGTAATTTGCCGACTCCGTCAATAAAAACTGAAGCCGCGATTGCGTTGACCGTTCCCGCGTTTGAATTTTTTGTCCGCAACCAATCGAATGATGGGGCTGAAACTTTTTTACGCTTTGCGCGCTGGATCGACCCTGATCTCGACCAAACGGCACTTTGGCTGGCAAGTTTGCTTGAAGAGACTCACGATTTATCGGCTGAGCCCGAGGTCGAAGCCGAAGTCTTATCGCTCTACCGGTCTATCTCTGACCAAAGCCCTTATGTCGTGAGTGCGCGCCTATCGGAGAGCAATATCTTTTTCGATCAGGACCGCGACGAGATTGCGATTGGCGTTTTGGAAAAGCTCGCCAAAGATCATCCGTCATATTACACGCGCGAAGCGTTGGGACGCGCGCGTTTTTTCCGTGAAAACTGGGAAGAGGCGCTGCCCTTTTACGACACTCTGGTAGAAAGCCTGACCGAAGAAGACCTTGCCGCCAATCCGGAACCGCTGCGTTTGCGTGCGATCATCTATGAGCGTTTGGATCGCTGGCCCGAAGCGGAAGCCGATTTCCAACGTGTCCTAAGTTATGCTCCGGAGGATGCTGATACGCTGAACTATCTGGGATATACATGGGTGGACCGTGGTGAGAACCTCGAAGAGGCCTTTGATATGATTGAGAAAGCGCTGCGGTTAGAGCCGGACTCCGGCGCGATCACGGATAGCTTGGGCTGGGCGCATTATAAGCTTGGCCAATATGAAGAGGCGAAGAAATATCTTGAAGATGCCGTGGTTTTGACGCCCTATTCGGCGACAATCGTCGACCACCTCGGCGATGTCTATTGGCGATTAGGGCGCAAGCGAGAGGCAACCTTCCAATGGAAACGCGCGCTAGAGTTCGATCCAACCGATAAAGAGCGCGAAACAATTGAAGCCAAGCTCGCCGCCGGACCTAACGCCATCCCCGCGGAATAGGGTCAGAGGTTTTGGGGGAGGCAAAAATCAGGCTCTTCTGTCCGGCAAAGGTCAATCTGACTTTGCATGTTGGGGCGTCGATAGAGACGGGACGCTGGAGGGGCTATCATCCGGTTGAAAGCCTCGTCGTCTTTGCCGATGTCGGGGATACAATCGAGATGATCCCGTCTATCAATATGGACCTGTGGATTGAGGGCATGTTCTCTTACGACTTGCCTGTGACAGATGATAATCTGATCTTGCGCGCGATGGGCTTAGCCAAGGCTCCAAAACATCGTATATGGCTCGACAAAAGACTGCCGATCTCCTCCGGCCTAGGCGGTGGGTCTGCCAATGCTGCGGCGGTTTTGAGGGAGTTCGATCCAAATGGCGATGTAGATGATGCCGCATTAGGCGCTGATATCCCGGTCTGTCGCCTTTCGCGCACGGCCATGATGGAAGGCATCGGCGAGCAGGTGACGCCTTTACCCGGCTTAGGGCAGGTGCCGGCCATTCTCGTTAATCCGGGTGTTCCGGTTTCTACAGGGACGATTTTCAAGGCGCTCGATGCGACCCCCCGTGCCGCTGAACCGAACGGGACAGCCCGCAGTGGGGGCCTGATTGAACGGGCCCTAAGCGGAACCAATGAAATGCAGGACGCCGCGATCCGCCAAGCGCCGGTGATTGCTGATGTAATCGACGCGATCAACGCGCAATCAGGCTGTCAGCTCGCCCGCATGAGTGGGTCCGGGGCCAGCTGTTTCGGTCTTTTCGAAACGATGAGCGAGGCGAAATTGGCCAGAGATATGTTGCGAAAGCGTGGCCTGTGGGCTGTGTCCTGCCACTTCGGGGACGCGGATTGATGCTCACGGAAATTAGTCTCGGCGGCTTTATCGCCTTGCAGCTGGGCGGTGTGGCGTTATTCGTCAGCCTGGCTGTCACGGGCTTTGCCCGGCTTGGCGGGCTTGGCGACATCCCCGATGATCGGTCCGCCCACGCTCGAACAACGCCGACGGCGGGCGGGCTCGGCATTATCGCCGGGATCGGGGCCGCTTTAGTCTTAGCGGTGAGCTATCATGGCGACGTTCTATTCGGGAGTGGGTCATTTGCGCCTGCTCTCGCAAGCCTTCTCGTCTGTGCGTTCGCACTCGGAATAATGGGCGTCATTGATGACCGTATTGTTGTGCCGACGACGCTTAAATTCTGCGTCATTTCCTCGATAGGCCTCTATACGGTTTGGGTTTTTGGTCCTGTTAGCGAGTTGCCGATCGGGCGGCGCTATTGTGAAATACCGATCTGGCTCGGAGTGATCGGGACGGTACTTTGGATTTTTGTTGTTACGAATGCTGTCAATTTCATGGATGGTATTAACGGCCTTTTCGGAAGCACGATGACGCTCGCCCTTATGATCGTCTGCTTGGTGGCTATAGCCGCGGACGCACCCGTTACAGCGACACTTACTGGCGTTACGGCGGCCGCGATCTTGGGGTTTTTACCCTATAATTTCCGAAAGCGAGCGGCCATCTTTTGCGGCGATTGCGGGTCTCTTCCCGTTGGGTTTCTCTATGCGGCATCCATCCTATTGTTATTGCGCGAGCAGCCCGATCTGCCAGTTCTCTACATAGGTCCCTTGTTGATCATGCCTTTGCTTGCGGATGTCTTGCTCACACTCCTTCTAAAACCGTTTCGCGGTCTTGGCTTTACCGCGCCGCATGCGACACATATCTACCAGCGGGCTGCGCGGGCTTTTGGTAATCCTTTGCCGGTCACCTTGCTATATACGGCGAGCATTGGCGTGATGGCTCTCTGGGTCAATGAAGCCTTGAAGCGCGGCACTATCGGCTCATTTGCAGAGTTAAGCTTCGTCGTGATGGTTTTCGCCCTTGCTTACGCGGTTTTGAACAGGCTTTTGCCCAAGTGACAATTAGCTGGCCCGGCTGACAACAAAGGCGGCAAGGTCTTGCAGACAATCCCGCAAGTCAGAGCGGGGAAAGATATCAAGCGCTTCAATCGCTTCGACAGAAAAGCGCCGCGCCATTTGAATGGTTTCGTCCAGCGCCTTTGTACGGTTCAATATATCTGTGGCGGTTTGCAGGTCGCCGTCATCCTGTTGACGTTCGACAATGACTTTGCGCCAGAAAGTACGCTCTGTTTCTGTGGCGGCGGCGACAGCCCGGATGACGGGCAGAGTCATTTTGCCTTCACGAAAATCATCGCCGACCGATTTGCCGAGCGAGGCTTCACGGCCGCCATAATCAAGCGCATCGTCTATGAGCTGGAAGGCGAGGCCGAGCTTTAAGCCATAGTCGCGAAGGGCGGCGCGTTTTTCTTCTGATAAGCGGGCAATGACAGGCGAGACTTCGCATGCAGCAGCAAAAAGTTCTGCTGTTTTTGCTTTGATAACCGCCATATAATCCGCCTCGCTCATGGCGAGGTTGCGCAGGGCGGCGAGTTGTTGGACTTCCCCTTCGGCAATAACAGAGGCGGCGTTAGACAGAATGCCAAGAGCATCCATGCTGCCCGTTTCGACCATAAGGTTAAAGGCGCGCGCAAAAAGGAAATCACCCACTAAGATAGAAGCACTATTCCCCCAGATCAGATTGGCCGGCTTTTTCCCGCGCCGTAGATCGGACTCGTCGACCACGTCATCATGCAGCAAAGTCGCAGAATGGATGAACTCTACAGCCGCGGCGAGTTTATGATGTGCGTTGCCTTCATAGCCACAGAGTTGCGCGGTTGCGACAGTCAGCAGTGGGCGCAGGCGTTTTCCTCCCGCCCCAACAAGATGCTGGGCAAGATCAGGGATAAGTCCGACGGGTGAGTGCATTCGTTCCAGAATAAGCGCGTCGACAGCAGCCATATCTGTTCCTGACAGCTGCCATAGCCTTTGTGCCGGCGATAAGGCCGCATCTTGCTGAATTTGGGCGGGAGCGTTCACAGACATCCTTTTAATTTTCTCACTAATTAGGCCGCGTTATCTAAACCCACAAGTGACAAAGACGTGTCGGTTAGTAGGGTTGCGAATATGCCGCGCATATCGCACGTTCAGCCTATGCAAGCGATTATCGTCACGCCTGATCCGGTCACTATCAGTTTTGCGGAGGCTGTATTGAAAGATGCGCATATCGTGGCTTTTGTCATGGACCAACATATGAGCGTGCTGGAGCCCGGTATTATGATCCCGAAACGCCTTATGGTGCATCCCGATGATGTGCGTCTGGCCCGACGGGCTTTGATCGATGCGGGGCTTGAAAAAGAACTTGAAGTGAAGTGATGGTCGCATATCGGGCCGCAGCCCGCGCTTGCACTGTCGCGCCTGTCCGCTAAAGCCGCGAACATGGCTGCGACTGTCACAAAACCCGACTCATTTCAGGACCTGATCCTGCGCTTGCAAACCTATTGGTCTGCGCAAGGCTGTGCGATCTTACAGCCGTTTGACACAGAAGTCGGAGCAGGGACATTGCATCCTGCAACAGTGCTGCGCTCGCTCGGGCCGAAACCATGGAATGTGGCTTATGTGCAGCCTTCGCGCCGTCCAGCAGATGGGCGTTACGGCGAAAACCCAAACCGCCTACAACATTACTATCAATTCCAAGTTATTATGAAGCCCAATCCTGAGGACTTGCAGGAACGCTATCTGGGCAGCCTCGACGCCATAGGGATCGACCGCAGCCTCCACGACATTCGTTTTGTCGAAGATGATTGGGAGAACCCGACCGTGGGCGCGTGGGGCCTCGGCTGGGAGGTTTGGTGCGACGGGATGGAAGTCAGCCAATATACCTATTTCCAGCAGGTCGGCGGCTTGGATGTTGACCTTGTTTCGGGCGAGCTAACCTATGGCCTCGAACGGCTCGCTATGTATGTTTTCGGCGTCGATAATGTCTATGACCTACCGTTCAATGCACCCGGCACGCCGAATAGTTTGAGCTATGGCGACGTCTTCCATCAGAACGAGGTTGAACAGTCCGCCTATAATTTCGAACATGCAGATGTCGAAGAGATCAAAACGCGCTTCGGCATGATGGAGCGGGAGTGCAAAGCGCTGCTCGAATTGGATAATCCGCTTCCGCTGCCGGCCTATGAGCTCGCGCTGAAATCCTCACACCTGTTCAACATTCTCGATGCGCGCGGAGTTGTTAGCCCGACGCAACGCCAGGAATATATCAAACGAGTCCGCGATCTGGCCAAAGGCTGTGCGGAGGCCTGGGTAGACGGCGAAAAGTCCCGCGTGGAGACAGCGGTATGAAGCGTTTAGTCGTGATCTCTGCCCTGATCT
>CAZSUW010000015.1:21604-22971 GCA_964610115.1 uncultured Algimonas sp.
TGCCCTGATCTTGGTCGCCTGTAATCCTACCGTGGATGATAGCCTTGGCGTGTTCGAAGCGATCGATCCCGCGTTACTACCGGATGTAACCTGCGTCTTCGAACCCGCCGATGGATCAGAAGGCGTGCTCTTCGCGACCTATAAAGATAATCCCGATTATCTGGCCGTAGCGCGCTACAAAAGCGAAACGATCAAGCTGGTTCCGCGCGAGGAACCTGTTTTTGAGGGGGACACGTTCGACGTGACCTATGAAGTTATTGATTATCTAAAGTGGCAAGTGCGGGCTGAAGCCGTGAACGGCGAAGGTGGCCTGACCTTGATCCGTGACGGCGTTCCGACAGACATTACGGCTGATATGATAGGGAGCTGCGGCGCATAATGGCTGAGTTTCTGTTAGAAATCCGCTCCGAAGAAATTCCGGCCCGCATGCAAGTGCGGGCGGGCGCGGACCTGCGACGTCTTCTGGAAGCGGGTCTGAAAGCGGCGGGTCTGGCGTGGCTGCCCGATACAGATGTTACGGTCTTCACCGGGCCGCGCCGGATTGGGCTTGCGGGTTATCTACCAGAGCGTTCGCCCGACGTACGGGAAGAGCGCAAAGGCCCGCGTGTCGGCAGTCCGGACAAAGCGCTCCAAGGCTTTATGCGCGGGGCGGGCCTGTCGGATATTTCTGAGGCTGAAATCCGCAGCGATAAGAAAGGCGATCATTACGTCGCCATTGTTGAAAAGCCCGGACGGGACGCCGCGGAAATTCTTTCTGAACTGATCCCGTCTATCATGGCGGATTTCCCGTGGCCGAAAAGTATGAAGTCAGGCGGCAGTGCTTTTCGCTGGGTCCGGCCTTTGCGCGGGATTATTTCATTGCTCGACGGTGACGTGATCCCGGTTGAGGTGGGCGGCATTCAAAGCGGGAACGTTACCCATGGGCACCGCCAGATGGGACCGGGACCTTTCACAGTGACAGGTTTTTCGGATTGCCGCGCCAAGCTGGAAGGCGAGGGGCATGTTCTGCTCGATCACGATGTGCGCAAAGAGATTATCCGCGAAAAAACACGCGCGCTCTGCAAGCAACATGATCTGGATTGGGTCGAGGATGAAGGCTTGCTCGATGAAGTCGCTGGCCTTGTCGAATATCCCGTGCCGCTGCTCGGCGATATGGACCCGGAATTTTTGAAGCTGCCTGTTGAAGTCATTCGCCTGACGCTGAAGAGCCATCAAAAGACGTTCACTGTGCGCGATAAATCCGGCGCGCTCGCCCCGCATTTCATCATTATCGCCAATCTGGAAACGGCCGACCAAGGCGCGACGATCAAGGCGGGCAATGCCAAGGTGATCAGCGCGCGGCTGTCCGATGCGCTCTTCTTCCAAGA
>CAZSUW010000015.1:23071-40700 GCA_964610115.1 uncultured Algimonas sp.
TGGACACGCTCGTCGGCTTTTGGGCGATTGATGAAAAACCGACGGGGAGCAAGGACCCTTATGCGTTGCGGCGGGCGGCTTTGGGTGAGCTCAGAACGCCCATTGAAAACCAAATTGGTTTCGATCTCGCGAAGTTGATAACAATGGCATTCGTCCGCAGAGCATTTAAGGAATCCGGTCATGTGCGCCTTAAAGCTCCTGATTATGATTTGTCGCTAGAAGTCTTTGGAAAGCGCTATGGCCGATCTGAATTGATTTTTATGTTTAGTGACGGGCGCGCAGGCACTTCATTCTGGCCTTCAGACCTGACTGGTTTTGTACGAGAGCGGGTATCAGCGGCCCGAACATATGTAACCGACCTCCTCGCCTTTCTCCACGACCGCCTTCGCGTCTATCTTCGCGATCAAGGTCATCGCCATGACGTGATTGACGCCGTGCTGGCTGATGGGGGTGACGACTTGCTCGCCATCGCCAAACGCGTCGAGGCACTCGGCGCGCTGCTCGGCACTGAAGACGGCGAAAACCTCGTCCAAGGCTATAAACGTGCGGCGAACATTTTGCGCGCGGAGCGGAAGAAGGCTGTAGACACATCCTTGTCCCCGGGCGTGTCCCGGGGCCGCTCGACGAATAGCGATGAAGGGCCAGACGATAGCGGCCCCGGCACAGGGCCGGGGACGGTGATTTCCTACACCGCGCCCGAAGCCGCCGACCTTGCCGAAGCCCTAAACACTGCGACGCCCGCCATCGACACGGCCTTAGAAAACGGCGACTACCCGACTGCCTTAGATACGCTGGCCGGTCTTCGCGCCCCCATCGACACTTTCTTCGAGGGTGTTATGGTCAATTCTGATGTTGCGGATGAACGCGCGCGGCGTCTCGGTCTGCTGATCGAAATCGAGGCCACCTTTAGACGAATTGCTGATTTCTCGCGGCTTGACGGCTGATAAAAGGCAACTGTCACAAACACACGTTCCGACAGCGCTGTCAGACTTGCGGTGCTTGCGTGTCGCTCTATGGGGCAGGGAAGATTGGTCAGGCCGCATCGGGCTTGTGCCGCAAGAAAAGGGATCATCATGAGCCAGTGGGTTTACAAGTTCGGCGGTGGGTCTGCCGAAGGCGACACCACCATGAAAAACCTTCTGGGGGGGAAGGGTGCCAATCTGGCCGAAATGGCCTCGCTCGGCCTACCCGTCCCGCCGGGCTTTACGCTCACGACCGATGTTTGCACTTATTATTACGACAATGGCGAGGTCTATCCCGATGATATGAATACGCAGGTCGAAGGCGGCCTTGCCCATATCGAAACGCTAACCGGTAAGAGCTTCGGCGACCCGAAAAACCCGCTGCTCGTTTCTGTGCGCTCCGGTGCGCGGGCGTCTATGCCGGGCATGATGGATACGGTCCTGAACCTGGGTCTGAATGACGAAACGGTGAAAGGGCTAGCCGAATTGTCTGGCGATCGCCGCTTTGCGCTGGATAGCTATCGTCGCTTTATCACCATGTATGCCGACGTGGTGATGGGTGTGCATCACCATACCTTTGACGACATCTTGGAAGATACGAAGCTCGACGCGGGCTATATCCTCGACACGGATATGACGGCGGATGATTGGGCCATGATTATCACCAAATATAAGGCCGCAGTCCGCAACGCCTTAGGTCGCGACTTCCCGCAAGATGCCCGTGAACAGCTCCAAGGCGCGATTGATGCCGTGTTTGGCAGCTGGATGAATGAACGCGCGGTCGTCTATCGTAATCTCAATGACATTCCGGCCGCTTGGGGCACAGCGGTCAATGTGCAGGCCATGGTCTTTGGCAATATGGGCGATACGTCCGCGACGGGTGTCGCCTTTACGCGCGATCCGTCTACGGGCGATAACCGTTATTACGGCGAATTTCTGATCAATGCGCAGGGCGAAGATGTGGTGGCGGGTATTCGCACACCGCAAACGCTGACCAAAGTCGCGCGAGAAGAGATGGGCGAGACGCATCCGTCCATGGAAGAGGCTTTGCCAGAGGTATATAAGCGGCTGGCGGAGACGTTCGAAAAACTCGAAAGCCATTACCGCGACATGCAGGACATTGAGTTCACGGTCGAAAAGGGCCAGCTCTGGATGTTGCAAACCCGTACGGGTAAACGCACCGCGCGTGCCGCGTTGAAGATCGCCGTAGACATGGCGGATGCTGGGACAATCTCGAAAGAAGAAGCGGTGCTACGGATTGATCCGCTTTCGTTGGATCAACTGCTGCACCCAACGCTTGATCCGGATGCGGCGCGGGATCTGATCGCCACGGGTTTACCCGCTTCACCCGGCGCGGCGATTGGCGAAGTTGTGTTCACGTCCGACGAAGCGGAAAGCCTGGCCAAAGCCGGGCATAAGGTGATCCTTGTTCGGGTGGAAACGTCGCCAGAAGATATTCACGGCATGAATGCTGCTGAAGCTATCGTCACGGCGCGCGGGGGCATGACGTCTCACGCGGCTGTCGTGGCGCGCGGCATGGGCACGCCGTGCGTTTCTGGGGCAGGTGATATCCGCATCGATTATGCAGCGGGCGAGTTTTCTGTGGCGGGCCGCATTATCAAGCGCGGTGATATTGTGACGGTAGACGGGGCGAGCGGGCAAGTCTTTGCGGGTCGGGTCGATATGGTCCAGCCCGAACTGTCTGGCGATTTTGCCAAGGTGATGGGTTGGGCCGATGATCTGCGCACATTGCAAGTACGCACGAATGCCGAAACCCCTCTGGATGTGAAAACGGCGATAGACTTTGGCGCCGAAGGCATCGGTCTCTGCCGGACAGAGCATATGTTCTTCGAGGCGGATCGATTGGCGCATTTCCGTGAAATGATCCTAGCGGATAGTGAAGAAGCGCGGCGACTGGCTCTAGACAAAATTCTGCCGGTTCAACGCGAAGATTTCGCTGCGATTTTTCGGCTCATGGCGGATCGTCCCAGTACGATCCGTCTGCTTGATCCGCCTTTGCACGAATTTCTGCCGCATACGGAAGATGATATTGCGACTGTTGCGCAAACCATCGGCGTCTCGGCTCAGGAGATGATGCGTCGCGCCCGTGAGTTGGAAGAGGCCAATCCTATGCTGGGCCATCGGGGGTGTCGTCTTGGGATTAGTTTTCCAGAAATCTACGAAATGCAGGCCCGCGCTATCCTAGAGGCGCAGGCGTTAGTAGGTGCAGAGACAGGCGTGACACCGATTGCGGAAATTATGATCCCGCTGGTTAGCAGTGAAAAAGAGCTCGAAATCTTAAAAGCGCGCATCGATGCCGTCGCGGCCGATATCGGTGTGTCGGATTATAGCGTGGGAACGATGATCGAGTTACCGCGCGCTGCGCTGCGTGCGGCAAAGATCGCAGAGCATGCGGCCTTTTTCAGCTTTGGGACGAATGATCTGACGCAGACAACATTTGGCCTGTCGCGCGATGACGCGGGGAAGTTTCTACCTGATTATGTGCGGGCAGGAATCATGGATAAAGACCCATTTGTGACACTTGATCAAGAGGGCGTGGGGGATTTGATCCAGATCGCAGCAGAGCGTGGACGCGCAACATCACCTGACATAAAATTGGGTATTTGCGGTGAGCATGGCGGCGATCCGGCCAGTATCGATTTCTGTCAACGCGCGGGACTTAACTATGTATCCTGTTCACCGTATCGCGTCCCGATTGCGCGTTTGGCGGCTGCACAAGCGGCCATTCGACAAGAAAGTTAGGTGGCTATTATCTAGCCCAGTACGCGGTAACCTCGTCCTGACATGCAAGACATGACGATGTGACGGCGTTCAGCATTTGCGTCGTAGAGACCGGTTGCCCCGCCAATTGCTCCACCGACCGCTGCGCCTACGGCCGCGTTTTCAAGATCATCGCCGCGGCGGGTCACGCCAATGGCGGCGCCAACGCCCGCACCTAAAGCCGCGCGATTGGCGGTTTCTCCGTCTATAAGATTGCGATTTTCCGCAAGGTGCTGGCAGTCCCCCAGATCAGTGTAATATTGCTGGTTTCGCGGGGCATCGATGATGGGCTCATAGTGTGCGCCATTTGATACACATCCAGCCAAAGCGGGAAGGGCCACGGCTAAGACCAAAGCGGATCTGAGCATCATAAAGTCTCCAAACTGACTACTCGTCCTTATTTACGCCAGAGTGAGCAGAAGATGAACTGTTCATGACAATTAGAAAGGCTTTTCTAGCCCGGACAAAAGACTCAATTTTAGACTGGAAATTTTCTGTAGGATCGCCATATGGGCGGAAATGAATGAGAGATGAATCAGGTGTAGGGCGCAAAATGGCCACATAATGTAGGTCAAACCCGATAAAATACTACCTGTTGCGTTTGTAGGAATGATTTAACCATATTTTGCAAGATGGTCGGAGCTCTCGGCTTCGAACACAAAACCGTGTCTTTAGTAGCAAAACTGACATGGTCTGTGTCTTGCAAGTTTGGTTGGGTCGTAAGAGGAGGCGTCGCAATGCGACCCAAGAGACATATTATGGCAGGTTGGGCCATGGGATTGTCCGCCATTATTGGCGGCGTTCTCGCTATTCCGACCGTTGCCGATAAAGCCGCCAATCAACGCGAAGCCGTTGTTCTGGGGCTTTTGGCGGCTGACTTTCGCGCATCGCCAGATCAGCATGCAGAATACGTCACGGTTTCGCACTTTGGCGAGCTTTATGGCCCGGATGCGCGCGTCGAGACCCCGGCTCAGCGCCTTGCGTTTGATTTGAATTCTGTTGAGGCCGATTATTCTGGCCTGATGACGAAGGCCTCTGTACAAGATGCGGAGCTGACCTGCTTGGCTGAAGCAATCTATTATGAAGCGCGATCAGAGCCTCGTGCCGGTCAAATTGCTGTGGCGCAGGTGGTCAAAAATCGCGTTCGCTCCAAACATTTCCCGAATTCAGTTTGCGGCGTTGTCTATCAGGGTTCAGAGCGAAATACGGGCTGCCAGTTCACTTTTACCTGCGATGGCAGCCTCGCAGAAGCGCCGAAAGGTCAAGCTTGGCAGACGGCTGAGTTAATGGCGAGTTTTGTTCTGACGCAAGAACCAAAAAGCACTGTCGGTCGCAGCACACATTACCACACAACGGCAGTTGACCCGGTCTGGAATGATAGTCTGGAGCGAACACGATTGGTCGGGAGCCATATATTCTACCGTTTCCCATGGCGCGAGCGGCCGGTGGTTTCCAGCACGGTGACTGTTGCACCGCCAAGCTGATCCATCACGCTGGCGTTAGTTTCGCCGTAAATTTGACAGTCTTAATCGCTCTGCTTAGCCCGATGGCTTAAGAAGGCGTTCGCGCCTCTTAGGGAGTTGGCTATGATCGCAGCGCAGGTCGGTACGCTTATCATCGGAACTGGCTTTGCAGGTTTGGGCCTGGCTGCGAAAATGCGTGAGGCGGGCGATGACGACTTTCTTCTTGTAGAAAAAGCCGACGCGATCGGTGGGACCTGGCGCGAAAATACGTATCCCGGCGCGGAATGTGATGTGCCCAGCGCGCTTTATTCCTACAGCTTTGAACCCAACCCCACATGGGATTTTAAGTGGGCTAAGCAGGAGCAAATCCTAAAGTATATCAATGACTTTGCTGACAAACATGATCTAAGACGACATATTCATACGGGTATGAAAGTTGTCAGCGCATCTTGGTCAGGGGACCATTGGATCGTGACTTTTGAGAAGGCTGATCCGATAAAATGCCGTTACTTGGTTTCAGCAATCGGGCAGCTTCATCATCCGCGCATTCCCGATTTTGAAGGTCTAAACACGTTCATACGCCCCGTATTTCATTCTGCGCAGTGGGACCATAGTGTCACTCTGGACGGGCACAATATCGCCTGCATCGGTAATGCCGCCAGCGCGATCCAGCTTATCCCGGAGGTGGCAAAGCTCGCGCGCAAGCTCACCGTTTACCACCGTAGCCCAAACTGGATTATCGAGAAAGGTGATCGCCCTTACTCTGCATTTGAAAAAGTATTGGGTCGACGCATTCCGGCGCTCGCAAAGCTCTACCGCGCATCGATCTGGATGCAGGGTGAATATGGTCTGTGGCCTGCCATTCAAGGCAAAGCCCTACAGAGTTGGATATTACGCAAGCAGCACGAGAAGAAACTGAAAGCGGCTTTTCCTGACGATCCAGACATGCGGGCAAAGTTGACGCCCGATTATCCGATAGGGGCACGGCGTATCTTATTGTCGGATCACTATTTGGAGGCCTTGGCGCGCGATAATGTGGAGGTCGTATTCGATCCCATTGAGCGGTTTACCAAAACAGGCATTGTCGCCGGAGGCGTTGAGCGCGCGCATGATGCCGTTGCGATGGCGACAGGCTTCATCACTAATCCGTTTTTGAAAGAAATTGATGTCAAAGGCGCTCAGGGCTTAAGCTTGAAAGAGCGCTGGGCGGAGGGTGCCGAGGCCTATCTAGGCGTCATGACGTCGGGTTTTCCAAATCTGTTCATGCTCTACGGTCCGAACACGAATACGGGTCATACGTCCATTGTTTACAAACTAGAGCAGCAATTTGAAATGATTTTAAAGGTGAAAGCGCGTGCAAATGGCGGGACGGTAGGCGTAATCGCTGACGCTGAAGCTGCCTATAATGCCGAAGTGCAACAACGCCTGCGCGAGACCGCTTGGGATAAAGTTGACGCCTCGTGGTATAAAGACGGTGAGAAAGTCACCAATAATTGGCCGGGATCTTCCCGCGAGTTTAAGCGCCGATTGACCAACCCTATTTTCGATCACTTTGAGTTTGTATAATGGGAACTTCGTTACGTTACAGAGCCGTACAAGCGCTTCTTCGTGTGACACGCTATCGCAATAAGATGCTAAAAGACGCTGCAAATGGCGTGCAACGCAATGCCCAGCCCAAGGGCAGGCAGGCAAAACGCTGGCAGCGCGCGGAGTTTGAGGGACGTGCGGTTTGGATGTGTCATCCAGTGGGCGGCGAAACCCAGTCCGTTTATGTTCACCAACATGGTGGGGGCTATGTCTACGGCCTGCAATCGATCCATTACATGGCATTGCAAGAGGTCTGTGATCATGCGCAGATGACCGTCATCATGCCGGACTATCCATTGCCGCCACAAGCGCTTGCGCCGCAGATTATGGATTGGGCTGACCGTCATTTTGATAGCGTTGTGGAATGCTATGGTCTTGAGAACGTGGCTCTCGGCGGCTGCAGTGCGGGAGGCAATCTCACACTTGCCATCCTGCAGACCCGCCGCGACAGAGGTGAGGCGACCCCACAGACGGTTGTCCTGTGGTCGCCTTGGGTGGACCTGACGCCTTTCGAAAGCCCACCAACGAAAGACGATGATTATGAAGCGCTGATTACGCCATTCGGTCTTGAACCTGCTGTTGGCGCGTATTTGGGCGATAGCGGTTTGAAACGTGATGATCCGCGAATCAGTCCTGAGTTGATGGATTTCAAGAATATGCCAAAGCTGCACGTGGTTACCGGGGAACAAGATGTTTTGTTTCCTGCGATTGAGCGTTTTGCAGCTCGCGCAAAATCCGCTGGCGCTTTAGGTCACTATGTCAAAGAGCCGGATTATGGCCATTACTGGATGTTTTATCCCGTTCCGGACCGCCATCGGACGTTGAAGCAGATTGCGAGCTGGCTGACCTAACTTAACACGCGCCAATCCTGCTGAGGATCGGCTCGCAAATCTTCTTGCAAAATTAGGCCCGAATCTGAGGGCTTCGCTTGCGGTGCGAAATCCCCTGCCTATATAGCCCAAAAGTTGTTTTGGCACCGGGGACCGTCCAATGAATATTTTTGCCATCTACCAAGCTGCACCTCCGGGAACGGGTGCGGGCGGTTTGCTAGGGTCAATATTGCCAATTCTGTTGATCGGTTTGATTTTCTACTTTCTGCTGATCCGTCCGCAATCCAAGCGTCTTAAAGAGCACCGGTCTATGCTGGATGCCCTACAGCGCGGGGATGAAATCATCACCAATGGCGGTCTGATCGGCAAAGTGAAGAAGGTCAGCGATGACGAGCTAACGGTCAATTTTGGGGGCACAGACATGAAAGTCCTTCGCTCTATGGTTTCGGCCAAGCGCGACCGCAAGCCGGCTAACGACTAATGTTAGTCTTTTCACGCTGGAAAACCTTTTTCATTCTGGCCCTTGTCGGGCTGGGCCTTTTCATGGCGGCACCCAACGCCATGAATTCTGATCTCCGATCGAAAATGCCGAGCTTCGCGCAGGACACGATCAATCTCGGTCTCGACTTGCAGGGCGGGGCACATATGCTCCTCGAAGTCGATCTTTCTTCTGTCCTTTCCCAAGCCCTTGCGAATGAGCGGATCGGCATACTTGAAGCCCTCCGTGATAATGCGATCCGGCCACAGACGGTTCAAATCCGCGATGGTGCCGTGTTAGGCCAACTTCGTGAGGCCTCTGACCAAGCGAGAGCGATTGAGGTCTTGCAAGACATGAGTGTTGTTGTGGACCCAACAAATCCCGTAGGTCCACGCTCAACGGAAGTTGAAGTGGTTGGCGATCGCGGCTTTAAAGTCACGGTGACGGACGCGCAAATCGAGTTCATTCGCAAGCGTACGATTGATCAGTCTATCGAAGTCCTTCGCGACCGCATTGACCCGTCGGGTACAACGGAAATGACACTAGTACGCGAAGGTGATGACCGCATTTTGCTGCAAGTTCCCGGCGCAAAAAATATCGATGAAATCAAGGCCGCGATCAATAAAACGGCTAATCTGACATTTAATCTGGTTCACCAGGACAGTGAAAATGAGCTGGCGTTAAGCCAAGCCATGCAGAGCTTTGACCCCGAAACGGGCCGGTCAAGTACGCCAACGATCGGCACGACCTATTACCCCTACGAAGCCGGACAGGGTGGCGGCGGTCTTATTGTGGAAGAGCGTACGCGCATCACGGGCGAGTGCTTGGAAAATGCCTCTCCGGGCGTCCACCCGGATGGAGGCTACCCCATTGTGAACTTTAGCTTCAATTTCCGCTGTGCTGGCTATTTTGGGGAAATGACGGCGAAAAATCGCGGGCGTCGCTTTGCAGTTGTGCTGGACAATCAGATTGTGACCGCGCCTAATATCCGCTCGGCCATTACGGGCGGTCGGGGCTTCATCGAAGGGCAATTCACGCCTGAATCCGCTTCGGAGCTTTCCCGCTTCCTGAATGCAGGGGCGCTACCCGCCAAGCTGTTGATTGTGGAAGAGCGGACGGTTTCAGCCGAACTTGGAGATGCGTCGATCCGTGCGGGGCAGGTGGCGTCTGTCATTGGCTTGATTGGCGTGGCTGTCTTCATGTTCCTGTCCTACGGTATACGGTTTGGGTCGATTGCGATTTTGGCGCTGGCGACAAACATCGCGCTCATCGCCGCCGCCCTTACGATATTAGGGGCGACGCTGACATTGCCCGGGATTGCTGGGATCATCCTGACAATCGGTATGGCAGTGGACGCTAATGTGCTAATCTTTGAGCGAATACGGGAAGAAACGCATAATGGCCGTCCGCCCGTCAATGCAATTGAGACGGGCTATCGCCGTTCACTCGCGCCGATTTTGGACGCGAACATCACGACCATGATCGCAGCAATTACGCTTTACTTTGTCGGCTCCGGCCCAGTCCGTGGCTTCGCTGTGACACTGGCCATCGGGATCGTGACCTCTGTCTTTACCGCAGTGATCTTTGCGCGCTTGCTGACGGCGACTTGGCTGCGCGGTACACGTCCGAAGACGCTACCGATTTAGGAGACGACCGATGCGTGATATTTCCCTCGTCAAGCTCCTGCCGGTTGAGCCGCGCGTGCCTTTCATCAAAGGGCGCACAATCGCGGCGGTCCTTTCGATTATCGGTGTGCTCCTCTCAATGTTCTTCTTTTTTACCAAAGGATTGAATTACGGCCTCGATTTTACGGGGGGTGTTGTTCAAACCGTCGATTTTGGTGAAGCGCCACCAGAGGACGTTCAAGTTTATGTCCAAGACTTGTTTGATGGAAGTGGCGTGCAAAACATCAGCCAGCCTCCCGGCTCTGACATTACCTATGAATATGTCCGCATAAGTTTGCCGCTTCAGCCAGAGGCCGATACGCCACAGGCGACTGACGTCGCGGCGGAGGATCGGACAGCGCAGGACGACGCACAGCAAATCGCCCTTCAGGCTTTAAACGAAGCCCTACGGTCCCGTTACTGTCCTGATGCGGTCGTCGATCCCGTTACAGGTGAAGACAGTTGTCACGTGCGCTATGATGCAACCGAAACCGTGTCCGGTAAAGTCTCCGGCGAGCTCCGCCGCAAAGGTCTTATCGCCGTTATTCTCGCACTGGGCCTTGTGCTTGCCTATATCTGGTTCCGCTTTGAATGGCAGTTTGGTGTTGGTGCGGTGGTCGCCTTGCTCCACGACGTGATTTTGACACTTGGCGTTTTCGAGCTGTTCCAGATCGAGTTTAACCTCGCCATTGTGGCGGCCATTCTGACCATTGTGGGCTATTCGCTCAACGATACGGTGATCGTGTATGACCGCATTCGCGAGAACCTCCGCAAATATAAGAAAATGCCGATGGCAGAGGTGATTAACATCTCCATTAATGACACGCTATCGCGCACTATTATGACCTCTGTGACGACCTTGCTGGCGCTGACCGCGCTTTATGTGTTGGGCGGACCGGGTTTGGAAGGCTTTGCCTTTGCCATGATCTGGGGTGTGATCGTCGGGACCTATTCGTCCATCTTTGTGGCCAGCCCGCTTCTGCTGGTTCTGAAGCTTAAGCGCGGGGCGCGGATTGAGCAGACAGGCGGCGAAGCCCAGACGGCATAATGGCCAGGACAGCGACGCCAATCAGCTCGCTGTCCACTAGGCGCCCTAATCGTTCCGCGTCTGTAGAGTCCGCCGGGTTGTCTCCGGTCAATAATCCGCCCTCTCTGACGCGTTTGACAATCCGTCCAAGGCGTGGGTGTCGCACGACCACAATGTCGCCAGTGCGGGCGCAGCGGCGGCGTAACAGCACGATATCGCCCGGTGACAAGGTCGGCTGCATAGAGTGTCCGCGAACACGGCTTAGTCGGAACATGCGCCCTAATTAACACACAGTTCCGGCTTTGACTCGACTCTTTCTTAGAAATGCCGCAGCGTTAGAACATGGATCAGGCTGTTTCAGAGGAAAATGATGAGCTTATCCATATTTGGGTCCAGCGTGGCCTAACGACTTTATTTGGCTTCGCAGTCGCGACTTTACTGGCTGCGATTATTACCTTCATTGCTCATAACTGGGTCTATTTGAGTACGGCAATGAAATTAGGCGGGCTTGGCGCTCTTCTCGTCGGCGCGGCGATCTTTTGGATCTTTAGAAAGCTAGACGGTCAAGTCGCTGCAAGCTTCGGTATCGGCGCGCAGGTTCTAATCGGCGTTTGGTTGGCCGCTGCGGGACAGATTTTTCAAGCGCCAGGCGGTCTGCAAGACCTCGCCTTGAATTGGGCCATCCTGGGACTGCCCTTTGCGCTGGCATCCCGCAGTTGGGCTCATTGGGCGGTTTGGTTGGGCGTGGTCACGCTCGCCTGTGTTAGCCCTGTCGGCCTTATGCTGCATGATTGGCTCGGCGAAGATCGTGATTTCGTGCGTTTCGCAATTGGGGGTGTCGCCCTTGGCGCAGCGGTCATTATCGCTATTCTTCGCCAAGCACGGGGCTGGTCTGTGACATTAGCAAGTCTGGCCTCCACGCTGTGCCTCGTCGTATTCGGTGTGAATGGGTTATTTAGGCAAGAGCTCTTTAGTATTGTGTCAATTCTACTTCTGAGTGGTTTTGGGTTTTTTGCCTACACACATTCCAAACGAGCCGCGCCGTCACTCTACGCCACAGGGGCGGTCCTCTTGGTTGCCGTTTTCCTGCTTTGGAAATTTTTCGAACATGTCGATATCGACCTCACGCTCAGTATTTTGGTAACCGTTCTCATAACGGGCTCGGGGACGTTCGCTTTGGTTCGTATCTTTCAAGCTATCCTTAAAAACGATCCCTCTGAACCTGATGATCTGTCGGATGATATGATGGAAGATGACGCGGGAACGCCTTGGTATATGGACCTCTTGATTGCGATCGGAGGCTTTGTGACAGCGCTTCTAGGCGTTGGCTTTATCGGCAGTTTCCTGGGTCTTATCGCGGTCCTTACGGGGCGTGAGGATATTGCAATCGCCGTATTCGGAGCGTTGATTTACGGAAGCGCCATAATTTTTCGGCGCCGGAAAGTCGGGCTGTATCTTCGCGTTCTCCTGAACACATTGGTCTTAATGGGCGGTGCAGCTCTTATTGCTGGTTTATCAATGGCTTTGGGCGGTTTTCCTAATCTTGCGCTCTGTCTGTTACTGCTAATTCTGCCGCTTTTAACGGCTGTGCTGGTTCCGAAAGACCGCATCCTTCATCTGGTTTTGGCAGGGGCATGGATGTCGGGCTTTGGGCTATTGCTCGATTGGATCGGTTTGCAGCAAGATTTGATAACGCTTATTTGCGTTGCAACGTTCAGCCTGATCGGTGTCGGTTTCGGGATGGAAACCCTTGCCGGACGACGCAGGACACTCATGGCGTTGGTGTTTTTGTTGGCAGCGATGATGGCGGGCATCGCAAATGATCTAGATCTCTTTCAAGTCGAATGGGCGGCCCTTCCAAGGTTCGTTGATGTCGCAACGCTTGCGCTCGGTATGGGATGGATGATTATGCGCCTAGGGCGCCGGCACTTGCCAAGTGGCTTGGTTTTGGGTGTTCTTTGTCTGATTGCCGCCGTTCAACCATTAGGCGCAGCGCCTGCGCTTTTGCTTCTCCTTCTTGGATATTCTCTTCGATCAACGGCCCTATTCGGTCTCGGGGTTGCGGCAATGGCCTATTTCCTTTTCGCGACCTATTATGATCTTTCGTTGACGCTTGTGCAGCTTTCGGGCGCTCTGATCGTCACAGGCCTCGCTCTTCTAGGGCTTTGGGTCGTCGCAAAACGCCGTGTGGAGATAGCAGCATGATCCGCATTGCGCTCATTTTGCTGGGATTATTCCTTTGTGCTTGGAAGTTCGCGACCGGGTTCCTAGCGGGACAGACAATCCGCACGCAGGGTGAAGAGGTCTTGTTTGAACTCGCCCCAGTTGATCCACGAGCGCTTTTTCTGGGCGATTACATGACGCTGAATTATGATTTCGGCTTGCGCCAGGAAGATGGCGAACGAATTGAGGTTCCGAACGAACGTCGCGGCACGGCTGTTTTGAAGGTGGAAGACGGTGTTGCGCGCGTGGTTCGGTTTGACCGACTTAACGACTTAGCGGCGGACGAACGCTTAATCCACTACACCAAGAATAGGTGGCCCGGCATGTCGATTGGGGGCGAACGTTACTATTTCCAATCCGGGACGGGCGAGCGTTTCGAAGCGGCAGAGTATGGCATTTTTCGTGTCATGCCCGATGGCCGCGCGCTTTTGACGGGTCTTGCCGACGAAAAAAAGCGCCCCATCCTGATTGCAGGAGAGGCGCCCGGTTCAGCCTTAACTGAGGAAAGTTGAGCCTTAGAGAACAGGTTCTACGACCTCAACATTCGGTGCATAAGGTGTTGTAACCGTTTTGGTTTTAACGCCCTTTGAGGCCCAGAAGACTTCGGCAAATTCATTGGCAAGAGCAACGAGCTTTTCGCCGTCTTCACGGTGGAGGTCTTGTTTGACCGCTGAACCGGCGAGCATGATGCCGTGCGCAAGTTCGTGACATTTGGCCATATCCGCTTGGTTTTTCGGCTTCATAAAGTCGCCCCAGATCACGCGGGTTTCATGCTTACATTTTTCTGCCATTTCTTCCTTTTTCGCCGTGTTGCGCGCAACCTGCATGGCAAAGGCTGTATCAGATAGGCCTTTGTCCTTAAGGCTCAGCAAAATGTCGATCTGGCGCAGCGCCGAAACGGCGTAATATTGCACGATGCGCGCATCATAAATGCCGCACGGAATATCGCAGTGAGCGTCCGCGCTGGGCAGATCCATTTTTGAGAGAAGGGAGTGAAGCATGGATCTTATCCTTTCCGTTTTACGTAGATGATTGCGGCTGTGCCAGCGGCTAGCGTGAGTGCGATGAAAGCGGCTGCGAGGCCGTGCTGCGCGAGGAAATGGGCGGCGCCATGTTCACCGTGATCGCCGACATGGGCGAGAGCGGGTGTGGCGAGGAGCGTGGCCCCCACACCGGTGATAAGTGATTTGGTACGCATAAGCTGTCCTTTCATCCGTATTAGTCTTGCGGGCGTGACACCCGATAGGCATTTGCCACCACAAGGGCAAGCGAACCGAGGGTCAAATTGACAATTCATATCAACACTTCGGTTATAGAGCGGCTCGAAAAAGCCGATCCTGATAGAATACGTGCGGCGCGCCTCGCAGATGTTGATGTGCGCGATCAATTACTGGCTCTATATGCGTTTCATGCAGAGCTGGCGAAAATCCCAGAGCTGGTGAGTGAACCCATGATCGGGCAGATTCGCTATCAATGGTGGCGGGACTGCGTGGAAGAAATCTATGCTGGGGGCACGGTACGAAACCATGAGGTCAGTCAACCGCTCGCTGACATGATTGCGCAAACTGGACTTAGCCGCTTTCACCTCGACCGGATTGTTGATGGACGCGAACGCGATTTGGACCCTAGGCCATTTGCGTCCTTATCGGAAGCGACTGCATATGCGGATGCAACGTCTGGAGCGTTGGCGCAGGCGGCAGTTGCGATTTGTGGCGGAGAGGGCGGCGCAATGGCGGGCCGTGCGTGGGGGCTCTGTGGTTTGGCGCGCAGCTATCGTTATTACTCCGACAAAATCCTCAAAGAACTTTCCTTACAGACAATTCTTGATGCGGTTGAGGGGGCCCATAAGCGGGCAGAGGCGTCCTCAACAACTATGCCCGCGCTCGCCTATGTTGGACTTGTGCCAGGTTTTTTAAAGCGCATGCGCAAGACCGATTACGATCCAACGCAAGACGTTCCGCACTATGCGCCCTTTGCAAAACAGCTGCGGATGTTGCGCGTTGTTATGCGGGCGCGTCTGTAACTTAGGCTAAGCCCAAGCGGCCAGATCCGCCAGCGCTCGCTCTGCCATGGCGCGGCGCTTCACCCGTGTCTTCTGTTTCCCGCGCGCGCGGGTGCCATCCGGGTTCTTCATCACCAGATTTTCGACGGGCGGAAAGAGACCAAAGTTGACATTCATGGGCTGGAACTTGGCCTTTGGCCCATCCATAAATCCGCCCGTGACATGTTCGACCAGCGCGCCGAGGGCTGTTGTAGCGGGTGGAGGATTTAAGGTCTCGCCCTTAGCTTGCGCGGCTGCAAAGCGTCCGGCGATGAGGCCGAGCGCAGCGCTTTCAACATAGCCTTCTACGCCCATAATTTGGCCCGCAAAGCGCAAGTCCGGGCGGGATTTCAACCGGAGTTGGCGGTCCAGCAATTTGGGGCTGTTAATAAAGGTATTGCGGTGAATGCCGCCAAGCCGCGCGAAGCGGGCTTTTTCCAGCCCCGGGATCATGCGGAAGACTTCCGTCTGCGCGCCATATTTCATCTTCGTCTGAAATCCGACCATGTTGTAGAGCGTACCCAGCGCATTGTCCTGACGCAGCTGGACAATGGCGTGCGCTTTGACCGTAGGATTATGCGGGTTGGTTAGGCCGACGGGCTTCATCGGACCATAGCGCAAAGTTTGTGGGCCACGGGATGCCATCACTTCGATGGGTAGGCAGCTTTCAAAGTAGGGTGTGTCTTTTTCGAAATCTTTGAACGCTGTTTGTTCGGCACTGACCAGCGCGTCGATGAAGGCGTGATATTGGTCTTCATCAAGAGGGCAGTTGATATAGTCCGCCCCGTCGCCCTTATCGTAACGCGATTGCATCCACGCTTTATCGAAGTCTATACTATCGTGGTAGACTATCGGCGCGATGGCATCGAAAAAGGCGAGGCTATCTTCGCCCGTCTCTCGCAAAATTGCTTTGGCCAGGCCCTCTGCGGTTAAGGGACCTGTCGCAATAATCGTATTGCCCCATTCTGCGGGCGGCAGGTCAGGCACTTCGCCATATTCGATAGAGATATTCGGGTGCTGTGAGAGGATTGTCGTAATCGCATCTGAGAAAGCATCGCGATCGACTGCCAGCGCACCGCCTGCGGGCAATTTATGCACTTCGCCCATGCCCATGATCAGCGACCCTGACCGGCGCATTTCCTCGTGCAGAAGGCCAACGGCATTATTCAAGTGGTCATCGGACCGGAAGGAATTAGAGCAAACAAGTTCAGCAAATCCGCCAGATTGGTGGGCGTCGGTCATGCGTTTTGGGCGCATTTCGTGCAGGATAACGGAAACGCCAGTCTCGGCCACTTGCCAAGCCGCTTCTGATCCGGCGAGGCCTGCGCCAACGATATGAACGGGTTTTGTCATAGCGCTGCGAATTATCGGGGCGATCACCCCTTCGCAAGCGCTGCAGGCAGAGTGCGACGCCTTGCCAAATGTCCATCACTTGATAGGGAGAAATGTATTCTCGGGAGGAACATGATGAGCGATATTCAACCGCGCCCTTATTCGAAAGACTATGAGATTACGGACGCTATGTTTGGCGCTTTCCGTTCACCCGGTGGCGCGAAGTATTTCTGGAAGTTGTTTGGGTGGTCGACGCTTTTGTTTAGCGTGGTTTATCTATTGGGTCTTCCTTCCTTCATTCGGGGTTATGCTAATCTAATCGGCTCGGTTATAACAGTTGATCAAGCGGATATTGAAGCGGATCCGAATGCGGCGGCTGAAGCTGTCAGTGGTATGATGGGTTCATTCGCGTCGTTGATCCCAGGATTGTTGATTATTTCAATAGGGGCTTTGGCCGTCGTGAGTGTCGTCCGAGCCGCATTTTATAGACGATACTTCTTCAATGAAACTGACGGGTTTTTCCCTTTCCGCCTCGGCGGAGATGAAGGGCGTCAATTCCTTGCCCAACTCGGTTATTGGGGGCTGTTTATAGTCGCGATGTTTATCGGCGCGATCGTCATGGCAATTATCATCGGTATCGTGGCTGGTATCGCGGGTGCGACGGGCAGTACAGCGGGTATGGTGGTGGCGGGCTTGTTTGGCGTTGTCGCTTACCTTGGTTTCTATGCTTTCCTCTTCTGGTTTGGTGTTAAGTTTGCGCCAGCTGGCGCGCTGACGGGCCTAAGACGCAAAGTCCATGTCTTGGCGGCCCGTAAAATTAGCGCAAACCGTTTCTGGGCGCTTTTCGGTTCGATCTTGGTTGCGGGAATAATTGGTTATGTAACGTATTATGCGATGTTTATTATTGGTGGTATCATCGGGTTCGGCTCTCTTTTTTCCGGCGACGCCCTTGAGTCAGCCGCCGGCAATGACCCTGAAGCCTTCCTTGCCAGCCTTTTATCAGCGAGCCAAACCACCGGCTTTCGGATCGGTGCCGCTATCGGCATTATTTTGATGAGCGCAGGGCAGGCTTTTTATACCGTCATCTTGCTCGGCCCGTCCGCGTTCTTCGTAAAGCAGTGGGACGAGGCGGATCCAACGGCAGTGTTTGAGTAGGCTTTTGTCGCTCAAGGCGATTGGAGAAAATCTCTCACTCCGCCGCTTGGGCAGTGCCCCCTAGCATGGATTTAAGATATCGCCCC
>CAZSUW010000016.1:0-34382 GCA_964610115.1 uncultured Algimonas sp.
AGTGCAGGATAAAATCGTCTTTCAGGCTGAAAATAGCCAGCCGGATCAAAAGAGTAGAATTTATTTATTCAAAAATAAATTTGGTGCGGGCGGCCGGACTTGAACCGGCACTCCGAATTTCGGAAACAGATTTTAAGTCTGTCGTGTCTACCAATTCCACCACGCCCGCAGCGGAGAATAGATCTCCGCCCTAGCCGGACGTGAGCGTTTCGACAAGAGACTTCAAAGCCTCTTCTACATCTGCCAGCTGCGCCTTGTCAGACCCGCGCGCAACAAAGGACACACCCCGCAATTCATCATTGAAGAAGGGATAGCTGCCGATCGATATGCCGGGGTGATCTGCTTCGATCTGGGCCAGGGGCGCGGCGGCGTCCCCCTCGCCAATCCCTTCGCAGGTCACTGTGATTTGATGGACGCGCGCACCGCCTTTAATGCGGTGCGAAATATCAGCCAGCATGCCCCGCATGATTTGCGGCACCCCGGCGAGCGTAAAGACATTATGCGTTTGAAAGCCCGGCGCTTGGCTAACAGGGTTCGCAATCAGGCTAGCCCCATCCGGAATGCGCGCCATGCGCCGCCGCGCCGCGTTCAGCTCGTCTTCCGCATAACGCTCACGCAGCATGGCAATCGCGTCTTCTCGCTCACTGATGGATAGACCAAAGGCGGCGGCGATGCAGTCCGCCGTGATATCATCATGCGTCGGGCCGATCCCGCCTGTTGTGAAGACATAGTCAAACCGATTTGAAAATTCGCACACCGTCCGGGTGATGATCTGCGCGTCATCCGGCAGGATACGCGCTTCGCCAACTGTTACACCAAGCGGCGCTAGAAACGTCGCGATCGTGGACAGGTTCGTGTCCTGCGTACGGCCGGACAAAAGCTCGTCGCCGATCAATAAGACGCCAGCCGTGACAGGGTTCATTGTTTTCTGATTGCTCATGCTAGGTCTTACGCACCACGATAGCACCCCGTTCGCTTTATCATCAGCATGTTAACTGCCCTAAAGGCGCGGTGCGACGTTGACCCGAACTGCGGACACGGCCAAGGGCGCGATCATGGCGTCCCGTCCTTACACACGCTCACAGCTCATTGCCGTCTCGCTCGCCCTGATCCTGATCTGGGGCAGTGCGTTTAATTTTGTCGGCGTGGCGGTGGATCATATCAGTCCCAACTGGCTGGTTGGATGGCGTCTCTGCATTGCGGCCGTCCTGCTGACGGTCTGGACCTATGCGACAGGCCAACGCTTGCCCCCGCTGCGGGATACGCGCTGGGTCTGGTATGGCGGACTGGGCCTATCGGGCGCCGTTATCCCTTTCCTTCTCATGGCTTATGGGCAGCTAACCGTAGATAGTGGCCTGACCGCTGTCATCGTCGGGGCCATGCCGCTAATCACCATTTTGCTGGCGCATTTTTTCACCGATGAAAAACTGACCGTGATGAAAGTGTTGGGGTTTGTCATCGGCTTTCTGGGCGTCGCTGTTTTATTCCTGCCCGACAATTTTGCGGTCGGCCTGACGCGCGATTGGATCCCGCAGCTTGTTATCCTTGCTGCCGCCTTTTGCTATGCATTCACCACGGTGGCCGCCAAGCGCGCACCGGAAACCAATGCCGTCGTAGGCAGCGCCATCATGATGATCATCGCCGCTATTGCCGGCGTAGCGTCTGCGCAAATTCTTGATCCTGGCGGGCATGTTCCGGACGCTATGGCGCTGATTATGATCATCCTGCTGGGCCTGGGCAGTACAGGCGTGGCGACCATTCTTTATCTGGATTTTGTCGACCGAGCCGGACCAAGCGCTATGGCGCGGCTGAACTATTTCCCGCCCGTGGTCAGCGTAATCTTCGGCGTGTGGTTCCTGTCTGAGCCCTTTACATGGAAGCTAATCGCAGCCTTTGTCATCATCGTGATCGGGATGATGGTTAGTCGTCTGAAATCGTCCCGCTCGCCAACCCCTTCAACGCCGCAAACGGATTAGACGCATCAGGCGCGGTTTCGTCCTCGGCCGCCATATCCGGGAGCGCCAGACCGTGATTAAGCGGGCCATGGCCCTGCCCCAGCTTGGGCGCGGTGCGGATGGCTTCGAACACGTAATCGCGCGCGGACGTGACCGCCTCGTCCAGATTGGCACCCAGCGCTAGCGCCGCTGCTGTCGCGCTGGCGAGCGTGCAGCCCGTGCCGTGCGTGTGGCGGGATTGCAGGCGCGGGCCCGTCATGACGGACGCGCCGTCTTCGCTGACCAAGACATCGACGACCGATTTCGTCTTCAAATGACCGCCTTTCATCAGCGCCGCATAAGCCCCCATTTCGAGCAGGGCGTCGCCCGCCTTAGACAGGTCGTCTGTGTCCTCCACGGGTAAACCCGTCAGCAGCGCGGCCTCTGGCACGTTGGGCGTGACGAGGTCGGCGATCGGGACCAGCAGCTCTTTCATTACGCTGACGGCTTCGTCCTTCAGCAACGTATCGCCGCTGGTCGCGACCATCACCGGGTCCAGCACGACAAAGGCGTCGAGCGGTTCAATCGCTGTGTGAACCGCCCGCGCGATCGCCGCATTGCCGAGCATGCCGATCTTGATGACGTCCACGCCAATATCGCTCACGCAGGCCTCGATCTGTGCGGTGACCATGTCCGGATCGACGAGGTCAACGCGCGTCACGCCCGTCGTATTTTGTGCCGTGAGCGCCGTTACCGCTGTCATAGAATAAGCGCCAAACGCCGCGCAGGCCTTGATATCCGCCTGAATGCCCGCCCCGCCGGAGGAGTCAGAGCCCGCAATGATGAGGACGCGGCCTTGTGAGGTGTCAGAACTCATATGGCATCCTTCTCTAGGATCAGCGGTTTGCTATATGTTTTCAGCATAAGCGCCCCTTCAAGGCTATCGTTCCACTGTTCGGTTGTGCGCACGATATGTCCGATTTCGATGAGATAAACGACAGCGAATATCCACCATAATAGCGGGACAAACAGGCTCGCAAGACCGAGCAAAAGAATGGCCATGCCCGTTCTGTAATGGCCTAGATAAAAGCGCTGTACGCCAAAACCACCCAGAAAAATGGCAAAGAGAAAGGCGCGGCGCGGGCTTTTAAAAAGTCGCCTGAACGCCGCGCCCTCATCGCCCTGTAAGACTGTGTAACGCTGCCAGCCTTTATCGCTCGCGGCCATCCGGCCAAAGTCTTCGTTGGGACGCTGATCACGCACGGTCTATTCCCTCCCAAACTCTTACCGCCTGCACCGTTTCCCAGACGTCATGCACGCGCAAAACACTCGCGCCCTGCCCCACCGTGTAAAGCGCGCTGGCGAGGCTGCCGGGAAGGCGTCTTTCCACTGGGCTGCCGTCCATTTTCTGAATGAAGCTTTTGCGCGACGTGCCGATGAGGACAGGCGCGAGGTCCGCAAAGCGCCGCGTGTGGCGCAGCAGCGCGAGATTATCCTCTAAGCGTTTGCCAAAGCCAATGCCCGGATCAATCGTGATCAAATCGCGGTCTATCCCTGCGGCTTCACAGGCTTCTATCCGCGCGCGCAAAAACGCCAACACCTCTTCGACCGGATCGTCATAGCGCGGGCGATCCTGCATGGTTTCCGGCGTGCCTTGGGCGTGCATCAGGATCAACGGACATTCGAGCTCTGCCGCGACAGCGATAGATCGTTCTGAATAAGTCAACGCACTAACATCATTCCAAATATCCGCACCCGCAAGAATAGCGGCTTCGGCGACCTCCGGCTTTCGCGTATCGATAGAGATGAGCGGCGCGGGGTCGCAGTCGGCGATCGCATCGCGCAGCGCTTGGATAACCGGGACAGTCCGGCGCAATTCCTCTTCGACAGGCACGGTTTGTGCGCCGGGCCGTGTGCTTTCGCCGCCAATATCGATAATGTCTGCGCCCTCATTCAGCATGGCTTGCGCGCGCTTTACGGCCGCTTCCAATGCGTCATGCCGTCCGCCATCGGAAAAGCTATCCGGCGTGACATTGAGAATGCCCATGATCTGTACCACGGGGCGGGCTTAGCGAAATTTGGGAAAAGTGGAAGACCGCAATCCGACCCGTGAGCGAATCGTTATGGCTGCTTCGTTCCCGACCTGACCAGGTTGGCGACAGCCCCCGTCCGGCGCGATCTTCCGAGGGCGCATATGGCGGGCGGGCGGCGCGCTGACAAGAGCAGCGCGCATGAAAAAACCGCCCGACCTGGGTGCGAGCATCACAGAGCGAGCGGTCGCTTGAACCGTTGGAGATTTAAAACCGGCGCACGTATGACAGGGAGATCATATTGGATCCAACGTCGCCAAAGTCGATATCATCGTCGAAATCCGCTAAGTCTACGTCATCAATTTCGTCTATATCAAAATAGGTATATTCAAGGCGGAGCCCGTTTAATTCGTCAAACATGAATTCCACGCCGCCACCCAAAGCGACGCCGTCGAAATTCAAGCCTTCACTCACACCTGCCAAGGTGAAGGGAACTGGGCCGTTTGTGACCGTGATCGGTGAGGTTTCAAAACCAACGCGCGTGCGGTGATAACCCCCTCTGGCGAAAATACCGACTTGATCAGAGACGGGCAAAGTCAACCGTGCAAAGGCGGCCACAGTATTATCAATACCCGCAGAGGCTTGGCCGCGAACATTTAAGCCTTCGACGATTTCGTCAATTTCTGTTTCCTCATCGCCGGAAACGCCAAAGGAAAGCTGGCCTTCCAAACCGAGATAGCGGTTGAAATTATAGCCCAACTTGCCCCCTACTGCGAAGGCTTCGAAATCATAGCTATCGACACCAATATTGGCGTAAAGACCCGTATCCTTGGCATCATCCGCCAAAGCGGGGGCGGCGCTTAACAGTGCGACAAGTGAAGCGATAGCAAATAACCGGCTTTTCATGGGACCATCCTTTTTTCGTCACAGCGAGACCCGCGACCTATTATTTGTGGCGTCAGCATCATTGCCTTTGGACACAGTGCCGTCGCCTTCGCGCCTTGAGGATGGGCTAAAATCGACATTGTGTATCTAACTTGAACGTGCGCACAGGTCGCATTACGCCCCGTTCATGGACACATTTGCCCCTGATCATCCCATCCCTTTTTCCGGTGCGAAGGTGGACTATGCCGAAACAGACCGGAGTGAGGCAGCCCTGAGCGCTCTAGCGGAGCATGAACGCGCGACGAGCCTTCTGCTTTATAAGGGCCAGGTCGCCACAGACGGCAAAGCGCTACTCCGCGCGCGCCCAAAACAGCTTGCCACCCTGCCCCTCGCCGATCCGGGGCTGATCTTTCTGGGCCTTGAACGGGACGGCGATCCGGTCTTCGCGGCCTCGCTAAAATCCGACGACATGCTGCCAGAGGGGGCCTTGCTGGATTTACGCATGGGTGGGCACACACTGGCCTCGGATGAGTTGGCCTTAGCAGGTCGCGCGCGCTCAATGCTGGACTGGCATCGCACGCACCCCTTTTGCGCGAAATGCGGCAGTCCCAGCCAATCAACAGAGGGTGGGGCCAAGCGCGTCTGCCCCAGCTGCGGGGCGGAACATTTCCCGCGCGTCAATCCGGTTGTGATCTTCCTCATCGAACATGAAGGCTGTGTCCTGCTTGGTCGGGGTCCCGGCTGGCCCCCCGGATTTTACAGCGCCCTTGCCGGGTTTATTTCCCCCGGGGAAACGCCGGAAGAAGCCGCAAGCCGTGAGGGGTTTGAGGAAGCGGGCGTTCGCCTCACCTCTCACCGCTATCTGTTCAGCCAGCCTTGGCCTTTTCCCAGCCAACTGATGATCGGAATAATTAGCCAAGCGGAGGGGCGAGATCTGGTCATTGACAAAAATGAGCTGGAAGATGCGCGCTGGTTCACGCGGGATGAGGTCGCGGCCGTCTTTGCCAAAACAGGTGATGCCTTTATGCGCCCCCCGCGTACGACGATCGCGCATCAACTGATGAAAGCCTGGCTTGCGGAGACGCAGGCCTAACCGCCCAATATATCAGGCCAGTGACGATCGGCCTCTGCGATGAACTCACCACGAAGCGAGTCCCAGCGTTTCTTCACGCGCGCACTATAGTTCAGATAGAGCTTTCCATCTTCAACATGCCAATGCTGCGGCTTGCCCGGGGCGAGCTTCTGACGCGCCACCGCCCACGCACAATAACCCCCATATTGAGGCTCGAACTGGGTCGGATTTAACAAGAACAAGTCAAGGTTGGCTTGGGTCGCAAATCGCCATGTCGCCCCTTTATAAAGCGTGCGAAACTCTGTCCGCCCGCGCTGTGGGTTCCCAGAAAAGAAAGACACAACATCGAACCCGCCCACGGCCAGGTCATTGCGCAAACTCGTATAAATTTCTGCTTGGCGGGTTGTCGTCACCGAACATGATGCCACAATCGTCGCTGACACGCCCATCGTAAGGGTCGCGCCAAAGCGTAAGAGAAAGCTGCGTCGATCACGTGTCATCGCACCCCCTTAACTCACGCTGGCGCGCACCGGGTCCGCCGGATAGCTGCCGAGATGGCGGACGTCTTCGGTGAAGAAGGCGAGCTCTTCGAGGGCTAATTGCATGGCTTTCGACTCTGGATGGCCTTCCACGTCACAGTAGAATTGCGCCGCCTTAAATCCGCCGCCAACCATATAGCTTTCCAGCTTCGTCAGGTTGAGACCGTTCGAGGCAAAGCCGCCCAGCGCTTTGTACAGTGCAGACGGGACAGAACGCAGACGAAACACATAGGAGGACACAACGGGCCCCTTATCAGCCAGCGGAATGACCGCTTCGCGTTCCAGCACGATGAAGCGCGTTGTATTTGACCCGGAGTCCTGAATGTCGCTGGCAAGGATATTCAGGCCGTAAACCTCTGCCGCCGTCCGGCTCGCCACCGCCGCGACAGACAGGTCTTTACGTTCTGCGACTTTGCGCGCCGCCGCCGCTGTATCCACATCGGCAATGGCGGTAATGCCAAGTTTTTTAAGGTTCTCGCGGACTTGCCCCAGCGCCATGGGGTGAGACCGCGCGGTTTTCACGCCCTCCAGCTTGGCCCCCGGAACGCCCAATAATTGGTGATGGATGGGCTGATAGCGCTCGCCCGTGATGAATAGGCCGCCTTCGGGCAAGAGGTGGTAAATATCGCTGACGCGGCCCGCGACTGTGTTTTCAACCGGGATCATGGCCCGGTCTGCCGCCCCGTCCCGCACGCGCGCGAAAGCCTGCGCAAAGCTGACACAGGCGACCGGTTCGTGACCCGGAAAATGTTCCTGACAGGCGAGGTGCGAATAGGCCCCCGGCTCCCCCTGATAGACGATATGCACGCTGACACGGTCCCTTCTATATTGAAGCTCTGATGTGCCGCCCGCGACCCTGCGCCGCAAGGGGTTTTCCATTTGCGAAATCGGCCCATATCAGTATGAGAACACGCAAATAGGATGAGTCCCGTCTAACGGGCTCATCAGGGACCACAATCAAAGGATAGCGACCGTTATGGACCCGCTTGGTAATAATAAAATCTTCGCTGCCATTCTCGGCTCTGCTTTGGTCTATATGGGCCTGAAAACGATGCCGCACGCGCTTATGGATCACGAATACCCTAAGAAGCCTGTTTACTGGGTTGGCGAAAAAGACACTGACCCGGGAGGCCCACCAATAGACCTTCCTTTCCCACAAGCCGAATGGGTGGCGGCTATGGACGAAACGGCGGGGGCACGCGTGTTTAAGAAATGTGTCTCTTGCCACAATGTGGATGTGGACGGGGCTAACAGCACGGGTCCCGCGCTTTACGGCATTGTGGGACAAACCAAAGGCCAAGTCCCCGGCTTTGCTTACTCTGCGGTGATGGGTGACGGCGCCTATGCGTGGGGTTGGGAAGAGCTAGACGGTTTCCTGGAAAAGCCGAGCGCCTATATGAAGGGCACAAAGATGAACTTCATTGGCCTGAAGAAAGCCGAAGACCGCGCGGCTGTGATTGAATATTTGCGCGTGAATGCGGATAGTCCGCTGCCTCGCCCAGAGCCGGCGCCGATCCCGGCTGAGGTTCAAGCCCTGCTGGACGGCACAGCGGAGGGGGCAGATGTCACCGTCCCAGCCGAAGAGCAGCAGGAAGTTATGACGCCTGAACAAATCCGTGAGGTTGAGTAAGGCTTAAAGGCGTTTGACCTGCCTTAAGGTCACGCCGGCTTTGTCCATTCGCCGAAGTGCAGGGCCCAAGGGTTCTTCCACAACGGCCATATGAAAAGCGTTTGCATGCAGCAGGCGCTTTTTTGTTGCCAGCATCCCCACATGACCCGGCCAGAAAAGCAAATCGCCCGCCTGCCCCTGCCCTGATATGATTGTCGCTAAAGGCACGGCCTCGCCGAGCTGCTTTTCCTGCTGATCCGCATCGCGCGGGCAATCAATGCCGCAGGCGCTCAGCGCCATTTGCACAAGACCGGAACAGTCCACGCCCCGCGCCCCATTTCCGCCCCAGACATAAGGCTGTCCCAAATATCGACGCGCCACAGCGACGGGATCCGTCTCAAATGCCTGTAACGGTCGGGCATGATTGCGGTGAAGATAGGCCCCGGCGCCGATCTGAAGATAAGCGCCTGTCTCTGCCGTAACGGCGAGTTTCGCGCCGAGCGGCAAATTCATCACAATGTTGCTTTTTAAATCCGGCTTGCGAAAGACAGGCGCGGAGAGGGCATTGACGACATAATTCTCGCGCCCCGCTTGCGGTTCCAGACCCCGCCGATCCACCCAACCGACATAATCGCTGCGACGAACATTTGGCAGCAAAGCCCGAACGCGCCCATAGGCCCACGGCCCGCTGGTTTCGTGGACATCAAACGCTTGCCCATAGACCAGTTCGGTCAGTTGCCGCGCACGACGTTTGGGTTCAGCTGTCAGTGACAGAAACGGCCTGATGACGCGCAATCGTGCTTGGCGCGCGGGTGTTCCCGCGGCAAGGCGCGTACGACGATCAGACATGGAAGGTAAACCGCGCCCGCATCACAGAGTTTACCGCGCGCGCAGGCTGTCCGGCAGTTCGTTCTGGATGAGGCCGGCAAAGTCGCGCAGGAAATTAATGCCATCGGGCGTCCGGCGTAAAACGATAGACCGACGATCACGTGGGTCATCAGCGCGCTTTATATAATTATAAGATTTCAATCGATCGATCGCGCGGCTGATGACAGCTTTGGTCACTTTCAAGCGCGCTGCCAGGGAGCGAACCGTATGCGGCCCCTCTTCCAGATAAACGCAGAGCATAACCGCCATTTGCCGTGCCGACAGGTCCGGGCGATCCCCAGCGACAGAGGCGACTGTGACATCTTTCCAAAGGTTCAGCGTATCCGTTGACGATAAGCGCGAGGCGCGAATGGGCGCCGTTTGCGAGGCGCGACGTTGGCGATCCAATGTCTGACGCAAAGCGGGGCTGGGGGCGACGTGAGAGGTATGTTCGGATGCGGGCGCGAGACCTACGTTCGGCTTTCGATGTGCGGCTGGCGTATTGTTCGCATCGCTCATCTTTCACTTCCTCCCCGTGGACCGCGCTGACACGGCCCTGAATCACCTTAACAAAGGATGAATCGCACGACAGGGATTCTTCGGTCAAGCACCTTCACGCCATGATTGGGTACGAATCGCGCAAGTGATTCAAAAGTCTCTGAAATTTTCTTAACCTCAGCCTGCTACGAGACCGTCGAACCCAAGGGATGAAGGTTTTTCTTGCATCAGATGTCATCACAGACCCCTGACATACACCCTGTTCACACAGCCTTGCCGCTCGGCAATCTCAATGCGCTGCGCGTCATCACCGTGCTGTTTATTGGCATGGGGTATGCGTCCACCATGCCGATTGGACCGGGTGCGCCTGAACTTGGGCGTCATCTAGGCTATGATCCAAGCTGGTTCGGGCTTCAGGTTCTGTTTTTTCTAAGCGGTATGATGGGATGGCGCAGCCTAAGCGAGGGTCGCACAGGCTGGACTTATCTTCGCCGTCGCATGGGGCGGACCTTACCCATCCTTACACTCTATACGCTGGCCGTCGCGTCCATCCTGTATCCCCTGCTCTGCCAGCCCGGCTCTCTGGATGCGGCAGGGATAGGACGGCTCGTCGCTTATGTCGGCAAGACGATTAGCTTGATCAGCCCCGGCGGCGTTATGCCCGGTGCGCTGGATGACGCGGCCTATATGTGCCTATTGCAAGGCACGGTCTGGACTTTGCGTTGGGGGGCCTTGTTCCACTTCGGCACCCTGATTTTACACGCGATCGGAATGCGCCGCCCCGCCTTTTTGATAGGACTTTTCGTAACTGCGCTGATCGGTAAAATGGCTTTGGTCGGCGCCCAAGTCTGGGCAGGGTTCCCAAGTTTGGATCCCATCATGCCGGCGGCGCAGCTGGGTTACCCCTGGATGGCCGGGCTGGTCGTTTGGGCATTACGCGACAAACTACCGAGCCGTGCCTGGCCTTATTTGGCGGTCGGCGTGACCCTGTTTGCGGCGGGTCTTTTAAATTATGAATTTGCCCAGTGGACACCCTTGATTGAGAGCCTCGGCACTCTGGCTTGGTGCGCAGTTGCTCTCGCTCTGCTGCATATACGCCTGCCCGTCATTGAACGCTGCCCAGCGCTGGCCCTGCCTATCTATCTTGGTGCATGGCCGACGATACAGACGATCCTCTACCTCGCCCCAAATCTGTCTGTGGGCGCGCTAATTATCTTCAGCCTAGCCGTAAGTGTTGCTTTGGCTTATGTCGTCTGGCTGTTTTTGAGGGGTGTGTTCAAACCGCCAGCGGCGAGCCAGCTAAACAAGCCACGCACAGCGTAAACATCAGCCCCCTTCGGATGGCTACCCCGTGCCGATGGGTTCCAGCCATAGACGTCAAAATGCATCCAGGGTGTATCGCCGACAAAACGGGATAAGAATAATGCTGCCGTTACAGAGCCTGCAAACGAGCCGCCGCTATTCTTCATATCGGCAATCGGGCTGCGCAGCATGGCATGATAAGGTTGCCATAGGGGCATGGGCCAGATGGGATCATTTTCCCGCGCACAAGACTGGCTGACAGGGCCGTGTAGCTCTGCTTCCCGGTTTGTGAAGAAGGGTGGTAATTGCGGCCCCAAAGCCACGCGCGCCGCCCCTGTTAGGGTCGCAAAATTAATCATCAGCGCCGGGTCGTCCTCACTCGCCCGTTTTAGCGCATCGCCCAGAACCAAACGCCCTTCCGCATCCGTATTGTCAATTTCAACCGTCAGACCCGCACGGCTTTGTAAGATGTCACCCGGGCGGTAGGCATTGGCGGAAACAGCATTTTCGGCGATCGAAATCAGGCCGTGCAGATGGATCGGCAGCTTAGCCGCCATAATCATATGACACAGCGCCAGCGCATGCGCCGCCCCGCCCATATCCTTTTTCATCAGCCGCGCCCCTGCCGCGCTTTTCATATTCACGCCGCCCGTATCAAAGGTGATGCCTTTGCCGATAACGGCGAGACGCGGATGGGCGGGATCGCCCCATTCGATCTCGGCCAAGCGCGGGGCTTCATGGGCGGCGCGGCCGACCGCGTGGATCATCGGATAATTTTCGCTCAGAAGGTCTTCACCAACGGTCTCGCGATAGTTTGCATCAAAGGCTTGAGCCAGATCTTTCGCCGCTTGGGCCAGTGCGACAGGGCCCATATCGCCTGCAGGTGTATTGATCAGGTCCCGGCCCAGCGCTGTCGCATCCACAGCCGCCCGCACCGCATCACCGTCAACGCCGTCAGGAACAACGAGGCGCGGCGGAGTTGGTTTGTCCTTCAAATAACGCGTGAACCGATACGTCCCCATCCCCCAAGCGAGAGCCGCGAGGCGCGGCGAAAAGTCGTCCGGTAATCCGGCCAACTGATAGTCCCCGGCCGGCAGCACAGCCGAAACCGCCCCTAAACGCATTTCCCGCTCGTGATCATTGTCTTGCGCACCGCATCCTAACAAGACCGCCGCAATCGTTCCGTCCGCCTCTGGCAAGCTGATGCGCTGTCCCGCTTCCGCGTTAAAATTTCGGGCCTCCGCGTAAGCGGCGGCTATGGGTGATAGCGTCCCCTTCAGCGCGTTCCACCCCTCTGGCCGGAGCATATGCACCGGGATCGGTGTCCCGTCGCCCGGGTCCGTCGGCGAAATAAGAACCTGTGAACGCATGTGTGACTTTCCGTAAAGCGATCTGACTGACGTCTGAGAGAGTTAACGGCGGTGTAGACAAAGTCTTTCAGGACACAAGTCAGTAAGAACCCGTTAACTCTGCCCGTTTACGAATGTTAACGAATTGACCCCGTCGCGCAATGATTTCCGCGCGTCATATTGCCTAAAGGATCGCGTCATGGCGACACATACGCTTTTCCGCACGACCCTCGCTCTGGGTACAGCTTTGATCTTATCGGGCTGTGTCGCGATTGCCCCGCCCATGACGGAGCAGGAACAAGACGTGGCGGCCACGGTCAACGTTAATCAATACCTCCCCGCCAGCCGTGAAATGCGCGATAATATCGAAACGCAAGAGCTCTTCGCGCAGGCCGCCTTTTGGAGTCACGAATACGACCTGAACCCGTCTGATCTGGAAGCGGCCATTAAACTGGCTGCGGCTGTCAGAAAGCTCGGCAATCCGTCTCGATCCGTTGAAATCACGCAAACATCGCGGGCGATCCATCCGCGCGACCCCTATTTGCTGGCTGAACATGCCGCCGGGTTAATCGCGGATGGGCGCGCACTGGACGCTATGCCCGTCTTGGATCAGGGCCTAAGCCTCGCCCCGCAATATGCGCGTCTCTGGTCGCTAAAAGGCGCAGCGTTGGATCAGCAGGAAAACTACCAGTCTGCGCGGCAGCATTATTCTCGCGCTTTACAAATCACGCCAACCGATCCGAACATCTTGGCCAATATAGGCTTAAGCCACGCTTTATCCGGCGACCCAGCGACAGCAGAGGTCTGGCTAAGACGGGCTGTGGCCCTACCCGGCGCAAGTGCGGGTGTGCGGCAAAACCTGGCTCTTGTCTTACAGCTGCAAGGCAAGACATCTGAGAGCCAGCAACAAGCCCGCACAGCCAGCCTATCGCGCGGGGATCAAAGGCTGCCCCCGCCACCGGTCGCGGCTCTTACCCCGCGGGGCGTGCCAAATACGGCTACGGCCCCGACACGTCGTCAGCCCGCACGGGCGCGCCAAGCCGCACGTCCGGCCCAGACGGTAACGCAATCCATGCCTGCGCCAACCGCACCGAATTACGGCAGGCCGAATATGCCGGGCGCACGCCTGACGACCACGGCGCCGTCTGGTCAACAATTCCGCTCTTCTGCCGATGCCGCGCGCGCGGCGGCGATGCAAAGCCAGCGGTCCACAACACAATCGGCTGGGCCGCTGCCGACGACACAAAACATGAATATGGAGCAGCGCAGCGTTCTGGATCAAATTGCCCGCAATATCGGCCCGCAACGCGCTATGCCCGCCCCGCAGGGTCAAATAGCACCGCAACACGGCGCAAATGTGCCTCATGTTGTCGGTCCGCCCTTACGCACAGGTCAGCCTCAGACTTCGCCACAAGGCTATCCCGTCTCACCCGCTACGGCGTCCGTCCCGGTCCAGACACCTTACGGCGCACAGCCCGAACGTCGGGGCGCAGCAAGATCGCGACGTTAATCACACCACAAACCGATATTAAAAAAAGCCGCCCGTTGAGGCGGCTTTTTTATTGCTCTTAATGTTTTGGATGCTGCCAAATGCGCGGCTTAGATATTTTCCGAGTTTAGCTCAGTTCCAAGTTTAGCCCAGGGCTCCCATCAGGCGCATCGCTGCCGGAGTCAGGATCACGATAAACAGAACCGGTAGGAAACAGAGGATCATCGGAACGGTTAGCTTGGCAGGCAATGAAGCAGCTTTCTTTTCCGCTTCCAACATGCGCATTTCGCGGTTTTCGTTGGCCATTGTCCGCAAAGTATCCCCGAGCGGAGTACCGTAACGCTCTGCCTGAATGAGAGACGTCGCAACAGATTTTATGCCGGGGTGATTATTCCGACGCGCAAGATTTTCGTACGCCATGCGGCGCGACGATAGGTAGGACAGTTCCGCTGTCGTGAGCTGAAATTCTTCCGCAAGTTCGACTGAGTTTTCAGCCAATTCATCTGCGACACGGCCAAAGGCCAATTCCACCGACATGCCGGACTCGACACAGATCAAAAGCAGGTCCAAAGCATCCGGAAAGACCGGCATGATAGAAGATAAGCGCTTATTCGCGAGATTTTTAACGTAAATCGCCGGGAGGTAATAACCGAATAGGGTCAAGGCGAGTGTCGCGGCCGCGCGCTGTAACATCGCCCATCCAGGCGTATTGAGTAAGAGCAAAAAGATCAGACCGAAGAAGAAAAAACCAATCGGTAAAATCAGCCGGAACATGTAGAATTTATAGACCGGTCCCTGCCCGCGCAGACCCGCTTGAGCCAGCTTGTCGCGAAGGTCTGACGCCTCGAGCAATTTATCCAGTGAAAAGCGGTCAACGACATCGCGGGCACGGCCCTTGCCGTCTTGAACCAGCTTGTTTTTGTTCTCGAGTGTCTTCATCCGGTTGTCGCGCAAGGTTTCGCGCGCCGAAGAGACAGACTCCATGCGTTTTTTCAACTTCTCACCTTCAAACATGGGTGAGACAATGATCCAGATTGTGATCGCCAAGAGACCACTAATGATAAGGTAGCCAACCTGCGTGAACATGGCGATTGAGCCTTCAGACATGTCTTGGCCTCCTTTCGCCTAGTATTTGAAGTTGATCATTTTGCGCATCCAGATCACGCCAACGACCATCATCCCGGCGCCGATCATCAGATTTTTCTGACCGCGTTCCGTGGTGAAGAGTTCCGTCATATATTCCGGTGACAGGATGGAAATAAGCAGGCCGACCACAACAGGCATGGCGCCAATAATAATCGCCGACATTTTCGCTTCGGCAGATAAGGACTTGATTTTCTGCGCCAGAACTTTGCGTCCGCGCAAGACAGCAGAGAGGTTCGCGAGGGACTCGCCCAAATTACCACCGGTCGTTTTCTGGATATTCAGCACGGTCGCGAAGAAGTTGACTTCGCTAATCGGCATACGCTCATACATTTGCTCGAGACAGACTTCGATTGGAATACCGATACTCTCGCCTTCCACAACGCGGCGGAATTCCTCGCCGAGCGGGTCCGGGCTTTCATGGGCGATGATTTTCAAACAATCCCCGAGGGGCAAGCCCGTGCGAACACCGCGAACGATAATGTCCATACCGTCAGCAAAGAGATTCGTGAATTTTTTCTGGCGACGATTAATCGCGGCATTCAAAATAAAGCGCGGAAAACCAAAGCCGACAACGATCGCCGCCCCAATCGTCATCAGGAGCGGCGCACCCAAGACAAAACAGAGCGCCCCGACCACGACGGCAATAATGGCGGAGATCAAGACGAACTTTTGTGGTGCGATAGACCAAGACGCTTGTATCAAACGCGATTGTAAAGAGCGCGCTTTTTTCTTTTTCTGCTTTTGGCGCTCTTCAATTTTCCCGAGCGTTTCTTCGATCTGTTTACGGCGAGACCCGCTTTGATCGTCTTGTTTTAACTTGGCGCGCAATGTGCCTTGTAATGTCTTTTGACCGGACAGTTCGCGCACGCGCGAATTATTCGCCGAACCACTATTACCACCGAGCAGGACCCAACCCAGCGCGCCGACACCAACGGCGCCGAGTAAAGCCATGAGGGTTTGCTGATCCATGCCTAGCCGCCCGCTTCGTCCAGCGCCTGGGCGAGGTCTTTTTCCAGATTAAAGTAACGCGCACGATCCCAGAAAGCCGGACGGGCAATGCCTGTACTTTTATGTTGGCCGATAATGTTACCGTCGGCGTCTTCGCCGTCCATTTCATAGCGAAGCAAATCTTGGGTCACGATGACGTCGCCTTCCATGCCAATCACTTCTGTGATGTGCGTGATACGACGCGAGCCATCGCGAAGGCGGGTGGCCTGCACAATAATATCAACAGAGCCGACAATCATTTCGCGGATTGTCTTAGCCGGCAAAGAGAAGCCGCCCATTGTAATCATGGATTCCAGACGCGACAGCGCTTCACGTGGACTGTTAGCGTGGAGTGTTCCCATCGAACCGTCATGGCCCGTATTCATAGCTTGTAACAGGTCAAAGGCTTCGGGGCCCCGCACCTCACCCACGATGATCCGTTCCGGGCGCATACGCAGACAGTTTTTCACCAAATCCGCCATGGTGACCTTACCCTTGCCTTCTAGGTTAGGCGGGCGTGTTTCGAGGCGAACAACATGCGGCTGTTGCAGCTGCAATTCGGCGGCGTCTTCACAGGTGATGATCCGCTCATCAGGATGGATAAACCCGGTCAGACAGTTGAGCAAAGTCGTCTTACCGGAACCCGTACCGCCGGAAATAACGATGTTACACTGACAGGCACCGATGATTTGTAGAACTTTCGCGCCGGCCGGGCTGATGGATTTGAAATCCACAAGATTGGCGAGGGTCAGCTTGTCTTTCTTAAACTTACGAATGGTGAGCGCGGGACCATCAATCGACAGGGGCGGTGCGATAACGTTCACGCGAGACCCGTCGAGCAAGCGCGCGTCACAGATCGGCGAAGCTTCGTCCACACGGCGGCCAACCTGGCTCACAATCCGCTGACAGATATTCATGAGCTGCGTGTTGTCGCGGAAACGGATATTCGTCTTCTGCATCTTGCCGCCTGTCTCGATAAAGACATGCTTGGCGCCATTGACCATAATATCGGCAATATCATCGCGCGCGAGAAGCGGTTCTAGCGGACCATAGCCGAGAATATCATCACAGATTTCCGTGATCAGCTGGCTTTGTTCTGCAACAGAGAGACGAACATTACGGATCGCGATAATCTCATCAACGATTGTGCGAATTTCTTCACGCGCTTTATCCGGTTGCATGCCGGCCAGCGCAGAGACATCGATTGTCTCAAACAAGGCATTAAAAATTGTCGCCTTGGTCTCGTAATATTCCTCGGACGGCTCATTGCCCCGTGGCGCGCGTTGAGGCGCGGGTGCAGCGGCCGCCGGCTCTGGCTTTGGCTTTGGCTTTGGCTTCGGCGCAGAGGCCGCTTCGACAGGCGCTTTTAGCGCAGCATTGTCGGATCGCTTCCCGAACACGGCGGCTTAGCCCTTTTTCTTTTTAAGAAGTGAGCCAATCAGTGACTTGTTTTTCTCGCCATCTGTGGCCTCTTTCTTCCCGCCTTTTCGGATCTGACGCTTTCCGTCTGCCACGGGCGGCGTACCGAATTGACCGGTGCGCAAACGTGAGCCCAAATATTCCAGACCGGGAATGATCGGCGCGGCGTCTTTCATTTCGCTCAACATTTTCCCGTCATTAGAGGCCCGCGAAAATGTATCAGGATCAAAACCGATGACGAGTGAAGGCTCTAGACCCACTGTCGCGCCAAATTGGTCAACACCAATCTCATCCCTAGGATTTTTGCACCGACCTGTTTTGTTTAGCACTAAAAGGGGATCGGGATCATTTGGACGCTGAGCCCGCAGAAAATCGATCAAGTTCTTCGTATTGCGCAGATTGGCCAAGTCCGGCGTCGCTGTGATAACTACGTCATCAACCGTGGTCAGAACATTTGTTGTCCAGTCGGCCCAGAAGTGCGGAACATCCAAAATGGCCAGCGGGCTAATGCCGCGCACCGCATTGACGATCGCTTCATAGGCGTCTGCATCAAAAACAGGCTTCGTATTCAGGCTAGAGGCCGTTGGCAGCAGAGATAATTTTGCCGTGTGACGCACCATGATCCGGTCCATCAACGTTTCGTCCAAACGCTCTGGTTCAGACAATGCCTCTTCCAGCCCGGACGCACTATCATAGGCAAAGTCCAAAGCGGTTGTTCCCCAAGAACTGTCCAGATCAATCAAAGCCGTATCTTGCTGAAGATGCTCGGCCAGAACCCACGCCATATTATGCGCCAGTGTTGAGCTACCCACACCGCCTTTCGCGCCAAAGAAGGCAATCGCGCGGCCCAGGAACGGTGTTTCCGGATCGGAATAAAGCTCGGAAATAGAGCGAATAAGGTTTAGCGGATGCAAGGGCGGAACGATATAATCGGACACGCCCTTATCCATTAGCTGACGATATAGCCGAATGTCATTAGCCGCGCCGATGATGACGACCTTTGTGCCTTCGTCGCACACGCTGGCGAGTGTCTCTAACTGCGAGAACAGCTCTGGACCGCGCATACCCGTCTCAATTATGACGAGCGCAGGCGTATTTTCTTTGTGATAGAAATCGATCGCAGCCTGCAGTCCCCCCATGTAGATTTTTGTATTTGCCCGGCGCATACGCCAATCACGCGTCATCTCATTAATGCAAGCCGCCGTTTCATTTCGGTCGCAGAAGGCGTGAATACTGATCTGCGGGAGGGCCTTTTCACCGCCTTCGCGATCCTCGACAGCAACAGGCTGAGCGATGACTTGCGCCAGAGGCGCTGATGGGGCGGAGACCATGGGGGATGCTGGGGCCGCATGCGGCGTGGCCGGCGCATAACCCGGCACGGCCTGACCCTGAGGCATCATTGGAGGCATACCCTGAGGCATAGCAGGCGGCATCATCTGAGGGCGCGGGGCATTGGGGACGGGCTGCGCAGGCGCTGGCGCGACACCTTGCGGCATGTGTGCTGGCTGCGCACCTTGCCCCGGTTGCGGCATGGGGCGCGGCATGGGTTGCGGCACCGGCATAGGCATAGGACGCTGAGCGGGCGCGGCGGCCTGTTGCGGATATTGCGGCTGTTGAGGCTGTGTCATTCTCTATGCGCTTTCCGTTAGCCTGTGCTTTGCGAATTTTGCTGCTGACCCGTAGGACGCTGAGCGGCCGTCGCCTGACCTTCAATATAAAGATCATAGATGACTTGGCGGCGCTGCGCATTCGGCGTGCCTTGTGGCAGGGGTGCGATCAGCTGACGCGGATCAGAAATCATCGCCGCCATATTGGCTGACATGAAGCATCCAAACTCCGGCGAAACACCATTATTGCGAACATCCGTGACAGACCCCAGTGACCCGCAATCCTGCGGAACTGTCCGCAAGGTTTTATAGGACACGACAACGGGGGCCGGATCACCGGGACGTACAAAGTATTCGCCGGTTTGCGCCGCAGACGGGTTCACGCCAACTTGTGACATGACGGTTCGCAACATGCGGTCCGTTTCTTGAACGCCTAAACCACCGCCATGGCCCGCCGGACGATTAATGAAGATCGGGCCGGACCCTGTGGCGGCATAAGTCTGAATGAATTGCGCAACGGCGCTTTGGTCCCGCGCCGATAACGTCAGTCCGTTCGGACGCGCATAGAGTTCAAGCCGCTCTACACTTTCCGCCACCGTTGTCGGGTTCAGTCGATAAGCCGGCACATCTTGTGATACGCTGCTACACGCACCCAGGGCAACAGACGTACCGATAAAGAGAGCGGCAAACGTTAGCTTTGAAATCGTCATTGTCTCTCTCCCTAATCCACCACATGCCCGAACGGACCAGGAAGCGCGTCTGCGACGACCTTCTCGCCATAAACTTCGTTCATCCGACCCAGTAAAAGCTGCTCTCTGTCGGACGCCGCCACATACCCATCAAGTGGCGTCTGCAATTTGTCCGGATGCGTGGGATCGACCAGATATGGCGTTACGATAATCACCAGCTCCGTCTGCGTTGTTTGGCTATCGCGGTTGCGGAATAAGGCCCCAAGACCTGGCACATCTTTTGCGCCCGGTACGCCTTCAATTTCACTGCGCGCTTCTTCACGAATAAGTCCAGCGATAACCAAGGATCCACCCGCTGGCAGCTCAACAACCGTATTGGCTCGACGAACCCGGATACCCGGCACGTTCAAGCCGTCCTCGCCCGCTTGGAAAGAATTTTCCGTTGTCGGCTCTGAAACCTCTGTTGATATATTGAGCGAGATCAGCCCTTCGGATAGCACAACTGGCGTAAAGCCCAAGGCCACACCGAAAGATTTGAATTCAAATGTCCGGACAATCTGGCCCGTATTCGGGTCAACTGTCGAACCACCAAAGATCGGGAATTCACCGCCCGCGAGGAAGTTGGCGGTTTCACCAGAAATTGCCGTCAGCGTTGGCTCTGCCAGTGTACGGATCAGGCCGACACGTTCTAGGGCCGTGATTGCCCCGCCAAAGGATTGCAAATCCCCGCCAGAGCCGTTCTGAAAATCCAAAGCCCCACTAAATCCGGCTTGGGAATCAACGGTCAAATTATTGAAAAGGCTTACAGTTCCACCGCCGAGTTGCCCGACAGCATTGAGATTTAGGCCCATTTGCTTCACCACGGAACGCTGCATCTCAACAATGCGAACCTTGAGCATGACTTGATCTTTACCCAGCACAGATAGCAGGTTGACGATTTCGCCTTCTGCACCGCCTGTCCCCTGCCACATGGCCGCAATCCGTTCGACTTTCAGTGCCGCTTGCGCATTCGGCACGGAGCCCGTCAGCATGATATTGCCATTAATCGCCTGCGCGTCGACCGACGCTTCGGGCGCATGCTTGCTGATCAAGGAATTCAGTCCGTTAATATCACGCTCGACACGGATATCGATGTTGAGCAGCTCTTGCCCATCGTGACCGTAAAAGTAGACATTGGTTTGCCCGCTTGCCTTACCAATCAGAACCGTCCGACGGCCCGTATGCACGACGGCTTCGACAATTTCTGGATTAGAAACAATGACATCCATGGCATTCACAGGTAATTCCACCACAGTGCTTTTGGAAAATGGCAGAACGATAGAGCGATTAATGCCCTCGCCTGGAGATTGGATACGCACGCCGCCCGCATGAGCTTGCGCGGCAGCTGATTGGGTAATCGCACTATAGGATCGGTTCCCAGCTTGCGCCGTGGTTGCGGACAAAAGCGCTGCCCCAAGGATTAAGCTCAAAGCCGTCATTGTCGTCGACTTACGGACGGCCACATTGCGGCTGAATTTTGCGTCGGGTTTCATATCTACCTCTGCTGCAGCTGCACAGTTTCAACATTGCCGCGACGGAACACCATCAAAGGCGGCTCTGAGAGTTGGTCTTCGCGGGGTTTGGCCGCGCGGCTTGGGGCGGGCGATGTTGCGCCGCTAAATCCGCGCAGAACCAGCACCAGATCACCCTTGTCTTGGGCAACAATAATATCTTCTGAGTCCTCAGGTGAGAGCTCCAACGTGGCTGTAGACCCTGGAATTGCGGCTCCGCCCTCCGGATTATTCGTAAAACTTTGGTCAATGGCGAGAACGAGGACGTTTTTAAAGATCGTGCTGGCTGTAATCTCAGCCTGACCCGTCCCCCCATCCGCGACAGCGCGAGCGCCCAAGACCTCTTTCAGAATTATATCAACGCGATCGCCTGGCTGGATAAAGCCACCCGCCGCGGTATCGACACTAATCCGGACAGTTGTGGCCCGCATACCCGGCTTTAAAAGCGCGGCCATGATACCGGCTTCGCCCGCACGGATGAACTTACTAAAGGTGAGCGGCTCGCCCGGTTGCACAGGATCGCGGACGAGAGCGCCCACTAATTGTTCTGTTACAGGAACTTCTGCATTGGGATCATCCACAATCAGCGCGGGCGTTACGGCCTCCGTCGGCCAATCAATCCAGTTAAGATCGCCCTCACGGATACGCGATCCTTTTTGCAGCGGCTCAACCACGCCCAGAACGCGCGTATATTCAACTTCTTGGACGATGACTTTTGTTTCTGGTGTTGCGACGGGCGCAGGTTCTGAGCTATTCATGCCGTTTAGCATGACAAAAACGACCCCCATCACGACGATAAGGACGCCTGCAAGCATCAGTCTTTTTCTGTCCATGTGACCGTTCCCCACGTAAGGCTTCACCCTCCGCTTACGACCAGACATTCTAAAGCATGGTTAACAAAGACTAGCTGATTGACATTCCTCATAAAAAAAGCCGCATCAGTGGATGCGGCCTTTCAAGATGATTTCGTGCGAACCCTTAGCCAAGCAAAGCGAGGCCAATCTGGCTATTGGGCCAGACGAAGAGCGCGCCGGCGGCTAATGCAATGCCATAGGGCATGTCTTTGCCGCCCTGATACATTTTCATGCCAAATGCACTCGTTTTCAACCGGACAGGGGCGAATTTACTCGACATCATCAAAAAGAGCGCGATCGCGGCACCAAACAATGTCGTGTATAGAATAAAGGGCAAAGCATCCGCCCAGCCGAACCAAAGCGCAATCGCCGCCATTAGCTTGGCATCGCCCCCGCCCATCCAACCCAGGGCAAACATGGCAAAACCGGCTGCAAAGAAGGCGGCAAACATACCCAAATGCTCGCCTAGGACTGGCAGGCCCTGCCAATGCAGAGGCAGCGTCAGAAAAAACGCGAAAAATAGAGCGACAACTATTTTGTTCGGAATCTTCATAGAACTATAGTCAGTGTAAGCCGCCGCCATAAGGGGCGCGGCAAAAATCAATGTCACGATCATCGCGATGATCATAAGTCTCTCCCATTTAGAGAGCGTCACTTAGCAATGTTCGGTTAAAGCCGGGTCAACGCGGGGCGCGCAAACACAAAAAAGCGGAGCCTAAGCCCCGCTTATTACAGTGAACTCGACCCATTGGATCTAGGCTGTAGAGCCGCTGGAGTTCGTCGCTGTTGTATTTTGGTTGCTCGTTGCATCAATCGTGCCTGCAACCTCATCAAACTTTTTGTTTAATTGGTCGCCAATGGCTGTTGCACCGGCAATCATAGCGACAGCAATCAGGGCCGCGATCAAGCCGTATTCAATGGCTGTCGCACCGGACTCGTCGCGAATAAAACGCTTAAGCATCATATCCTCCCAGAAAATGAAAAAAGCGGAGGCAGCACATGCCGCCCCCGCCTGTCATGTATCCGGTGGCTAATGCCACCGGAAATGAGCCGACTTAAGCAGTTGAACCGCTAGCGTTCGTTGCTGCTGTGTTGTCTTGGTCAGCGGCGTCCAGAGCACCAGCGACTTCGTCGAACTTCTTGTTCAGCTGGTCACCGATAGCTGTTGCACCAGCGATCATAGCGACAGCGATCAAAGCTGCGATCAGGCCATATTCAATAGCTGTTGCACCGGACTCGTCTTTGACGAATTTGTTCATGAGGTTTTGCATAACTGACTCCCACGTATGCGTTTTTGAGGAAAATCCCTCGGTTCGATCAGGCCCGCTCCGCACTTACCGCGCTTCGGGGTGATCCTGATTGAGGACCTCCTTAGTGACCGGGATTTAATGTCGAGTTGGGAGATAAGGTAAATTTGGAGTTTATTTCGGTTCCGTCATGTTTCGACCCCCTGCCTATATATAAAGACAAAACCGATTTTGGCGTTCGCGCATAAAGATTTCATTCACCTCGTTCGCCTATCAGCGAAAAATAATGATGCGTGAGACGTTTTCGTCTGACTGACACTTTCGGAGCCTGACATGCGCCTGAACTCAATTTCTGCTTTGCTTTTTGGCGTTTTGGTCAGCGCGGGACTCGGTGCAACGGATGTGGCCAAAGCGGGTGACCAAGTCTTCCGGGTTGATCTGAACAAGACACAAATCGTTCGCTTACCAGCGCAAGCCGGGTCTATTATTGTCGGCAACCCGCAAATTGCGGATGTGTCTGTGCATAGTCAGAACATGATCTTTGTTGTTGGCCGCGGTTTTGGCGAAACCAATCTGATCATCCTCGATCCGATGGGAAATACAGTGATGGACGCCGACATTCAGGTCACGGCCGTAACGCCTACGCATGGATTGCGCGTTTTCAACGGCGGTAACCGCCGGACCTATAGCTGCGCGCCCTATTGTCAGCCCTCCCCTATTTTGGGCGATGATACAGGTTTTGTGGGCAGCAATAGCGGTGCCGAAGAAACATCAGACGGTTTGAATGCGATCTTCAGCACTCTGCCTGCAGCCGGCGGTGACACCTTCACCGGGACTCCTGCTCCCCAAGGTGGCTTTGCGCCAAACGACACAGGTTTTTAAACGCTGAACGAGAAGACAACGCTGCCTGACGGGCGTCTTTGGCGTTAAGGACCGCTTAACCATACTTCCTATCAGCGCTTAAACCTCCTTCTCATATGCCGTATTAGTGGGTGGGGCTAAAGAATAAGCCGCTCCTTTAAAGAGAGGTGTGGGAACGATGATGCGTTCGGAAGATAAGCCAGAGAAAGCGCAGAGGCGTTTATGGACACGGGCGCGTCGCCGTGCGCGTTCGCTAACGCGGCGCCTTGCCAAGTCTGATCGCGGCGCGACGGCTATCGAATTTGGTATTGTCGCCCTCGTATTCTTCACGCTGATCTTCGCAATCCTTGAACTTGCCCTCGTCTTTTTTACCTCCTCTGTCCTTGGCCATGCTGTGTCTGACGCCGGCCGAACCATTCGGGTTGGGCAATATCAAAGCTGCGGCACAGAAGACGAATTCCGCGATCTTGTCTGCAGTCGCATGAGAAATCTGATGAATTGCCGACAGAATTTACGTGTGGATGTCCTGTCACAACCCAGATTCAGTCAATTCGTTATGCCAACACTAACTGACGGTGGTTTGGACGGTACAACACCTAATCAACAAGTCACAAATGGGGCGTACCAAGCCAACTCAGCCGGCGACCCCGTCGGGGTTCGCGCAACCTTTTACTACCCGCTTATTCTTCCCCCCGCCATGACACGCTTGGAAACAAAGACGGCCGGTGGTGCCCCTGTGGTGTCTGGACGCCGCGTGATCGTCGCCATGACAGCCTTCCGGAACGAACCCTTTCCAACTTCAACCAGCTGTGATGCGGATCTGGCCGCTGAAATTGCGAGCGTCGGCTCTTAGGCCCAAGGCCTCGCGCAGCTGTAGAAGAGACAGGAACGAAATCATGAAAATCCCTTTTGTAAAACACACCCGTAAAAATCCGTCTTTTACCGCTGATGAGCGCGGGATCGCGGCGGCAGAGTTTTCGATCATTGCACCCGTAATTGTGGCATTATATCTCGGTCTCGCCGAGCTTTCTCTGGTCATGTCTGTTGACCGTCAAGTGTCCCACTCCGCCAGTGTGGCGGGTGACATGGTGGCACAGGTCGAGGAAGTCGACGCCGCTGACATGGGCGACATCATGGCCGCGACGCTTTATGTCTCCCAAGTTCCTGACACGGCGACATTCGTCATGGAAATTACCAGCTATGAGATGGATGCCAGTGGCAATATCGTAAATTTAGGGTCTGCCATCTATAATTCTGGCAATAAAGGCATGTTAAAAGCCGTCGATCCTGCTAACTTTGGTCCAGAGCTTCTCTCGCAATCATCCGGTGTTGTGGTTGCAAACGTGGCTTACAGCTATAACCCGCTCGGCTATGAGCGTCAGATTATCACCAGCAAGACCGAAGGTGGTAAAATCAAGCAAGTCGATAAAGGCACGAGGCGGTTCTTGTCCCCGACTGTCACATTGCGCGAAACATTTATGCTGAAACCACGGCGTTCCACTTCTGTTGAAATCGGTGATGGCGTAGATAGCGAAATGACGTGTACCGGCTTTGGTAGCTCGACAACTTGTAGCTAAGCCTAGCCCGCGTCCAAATACCGATCCCGCAAGCGCTCAAGAATATCGGCATCGAGACCTAAAACGCTTGTCGCATAGCTGACGGCATCACCCATTTTTTCAAGGCTGACGTCTAGGTAGGCGGGTTCAACCCCAAACATAGGGCGGAGCGCGTCAGCGGAAATCGGCCGGCCATAACGCTGGCTGTATAGCGCGGCAGCGGGGTCTAAAATCGCTTCAATATCAACGGCCGTTTCTGTCAGCATATAATCTGCCAAGATGTCCTCGCGGCTCACGCCCAGCAGGCTTTGTACCAAGGCCACAAATGTGCCCGTGCGGTCTTTGCCGGCCGCGCAATGGACCAAGACGCCATCATCCTCTGCCTCGCGGGTCGCCATTTCGACCAGAGCCTGACGATGCAAGGCGATGAAGGACGGATCATGCATGCGCCTGGCATATGACCCGATCATATAATTGCGGGCGTCTTCCGCCTTATGCAGATGTTCGCGCGCAAAGGCTTCATGCGGGGCCATGGCCAGCGTTTCTTCGGCTTCCGGCTGGGTCAGCACGACAGCACGCCCCGACCATTTGGACGGTTGCTTGATACGCTCTGGCGCATGTCGGAAATCCGTGATGACGCCAATCGGTAAGGCATCAATCTCGGCAATATCCGCCTCTGACAGAGCGTTTAGATGGGCCGATCGAAACAACTTACCCGTGACAAGGGCGCGCCCGTCTGTCCCGGCATAGCCGCCAAAGTCACGGAAGTTGAAAATGCTTTGAAACGGCCGGAGCCTATCGTCGAGGTCGATCAATGACATAGACGGGCCGCTATCAGGCCCGCCTACGTCTTACTAGTGTTCAGAGCTGTGCTGCGACAGCATGAGGCGCTTTATTCCGCTGCTTCAACCGCGCGTTTGGCGTCATAGGCGGCAAATTTGCTCCACACGCCGTCATCGCCGTGCCAATCGCCTTCCGTCGCGCCCTTGGAATATTCCGTCGCACGCGCTTCAAAAAAGTTCGCATGCTCAACCCCGTTCAGGATTTCTGTGAGCCATGGCAGCGGATGCTCGTCCACACCCGCATAAACGGTCGGCAGACCCAGCTGCTTTAAACGCCAGTTCGCGATATAACGGATATAGCGCTTAATATCTTCCGCGGTCATCCCTTCGACCGGGCCCATCTCGAACGCCAGATCGATAAATTTATCTTCCAGCTTCACGACGGTTTTGCAGCAATCGACGATATTGTCTTTCACGTCCGGCGTCAGCGCGCCTGTTTCTTTGGCAAAGGTGTGGAACAGCTTGATCATGCCTTCACAGTGCAGGCTCTCGTCGCGAACGGACCAGCTCACGATCTGCCCCATGCCCTTCATCTTGTTCAGGCGCGGGAAGTTCATCAACATGGCGAAAGACGCAAAGAGCTGTAGCCCTTCGGTAAAGCCGCCAAAGACGGCCATGGATGTCAAAATATCTTTATCCGTCTCGACCCCGAACTGACCGAGATAGTCGTGCTTTGCGACCATTTCGTCATATTCCATAAAGGCCGAAAACTCGCTGTCCGGCATGCCGATTGTTTCCAGCAAGAGCGCATAGGCCGCTATGTGAATCGTCTCCATATTGGAGAAGCTGCTCAACATCATCCGCACTTCGACGGGTTTGAAGAGCGGCATATAGTTTTCCATATAATTGCCGCCGACTTCCACATCAGACTGGGTGAAGAAGCGGAAAATCTGGCTCAGCAGGTTTTTCTCAACAACCGTCAGCTTCGTCGCCCAATCTTTCAGGTCTTCACCCAAAGGCACTTCTTCCGGCATCCAGTGGATTTGCTGCTGGCGACGCCAAAACTCATACGCCCAAGGATACCGAAACGGCTTATAGGTATGGGACGGGATCAAAAGCCCGGATTTGCCTGCATTGATTGGTTCAATAACGCCCATATCTGTTGATCCTGCTTCTCTAGATTTATCCGAAGGGCTACTGCCCTAACAGCTAGTTCTTGTGTTGTCTTCCCCGGCACACACCAGATGTAGTGGTACATGTGCTAATGCCGTCCCTAAGAAACTGTTAAAGCACCGATTCCTCTTTAGGAAGCAAGTCCTCTCTTTTTTCGCCTCACACACAGTGGAAAGCGGGGACGAAATCAAGGTCGGCAAAAGCCTTTGCGCAAGACTGCCAGCAAAGTCAGTCACTTAGACCCATAGCTGCAAGGCTCACGTGCGCTTTTGCCTCTATCGCGGGCGGAAGGGGGCGGTTATAGCCGCGACAATGCTGCGCAGTTTGGCCACATTTTTTCGTCTTTTACGCACGGCCTGGGTCTTGGTGCGACACGATGCCCTTGTGCCAAAAGAATATGAGCCCTTCGTCCCGACCCCGGTTCGATTCGTGGCGGCGATTTCGCGCTTCTTTTCGATCCGGTCACGCTCTGACAATCCGGGCGAACGCTTCGCGCAGGCACTGGAAAAGCTCGGCCCTGCCTACATCAAGTTCGGGCAGATCCTCTCCACGCGCGGCGATATGTTTGATCCTGTCTTCGCCGAAGGCTTGTCACGCCTGAAAGACAAGGTCCCACCCTTCCCTATGGCCAAAGCCGAAGCCATGCTGGAAGCCGAATGGGGCGAGCCATGGTCTAACCGCCTGAGCCGCCTGTCAGAACCCGTCGCTGCCGCCTCTGTCGCGCAGGTTCACAAAGGCGTTTTGAAAAGCACGGGCGAAACTGTCGCTGTGAAGATCCTGCGGCCGAATATCGTCGACCGCATGACCAAAGATATGGACGTGATCGCCCAAGTCGCGAACCTCGCCCACAAACTTGTGCCTTACACACGCCGCCTGCAACCCCGCGCCTTTGTGGCGGAAGCCCGCCGCGCGGTGATGCTGGAACTGGACCTACGCTTAGAGGCCGCAGCCGCTTCTGAAATGGCGGATATTGCTGAGGCGACGAAACTGTTCCGCGTGCCGACCATCCATTGGGAATTAGTCGATAAGAACGTCATGGCGACAGACTGGATTGATGGCCTCCCCCTCTCTTCGCCAGAGACTTTAGAACTGCCCCTGGAAGAGCGTCAGCGCCTGGCCAAAGCCGTCATCCAGAGCTTCCTCGCCTCCACCTTCAAATACGGCATTTTCCATGCCGACATGCATGAGGGGAATTTATTCCGCGGACCGGACGGCGAACTCGTCCTACTCGATTTTGGCATTTTGGGCCGCTTGGGCGACGAAGAAATCCGGTTTGAGATCGACACGCTCTACGGCTTTTTGCAGCGCGATTATTACAAGATCGCGCAAGTCCATTTCGACATTGGCTATGTCCCGCCGCATCACAGCGTGGAGGAATTCGCGACCGCCTTGCGCGCGGTCGGCGAGCCGATTTTTGGCAAGCAAGCCGAAGATGTGTCCATGTCGAAAGTCCTGCTGCAACTGCTCGAAATCACAGAGATGTTCGACATGCCGCTGCAACCGCAGCTGATCCTGCTGCAGAAAACGATGATGCAGGCCGAAGGGGTGGCGCGTCGGTTGGATCCCAATTTCGACATGTGGGAGGCCAGCCGCCCGATTGTGGAGGAGGCCGTGCGCTATGAATTCGGGCCGGAAAAAATCATGGATGATGCGCTGGACACACTCGCGCGCCTGCGCACCACACTTCGCCGCCTGCCGGATGCCACCGAAAACATCGCCCAACTGGCCGAAGCGTGGGCGAATGGCGAAATCGACCTCTCCCGCGCACCCGTCATCCAGACGGTCGATGCCACGCCCCCCGCCTCGCCCTTACGACCCGTTGCCTACGCGGCAGCCGGTGCGGCCCTGGCGCTCGGCGGAATGTGGGTAGCGGCGCAGGTTTAGTCCCGCTAGACTAGGTGCATGACCCGCTCTATCCTCCTTATCATCGGTGGTGGCATTGCCGCGTTTAAGTCGCTGCTGCTGGTGCGCGAACTGAAAAAGCGCGGGATCGGCGTGCGCTGTATCTTGTCCGAGGGCGGGGCGAATTTTGTTACGCCATTATCGCTACAAGCTTTGTCCGGCGAAACCGTCTTTGAAGACCTGTGGGACCTGACGGCGGAATCCGAGATGGGGCATATAGAATTATCGCGTGACGCCGACATGATCGTTGTCGCGCCGGCCACGGCCAATATGCTCGCCAAAGCCGCGCATGGTATTGCCAGCGGGTTGGCTTCCACGACGCTGCTGGCCACAGACAAGCGCATCCTTTTTGCGCCCGCCATGAATGTACGCATGTATGAGTCTGATGCCACGCAGGCCAACATCAAAACCCTGACCGAGCGCGGCGCGTTTTTCATTGGGCCTGACGCAGGCGAAATGGCCTGTGGCGAGTTCGGCGATGGGCGCATGAGCGAGCCAGACGTTATCGCGGATCATATTGGAGCCTTGCTGCAAGGCGACACCACGCTGGATGGCTGGCGCGCGCCCAAACCGCTGGCGGGCAAACGCGCGATCGTCACCGCTGGCCCGACCCGTGAACCCATCGACCCTGTGCGCTATTTATCTAATCACAGCTCTGGTCGACAAGGCTATGCGATTGCACAAGCTCTCTCCGATCTGGGGGCCAATGTGACGCTCGTCAGCGGGCCAACGGCCCTTCCCGTCCCTGTTGGACCTGACACGGTTGCGGTTGAAACCGCGCTGGAAATGCAGGCTGCCGTCGAAGCCGCTTTACCCGCCGATATCTTTGTCTCTGTCGCCGCTGTGGCCGATTGGCGTCCGGCGAAAAGCACAGCCCAGAAGACGAAAAAGCCTAAAGGCGGGCCACCGCCCTTGGACCTGATTGAGAACCCGGATATTTTGCGGTCGATCTGTGAAAGTGATCGGCGTCCTGATCTTGTGATTGGCTTTGCGGCGGAAACTCATGATGTATTGGAACACGCCCGCGCTAAGCGACTGCGCAAGGGATGTGACTGGATCGTCGCCAATGATGTATCCGGCGACGTGATGGGGGGACAGGAGAACGAAATGATCATAGTCACTGACACCGATGAGACCCGCCTACCCCGGCAAAGCAAACGCGCCGCCGCCCGCGCGCTCGCGCGCCGGATCGCCGCTGAGATAACGGCATCCTAATGTTTCGCGCTATCTGTATTGGGGCTGCGGCTCTCAGCCTACCCAGCGTCGCTCAGGCCGGCAATATTGCAGCCTGTGAAATTGTCATCATGCAATATATCGAAGACGAAGCTGGCGGGGGAATGGATGTCGCCTCTTTCCGACCTGCAACCGACTTTCTGCTCGGCGTGTACGATGAAGAGACAGAGATCAGCGTGACCGTTGACGACAAACCCATTCGCGCCCTGATGTGCGAACGCAATGACCTTATCCCTGACGAAGACGATTACGCTATCCTGGCAACAGGCGTCCCCTTCGCGATTAGTCAGGATTTCGACACGAATGAGAGCGACAGCCTGACTCTGTATTTTCAGGACGGAGCGTTTCGTTATAAATATGTGTCCGCATATCCCATGAGCGAGGAGATGCAGACAACACTCGAAGCGCGGCTTGAAGATTTTACCGCCCGCGATCACGGCTTGGATATAGAAGAGGTCGAAGACGCTGCTGACGAAAACGCCTCTGAAACAGAGCCCGGCATCGAAGAATCGGTCGAAGAAGCGGTCGAGGAAGCGGTCGACTTAGAGACGGTGGATAATCCGGCGAATGCGCTTGAAACGGATGATCTTACGGGTGAAGATACAGATCCATCGTCAGAGGATGCAGACTAGGCTCACAGATGAAGACCGTTTCGATCAAGGTTCGGACCTTACCCCATTTTGAAGGTCTAAGCCTTCCAAAATTTGAGACGGCACAGGCCGCTGGCACGGACCTTCGCGCTGCCCTAGACGCGCCAGTTACCTTGGCGCCCGGTGAACGCCAACTCATCCCGACAGGGTTTTGTATGGCTCTGCCCGCAGGTTATGAAGCGCAAGTCCGGCCCCGCTCTGGCTTGGCCCTGCGCAACGGCATTACGGTTCTGAACAGTCCCGGCACGATCGATGCGGATTATCGTGGCGAAGTCGGCGTTTTGCTGATCAATCACGGATCAGAGCCCTTTACCGTCAATCGCGGCGATCGCTTTGCGCAAATGGTGCTGGCGCCTGTGACGCAAGGGACGTTCGAGATTGTCACCGAACTTAACGAAACTGAGCGCGGCGCAGGCGGTTACGGATCGACTGGCACGGCGTGAGCGACACCCAATCCATCGCGCCTAATCAGATAGTCGGCACGGCAATCCTCACGTCAGATCAAGCCGCTTTGTTAAACGGCGTGAGCCTGCCGATTATGGTTGTCGATCGCGACCTGCGATTTGTTTATGCGAACGCCCCTTATCTGGAGGCGACGCATACTCAGCTTTCCGATCTCATCGGACGGAATATTTTTGACTGCTTTCCTGACACGACAGAGCGCATCGCAGCCGTAAGAGAGCAGTTTGATCAGACCTTAAAGAATGGCGTCACAACGCAACTCGACGCGCAACCCTTTAAACTGGAACGCCAAGACGGAAGCATTGCCGATGTCGTCTGGCAAGCAACGCAAGACCCGATACGCGATGAGAAAGGCCACGTTATCGGCATGATACAACGCGCCGAAGACATAACCCTGCGCCATGAGTTACGGCAGCAAAACCAAGCCATTGCGTTTGAGCTAAACCACCGCGTGAAAAACACGCTCGCCGTGGTGAGTTCAATCGCCCGGCTGACCAGTCGCGGCGCAGTAAGCGTTCCCGAATTTGTCAGCCAATTCGTTGATCGCCTTAAATCGCTCGCCAAAGCCAATACAATGCTCGCGCAAGATGATTGGCGCGGCCTGACCGTGCGGCGGATATTGGAAGAGGAACTGAAAGCCTTTGCCCGTTTAGACGGTGACACGCTCGCCCTAACTGGCCCCGACGTTCGACTCTCGCTCGAAGCGACAAAAGACCTGTGCATGGTCACCCATGAGCTTGCCACTAACGCCGCCAAATATGGCGCCTTGAGTGATCGCGGCGGGACTTTATCTATAGGATGGCAGCGCGAGGACAACGTATTGGACCTGAAATGGGTCGAACATTGTCGCACGCCGATTACGAAGCCGGACGGCACAATTGGATTTGGCACGCGTCTTCTGGATATGCTGCCTTACATCGACGCGAAAAAGGATTTCCACGATCACGGCCTGCAAATGACGATCACAGTCTCTGGCGAGAAAGCCTTCGCCTAGGCGGCGGCTCGTCCTATATAGCCATCAAGTTTGACAAAGGAGCTTCACATGCGCGCGCACGGGAAAATTTACGACTCGATCTTGGAAACAATGGGCGGGACCCCGCTCGTCCGCCTGCCCCGCATCACAGCGGGAGTGGCGGCAGACCTCTGCTACAAGATGGAATTCTTCAATCCTTGCGCCTCGGTCAAAGACCGGATCGGGATCAACATGCTCCAAGAGATGGAAAAGGCTGGGACGCTGAAACCCGGCGGCATTATCGTTGAACCCACGTCGGGCAATACCGGCATTGGCGTTGCCTTTGCCGCCGCCGCTATGGGCTATAAAGCCATCCTCGTCATGCCTGAAAGCATGAGTGTAGAACGGCGTAAAATGATGAAGCTGCTCGGCGCGGAGCTAGTCCTAACCCCAGCCGCAGGCGGAATTCCGGGCGCGATGGCCGAAGCGGAGAAGATCATTGCAGAAACCCCCGGTGCCGTACGGGCGGGACAATTCGACAATCCGGCTAACCCCGCCATCCATTACGCCACAACGGGTCCTGAAATCTGGGCGGATTGCGAGGGCGAAGTGGATGTCTTTATCGCGGGTGTCGGCACGGGCGGCACGCTGACAGGGGCGGGCAAATTCCTGAAAGAAAAGAACCCGGACATTCATGTCATTGCCGTCGAACCCGTTGAAAGCCCGATGATTTCCAAGGGCGAAAAAGGTCCCCATAAAATTCAGGGCATTGGCGCGGGCTTTATCCCGGATAATCTCGACACGGATTTGGTCGACGAGGTCGTCACAATCAATTCTGACGCTGCATTCGGTACGGCCAAGCATGTCGCCGCCGAAGATGGTGTGCCAATCGGTATTAGTTCCGGCGCGGCCGTTGCCGCCAGCTTAATGGTGGGCGCACGGCCCGATATGCGCGGCAAACGGATCGTCACGATCATTCCGTCCTTTGCAGAACGCTATCTTTCCACGCCGCTTTTTGATGATGGGTCGACTGCCTAACGATAAGAACCGCCATGACACCAAAACAGACAGAGCGTTATGCGCGCCATCTGGTCCTGCGCGAGATCGGCGGACCGGGGCAGAATGCACTGCTGGATGCGAAGGTGTGCCTTGTGGGCGCGGGCGGGCTCGGCGGACCGGCCGCGCTCTATCTGGCTGCCGCCGGTGTTGGTCATATCGCGATCATCGATGATGACGTCGTGGAGGCGTCAAATCTGCAGCGCCAAGTCCAGTTCGGAATAGACCATATTGGCAAACCCAAAGCGAGGGTGTTGGCCGATCGGCTTATGGCGATTAACCCGGACGTCACAGCCGGAGCGCGGGCGCGCCGTTTGGACGCCAAAAACGCTAAAACCTTACTCCACGGCTTCGATGTGATCCTTGACGGGACAGATAGGTTCGCCACCCGTTTTGCGGTGAATAAAGCCGCTCAGGCCTTGGGCACGCCGCTTATCTCTGGGGCAGTCGGGCGCTGGTCGGGACAAGTCGGCGTCTTTGGCACACGCACTGCATCCGGGGCGATGGGACCCTGCTATCAATGCTTCGTGCCAGACACCCCACCCCAAGAAGAACGCTGTGCCGAAGTCGGCATTATCGGCGCGCTAACCGGCATTGTCGGCAGCAAAATGGCTTTGGAAGCGATCAAGCTGATCACTGGCGCTGGTAACACACTCGCAGGGCGCCTCTGGATTTATGACGG
>CAZSUW010000016.1:34482-40395 GCA_964610115.1 uncultured Algimonas sp.
AAACGCGCCTTTGCGCGTGCTATCCACATCCAGCACGCCCATCAGCGTGTCACCATCCCAGACAGGCACGACGATCTCGCTCTCGGATCGGGCGTCACAGGCGATATGACCCGGAAAGGCATGAACATCTTCGACGATCTGGGTGACGCCTTCCGCCGCTGCCGTCCCACAGACGCCTTTGCCGAACGGGATACGCAAGCACCCCAGTGTGCCTTGATACGGGCCGACGACTAATTCATTCGGCTTATCCGGATCGACCATGTAGAAGCCGGTCCAGAAATAGTCCTCAAAGGCTTCCGACAACAGACAGGCCACAGTGGCGAGGCGCGCCGTCAGATTGGGCTCGCCGTCTAAGACCGCTTCGATTTGGGCGGTCACATCGGCATAGTTTCGCTTTTTTTCGCTCATAACCGCGCCCTAGAGCCGCAGGGGCGCATTTTCAATGGGGCTGCGCCGTAAGCAAGGGCGTGAACACTGGCGCAATAAAACCCAAAGCCCAAATCGTCTGGCTGAAACGCGACCTGCGCATTGCCGATCAGGCTGCGCTGGTGGCCGCCGCAGACAGCGAAGGCTTTGTCATACCGCTCTATGTAGTGGAGCGGGACTATTGGCATTTACCTGAGACGTCGGCGCGGCAATGGTCGTTTATTCGCGAATGCCTGCTGGAGCTGAACATGCGTCTGACGGAGCTCGGCGCGCCGCTGATTGTCAAATCGGGCAGGGTGATTGACGTCCTGGCCGCTCTCAACACGCAGTTCGACATCACCCTGCATAGTCACGAAGAGACGGGGAATAAGTGGACCTATCAACGCGACAAAGCCGTGAAATCGTGGTGCCGCGATAATGATGTGGCGTGGCATGAATATCAGCAATTCGGAGTCTTCCGCCCCCTGAAAGACCGCGACGGCTGGTCGAAAAAATGGGACGCCTTTATGGGTCAACCCAAGATCGAAACCCCCGATTGGCTGCGCGGCACGGACCTTCTAAGCGACCCCATGCCAACGTGGCGCGATCTGGGCATGCCCCCTGATCCCTGCCCCGAACGCCAAAAAGGCGGACGCAAAGCGGCGCGGCGATTATTGGACAGCTTCCTCTATGAACGCGGCGAGACCTATCGCAAAGCCATGAGCAGTCCCGTCACGGCCTTTGACGAATGTTCGCGCCTATCGCCTTATTTGGCTTATGGATGTCTTTCCATGCGCGAGACAGCGCAAGCTCTTTGGGCGCGTCAGAGGGAGCTGAAACAGCTTGCTGCGGCGGGTGAAAAAGTCGGGACCTGGCGCGGATCGATGACGAGCTTTTCCGGGCGGCTGCATTGGCATTGTCACTTCACGCAAAAGCTGGAGAGCGAACCCGAAATTGAGTTTCGCAATCTGCATTCCGGCTATGACGGACTACGGCCTAATCCTAGCGAAGACCCAGCGGCCGCAGAGCGGCTTTGGGCGTGGCGCGAAGGGCAGATGGGCTTGCCTTTTGCCGATGCCTGCATGCGCGCGCTCAACGCGACGGGCTATCTGAATTTCCGTATGCGGGCCATGTTGATGGCGGTGTCGAGTTATCATCTCTGGCTGCATTGGCGCGAGCCGGGGCTAGCCTATGCCCGCAAGTTCACCGACTTTGAACCGGGTATTCACTGGCCGCAAGTGCAGATGCAAAGCGGCACAACGGGGATGAATACGGTCCGCGTCTATAATCCCGTCAAGCAAGGCTATGACCAAGATCCCACAGGTGAATTCACACGGCGCTGGGTGCCGGAACTGGCGGATGTACCGGATAAATTTCTGCAAGAGCCTTGGAAGTGGGAAGAGGCCGCGAGCGTGATTCCCCGCCTATACCCGGAACGCATTATCGATCACGAACAGGCGGCCCGCGAAGCGAAAGCCAAAATCTACGGCCTTCGCCGCGAACCGGGCTTTCGCGAGATCAGTCTGGAAATCGTCAAGAAACATGGCAGTCGCAAACGCCCAAGCCGACGGCGTCCCGCGCGTCGGCATAAGGCGCGCAAAGAGGCACAAACACCCGATCCGCAAGGCAGCCTGTTTTAAAGGTCCGTCCTTGACCCGTCTTCCGAGCCAATCCAAACAAATGGTGAGAGAGGGCGATTATGAAACAGCTTATTTTATCACTGGCTTTGATATTGGGCGTCACAATGCCCGCCATGGCGCAGGTCAATGATCCACTTCGCGATCAGGCCGAGTTCAGGCTTGGCGCAACCGAACACGACATCTCAATCCTCGGTCTTGGGGAGTCCAAGGGCAAAGAGAATAGCGGTGCGATCAATGCCGAGATTGTCTTGCCCCAGTCAGAGTTTCTGACCCGCCTCACCCCCGGTTTTCTGCGCGATACATTCCGCCCGCAACCCTGGGTCGGCGGCACGCTCAACCTCGGCGGCCGGACCAGCTATGGCGGGGCGGGCGCACTCTATCGTTGGTATGGCGGCGAGCGGCTCTATGGCGAATGGGCGACAGGCGTGGTTGTTCACAATGGCGAGCTAGAGAACGAACGCAGTGTCTTACTGCAAGGCCTGCTGGACGGCACGATTACGGGTCCGTTTACCGAGGAACAAACCTTACAAACCTTGATTGATTTACAGGACTTTGACTTTCGTCAGAGCAATAATATCGAATTTGGCGGGCGTGTTTTGTTCCGCAATGCCTTTACGGCGGGCTATCGCGTGAACCGCAAACTCGCCGTTGAAGTCTTCATCGAACACCTCTCCCACGGTAATATTATCGCCACGGGTTCCAATGAAGGCCTTGAGAGTTGGGGTTTACGCACAGCGCTACGGTTCTAGCCTCTCGCCTTTTTCTTACACGCCCGTTAAGGCCTCGAGCGGGTGAACGGGTAGGAATGTCTCATGGCTAATGTTGTCGTTGTCGGCTCGCAATGGGGCGATGAAGGAAAAGGCAAGATCGTTGACTGGCTGTCGAGCCGTGCCGACGTGGTCGCACGCTTTCAAGGCGGGCATAATGCGGGTCATACGCTGGTGGTCGACGGGACGACCTATAAGCTCTCCCTCCTCCCCTCCGGGATAGTGCGCGGCGGCAAGCTGTCTGTGATCGGCAATGGCGTTGTGCTCAACCCCTGGGCGTTTTTGGATGAAATGGCGCGGATCAAAGGCCAAGGCGTGTCTATCACGCCGGATAATCTGAAGATTTCAGAATCTGCCGCGCTGATCTTGCCCATACATTCCGAACTGGACGGCATCCGCGAAAACCGCGTTGACGGGGTGAAGATCGGCACGACCAAGCGCGGGATCGGCCCCGCCTATGAAGACAAAGTCGCCCGCCGCGCCATTCGCGTCTGTGACCTGAATGATCCAGAGCATTTACAAGCCCGCGTCGAAAACCTGCTGCATCACCACAATGCGCTGCGCAAAGGTCTCGGCCACCCACCCGTTGATGCGGATGAGCTCACGCAAAGCCTGCTGGATGTGGCTCCGAAGATCCTGCCTTTCATGGCTCCCGTTTGGCAAGTGCTGGATGATGCGGCGAAGTCTGAGCAACGCATCCTCTTTGAAGGCGCCCAAGGCGCCATGCTCGACATTGATCACGGCACGTATCCCTTTGTCACGAGTTCCAACACGATTGCCGGGCAAGCCGCCAGCGGAACAGGCCTGGGGCCCCGCGCGCTGAACTATGTGCTGGGTATCACCAAAGCCTATACAACCCGTGTCGGCGAAGGCCCCTTTCCGACGGAACTGACCGATGAAATCGGCCAACGTCTCGGCGAACGCGGCCATGAGTTTGGGACGGTAACAGGCCGTCAGCGCCGCTGCGGATGGTTTGACGCCGTCATGGTGCGCCAAGCCATTGTCACGGGCGGCATTACAGGCATCGCCCTGACCAAGCTGGACGTTCTGGACGGATTGCAGGAAATCAAAATCTGCACGGGCTATCGCCTGGACGGGAAAATTATTCGCCGCCTGCCGGCTGGCGCGTCCCTGCAAGCGCGGGTCGAGCCGATCTATGAAAGCCTGCCCGGATGGGACGGCAGTACGCGCGGCGCGCGCTCGTCCGCGCAACTGCCCGCTGAAGCCGTAAAATATGTTCGCCATATCGAAGAGCTGATCGGCTGCCCTGTCTCCATGGTCAGCACGTCCCCCGAACGCGAAGACGTGATCCTCATGCGCGACCCGTTTAAGGCGCCACTATAGGATGCCGTCCTACTCCGCCGCCTCAATCGGCTCGATCGCTGGTGATGTCCGCACGAGCGGCCAGAGGAGCTGTTCGGCGGTTGATGTCTCGGGCAGGTTTTCCACGCCGAATTCTTCGGGATATTGCCGCGTGATTTTCGCTGTTCCGAACAGCACATCCCAGAAAAAGAGCAGATTGCCGAAATTGCCTTTGTAATTCGTAATGCCGTCAGCGGCATATTTGCCGTGATGGGCGCTATGCGTGGCAGGGGTCGAGATCGTCCGCTCGACCACCCACATAACGGGCGAGAGCCATTTGATTTTGTAAAGCGGTTCGTCCCAGCGCACATCGCTATGCGCGCCGGTAATCACGGCCAGCTTGACCACAATATAGCCCGCATAAACCCAGCCCAAGCCAAGATAGATTAGCAGGCCCGAGAACCACAGCCCCGGCATCAGGAGATAGTAAAAAAGGTTATTCCGGTAAACGACGCGGATGGACAGATATTCCGGATTATGATGCGGGCGATGTAGCTTATAGAGCCACGGTACGCTGTGCGAAATCCGGTGCCACCAATATTGGGTCATATCATCAAAAATCAGGAACAGCCCAATGGCTGCAATCAACGGAATACCCGCCAGCGCCCCCGCCTGGTCCGGCAGGAAAACACTCCCCAGAAAGGCTGCTGCGAATAAGACCAAAGGCTGCGTAAACCCGAGCAGAGCAACTGTGCTGACCAGTTCGACAAAGCCGTCCCCCTTCACCGCTTTGTCCTTGCGAAAGAAGCCCGTGTGGAGCGCTTCCATCACCGCGAAGCCGGCAAAAATCGCCAATATAAGCAGCTTGTCCATCACTCTCCCCGACTCTTTTTGGTCATCGTTGTAGGACAGGATAGCCGGACTTCTTTCCCTTGAATGCTAATATTTTAGCATTTATCCTGCGACCATGTTGGGTTTTTCCGATACCGCCCTTATGAGCCTTTTATCCGGCGCCATCGTCGAAGAGATGACATCCGCTGGACATTTGCGTCAGTTTGAAAAGGGTCAGTTAATCCATAGTCGCGGCGGCGGCCGACCCGGCCTTTCAATTATCTTATCGGGTCGAGTCCGGTTTGGTATCTACCATGAAAACGGCGGCTATACCCAAGCGAGCATTCTCGGCACGGGTCATTGCTTTGGTGAAGCGACGCTGTTCATGGGTGCCCCCCGCGCCTATGACGCGGAAAGTTTTGGTGCCACGCGCCTATTAGAGCTGCCTCCTCAAAGCATGACGAACTTGATGCAACGCCATCCCGAATTATCGGAGGCTTTGCTTCGCACCTTGACCCACCGGCTCTACGCCGCGCTGGATATGGCAGATGATTTGCGCGGCGCGTCAAAAGAAGAGCGAATTGAAAAACATCTGCGCCGCCTAATCCAAATGGGTGGGTTTGAAACGAACACACTCCCCATACGCCAAACGGACCTCGCCTTCGCCCTCGGCCTGTCCCGCGTCAGTATTGGAAAGGCTCTGGACAGCCTGCAAAAAAACGGCCTGATCCGATTAGGTTACGGAGAAATCGAACTGCTGTAACGGCCCGCTAAACAAAGCTCTGCGGATCAATGTCGATCTGAATTTTATATTTGGCAGGCACGCGCTTTTGTCGCGCGCGCCAGGCCGTCATGTAGGCAGACAGGTTCACGCCGGGCTCTGCGCGGATGAAGAGCCGCTGGCGGAACAGTCCCCGCAGGCGGCTAATGGGCGCTTCTGAGGGCCCGAGAATTTCAATCCCATCCGC
>CAZSUW010000017.1:0-31273 GCA_964610115.1 uncultured Algimonas sp.
CCAGCTTGTTTGATTTCGGCCTCTTCGTTTTCCACAATGCGACGGCTTTGGCGGCTGATGGACGGGGGCCCTTCTTCTACCTGCCAAAGCTGGAAAGCTATCAAGAAGCGCGGTTGTGGAATGATGTGTTCAACTTCGCCCAAGCGGCTCTGGGTCTGCCCAATGGTACGATGAAGGCGACGATCCTGATCGAAACGCTCCCCGCCGCCATGCAGATGGAAGAAATCCTCTACGTTATGCGCCGTCACATTGTTGGCCTAAACTGTGGCCGCTGGGACTACATCTTCAGCTACATTAAAACGCTGCGCAATCATAAGCAGTTCCTGCTGCCGGACCGCGCGCAAGTCGGCATGGATCGGGCGTTCTTACGGGCTTACAGTTTGCGCCTCATCGATACGTGTCACCGCCGCGGGGCGCACGCTATGGGCGGGATGGCCGCGCAGATTCCGGTGAAGAATGACGATGCCGCGAATGACGCCGCCTTTGCGAAAATCAAGGCTGACAAAGAACGCGAAGCCCGGGCTGGTCATGACGGCACATGGGTCGCACACCCCGCTATGGTGGCCACCGCCCGCGAAGCGTTTGATGCCCACATGCCCGGCAAACACCAGATCAAGAAGAAGCGCCAAGCCCGAAACATTAGCGACGCCGCCCTGCTGGAGCCTCACACAGGGACCGTGACTGAGGCTGGTCTGCGAACCAATATCGATGTTGGCATTCGCTACATCGCCGCCTGGCTCTCGGGTCGCGGCGCAGTGCCAATTCACGGCTTGATGGAAGATGCCGCAACGGCGGAGATCAGCCGCGCGCAAGTCTGGCAATGGCTTCGGCATGGGGCGGAGGTTGAGCTGGAAGACGGCTCAATCGCGCGAATGAGCCAAGGTCTCTATGACCGCGTATTCGATCACGTCTTTGCAAGCCTTCAAGATGAATTCGGGCGCGACGCATTCATTGCGGGCCGCTTCCCCGAAGCCGCGAAACTTTTCACCCGCACCGCAACCAGTGCGGACCTGCCGGACTTCCTCACCCTTCCTGCCTACGATATTTTGGAGACCGAATAATGACCTACTCAGAGACTCTCACGAATTTGCAGCACCGCTATCCAAATGGGGCGCCCGCTGGTATTTCCTTCGACGAAATCGCGCAGCTTAAGACCCAGAACACGTTTGAAACGCATCTGGATATTGCCAAGGCGATGGCAAAAGTCATGCGCGCCGATATGGCTCGCTATGATGCGGACTCGTCGCAATTCACGCAGTCTCTCGGCTGTTGGAGCGGGTACCACGCCATGCAGATGATGCGGGCCATAAAACGCCAGAAGGGCACGCTAGACCGCGCCTATGTCTATCTGTCTGGGTGGATGGTTGCGGGTCTTCGCAATCGTTTTGGTCATCTTCCGGATCAGTCTATGCACGAAAAGACGTCTGTCGTGGATTTGATCCAAGAGATTTACACCAGCCTGCGCCAAGCCGATGAGGTAGAGCTCAACGACCTGTTCGCAGAGCTAAAATTGGCCAGCGATGAGGTGACCCGCAAAGCGGTCATCGCTAAAATCGACGCGCACGAAACCTATGTCCGTCCGATCATTGCCGACATTGATGCCGGGTTTGGGAATGTCCACGCCACCTATCTGCTCGCCAAGGAAATGATCAAGGCTGGGGCGTGCTGCATCCAAATCGAAAATCAGGTATCAGACGCCAAGCAATGCGGACACCAAGACGGTAAGGTGACGGTGCCACGTGAGGACTTTGTCGAGAAGCTCCGCGCCGTTCGCCTCGCTTTTGAAGAGCTGGGTGTCGATGACGGTGTCATCGTCGCGCGTACAGACTCACTCGGGGCGGGCCTAACGCAAAAAATACCTGTTTCACGTGAAACAGGGGATAGCGCGGCCCAATATACGAAGTGGCTCGAGACAACGCCGGTGAAATCGCTGGATGATCTCGGGGATGGCGATGTTGCGATTCGATTGAACGGCGCGCTCGTCAAGCCAACCCGCTTGCCAAACGGGCTCTACAAATTCCGCGCGGGAACCGGCGAAGACCGTGTGGTTGAAGACTGCATTAGTAGCCTGACTGAAGGGGGGGCGGATTTGCTTTGGATTGAAACCGCAACACCGAATGTCGCGCAGATCGCCTCCATGGTGAACCGGGTGAAGGAAGCTGTGCCTCATGCCAAGCTGACCTATAATAATAGCCCGTCATTCAACTGGACGCTCAATCTGCGTAAGCAGGTGCGCGAGGACTGGATTGCCGAAGGAAAAATCCACGCCAGCAGCTATCCAGAAGAGAGCCTGATGAGCGCAAAATATGACGAGGATCCACTCGGTCTCGAAGCGGATCGACGCTTGCAGGCTTTCCAAACAGACATTGCACGCGAAGCCGGAGTCTTCCATAATTTGATCACTCTGCCGACCTTCCACTTGGACGCGCTCGGCATGGATACTTTATCTGAAGGTTATTTCGGTGACGACAAGATGCTGGCTTATGTTCGCGGTATTCAACGCCAAGAAATTCGCCGCAATGTCTCCGCTGTGAAACACCAGCATGAGGTGGGCTCGGATCTAGGTGACACCTTTAAGGAAATGACTGGCGGTGAGCGCGCGCTGAAAGCGGGCGGTGAGCACAATACGATGAACCAATTCGCGAATGTGGCGTAGCGCTTAGCGAAGCCACAGCGAACGCTGTGAGCGGTCCTAACGAAACTCTCCCGGACCCCGCCATGATGGCGGGGTCTTTTTATGTGTCTCTACCGCCAATCAGTCGCGACAACGGCTCCGCTAAAGCGGCATCAAGCGCGGCGCGGTCTATGTCTACGCCGCTATGCGCGTCGGGATCATAGTGTCGGGTCAGGCCGCAGGCCGTGTAGAGCGCTTCGGTTCGGGCGCAGAGCCACTCTGGGTCGCCGCCGGACAGGATGGCACAGTGCATAAGACAGAGCGAGCCACCCGCCCCGTCACTTGCCCAGCGTTGGGCGGTTCCGACGAGCTTTCGTCCTTCATGCAGCAGGTTGAACTCTCCGTCACAAAAGCTGCCCGCGCGCGCGCCGTGTGAGGTCTCCAGGCCTATTCCCGCAAAGCCATCCTTTAGCGCGGCAATTAATTCCAAATAGGTCTCGCGGATTTGCGGTGCGCCAGGTCGGCGCAGGAACACGGACACATTCAGCGTACCCGGACCTTGCGGGACGGCGGTGCCGCCTGTCTGCCGGATCGCAACAGGCTCAGCGGTAAACCGCGATAGATCACCGAGCGTCTGCGCTTCGCGCCGAGAGACCGACAGCGATAGATGCGGCAGCCAGCTATACCAGATCGGCCCGGCCCGCCCGTCCCGCATAGCGCGCAGATAAGCGCTTTCGGCGTCATAGACGTCTTGCAGGACAGCGCCATCCGGCGGCGGCAGGGGGACTGAGGCCGTGAGGGCGGCGAGGGGGCCTGTTGTTGATTTCAGCATATGGTGTTTACGAATGGACGCACAAACTGATCTGCGTGCCGCGCTGCGTCCAATGATAGCTTTGTCAGCCCACATATTGCAGCCACCTGCTCCGCGTGTCATGGACGTGACGTTGCGGGTGTAGCTCAGGGGTAGAGCGTCAGCTTCCCAAGCTGAATGTCGTGGGTTCGAATCCCATCGCCCGCTCCAAACTTTTCGTTTTAATCACGAAACTTTTTTGCCGATTTTGGCGTCCGACGAACCCACTCGATATGTGTTTTGCGCTCGGGCCGCGCAGGCCGAGGCTCGAATCCCCATCGCCCGCTCCATTACCCGTTTCTTCGATAGCGAGTATTTTCAGCTAATCTGTCCGTGTTGGATGTGACCGGCTCTTTCTCTATTCAAAGCCTGTAGACGTTAAGCCGGTCCGGACTGGCCGGGCTAACGGGCAACTAGCCAACGCTTAAAAATTTCTATACGGAAACGAAACGTTCGTCGGTCTTGCAGCCAACACACGAACGGATGGGGGGCGATTTGAGCGACCAGACACGTCACTATGCTGCCTTTTTATCGTATGCGCATGCCGATGAGGCGATCGCTAGGCGCGTTCAGCAACGCTTGGAAAATTTCCCTATTCCCGCGAAAGACATCATGGCCGAGCGGTCGTCGCTAAAGCCGATTTTTCGTGATGTCACTGAACTAACGGCCCACCATTCATTGCCCGAAAAAATACGGATAGCGGTGCAAAATTCGCGATTTCTGATTGTTCTGTGTTCGCCGGCCGCCAAAGAGTCGCATTGGGTCAATGATGAAATTCGTCTCTTTCGAAAACTACATGGCGAAGGGTCAATCCTCGCCGCAATCATAGACGGGGACCCGGATACGGCCTTTCCACCCGCTCTAATCGCTGACGGCCGTGAGCCCTTGGCGGCTAACATGGTAACGCGGGAAGGTTTCCGTTTCGGCATTACGCAATTAGCGGCATCAATGTTGGGTGTGGGTCTCGATGATCTTTTACAGCGTGAAAGACGAAGGTCCCGTCGGCGTGTGACGGCGGTCACGGCAATCTCTGCGCTAACCGTGTCAATCATGGCAGCGATGACGTGGGCGGCCACGGATGCGCGGCAAGAGGCCGAGCAACGCCGAAATGACGCGGAAGGACAGATCGAGTTTATGCTGACCGATTTGAAGGATAAATTGGAAGAGGTCGGACGGCTCGATGCGCTCAACATTGTGGGGCAAAATGCAGCGGATTATTACGATGGCTACGCTTTGTCGGACCATGATGATGATGCGCTTGGCCGGCGGGCGCGCGTGTTTCACAGCCTGGGAGAAATCCAGCGCAAACTAGGTAACCTGCCAGAAGCGGACCGTTATTTCGAGCGGGCCTATGGCGCGACAGGGGCGCAGCTCGCCCGAGACTGGCAAAATCCTGCTCGCGTTTTCGAGCATGCTCAAAGTGCGTTTTGGGTTGGATATAATCATTACGATCGGAAAAATTACGAAGACGCCCAAGAGTATTTTGAATCCTATCTGGAACTGGCTCACGCCTTAGAAAATTTGGAAGGCAATTCCGAACGCGCGACAGAGGAGTTATCCTACGCATTCACGAATCTGGGCGGCGTGGCTTTGGCACGTGGGCAAGACCATCGTGCCGAAGGACATTATCAGGCCGCGCTCCGCTATAAGGACAGATTACTGGCGGCAGAACCCAGCAGTAAATCGCGTCTTCTATCCGTTTCCAACGCACATGCGCATTTAGCAGGATTAGAAATGGGTCGAGCCGGCTTGGCGGATGCAACTCATTCATGGGAAACGGCTTACGCAACGCTGGCGCGAATTGAAAATAAGGACACCGCGCGTGATGTGATCTATCGTCAGTTGCAGGCCACACGATCTTTAAGTCGGCTATATCTATTGCAAGGGAAATTCGCTGAGGCGGACGCAATTATCTCTGATGGGAAAAGATTTGCGTCCAAGCTCTTGGCGTCTGATCGCGATAATGTTCGCGTGCTTTATGAAGCGATTTTGCTTCATGTTGCCGATTTCAATTTCGCGCTGGCCATGCAGGAAGAAGAGCGCCTGACGGCCATTAGCCTTGAGGCGCGGGAAAAGTTCGAAACGATTTCTGAAAGCTTCCGGTCAAGCGAGCGGTTTGAGACCCTCGCGCAGAGCCTTCGAATGCTCGACGTTTACATCGCACTCACGGAGTCGAATTTTGATGAGGCAAGGGCACAAGTGGAAACGCTTTCTGCCGAAGTCCGCTCATCCATTCCGGACGAAAATCCGTCCGAGGCGGATTGGGTTGACCATCCATTTGGCGTTGAGGTCTATGCGTTAGAGATGTTGCTATCGGCAACGACAAACCCGACTCTTGAATTCCGCGCGCTTTGCCGCTCGCCTGACCAAAACTTACAATATCAGGACATCAGAGTCCTGAACGAGTTATTTTCGCCTGAATCGTGTCAACCGATTGATGAGCCAGGCTTTCACCGGATCGATCTAGCCATGGCTATGATTGAGAAACACAATACTCAGTCAGAATAGGGGGACAAGAAAATGAATTCCAGAAAAGTGGTAACTGTCCTGACGGGCGCTTTGCTTCTATCCAGTTGCGGTCTGTTTGGCGGAGGCGATGGTTCGTTTGAAAATCTTGACGAGCTCTGCGCCGAATACTGTCCAGAACCAACACGGCCGGGTGTTGTCGTGCTGACGAATAATGCCGTTGCGCCTGACGGGACTCAGGTGGATGTTCCCTCGAACACAATCTACTTTGAATCCTCTGACGGGTCACTTCTTTCGACGAAAGACCACACCTATGTGCGGTCGCCGTCGGGGGGGTATGAAATTCCTGATAAATCAATCGGTCTTGATCCGAGGTGTTTTTCTACCGTTGATTTCAAAGTTCCCGACCTAAAAGATATTGACCTGACGGAGAGAAATACAACGATAAAATTTATCAACCTCTCGCCTGAAGGACGAGTTGAGTCATGGGAACTTAACGGGTCTTCGTCAGCTGCCGCCGATATCGCTTCAGTCTTAAGCGTAAATCCGGGTGCACAAAACGAGTATGAGAAAATTCAAGATATTCTTACGAGTATGACGAAGCCGAGCGAAGCGACGATCAGCTCAGCCGGATTGCAAACGATAAACCTGTCACAAACGCCTATAGACAAAACGCCGTTTTTCGAGAGATTTACAAAACCCGGCGGCGTGTCAAAGAAAGAGCATGTTTTCTTTTTTGTCCTGCTTGATAGGGATCTAGAGTTCAATCGTGATGTTGCGGCCCTTATTCCCTATAGTGCGAATACGGGCGCGGGCGTGAAAACGCTGTACGGACCCTTTACACAATACCCTGTTGTACCAGAAACCCCAGTGGACACGACGATGGATGTTCTAACCGTGTTGTTCATGCGTGGCGGAACCATGACGAACGGGATGAGTGATAAGGAGAACTGTCGCTATCCCTATGATTTCGGTGTCCGCTCTGATGCGCAAGGTCTCTTGGGTCATGTCACACCGGTTCTGATTGATCCTGAAATTGAAGCGGAAGGGGTTTACCCCTAAAGCAGGCGTCGTCAGGAGCACAAATGCGTGTTATTAATGATCGAAGCTGTTGAGGATGACTGACTTGGTGATATCCGATCCATTGCGCGCCTATGAGGCGGCATTGGAGGCGTTAAGCCTTCATTCGTCTGATCTATCAGCGCAGCATCAGGCCGTTTTAGCGCTGGCCCGAATGGGATCCCTCGACTTTGCCTTGGCGGAATATGACCGCCTAGGTCTTGATAAAATACGAAACCATGAGGACGTCCAGGCCCTAGGCGCTCGCCTACTGAAAGATCTGTATCAACGCGGCGCAGCCCTCTATACGCTGCGCTACGCACGAAAGTCCGCGAAGAAATACCAGCAAGCCTTTGACGATAGTCAGGGCTATTATTCGGGCGTCAATGCGGCGACGATGGCCTTATTGTCGGATGCACCTTACGCGGACATTGTAACGCAGGCCGACGCGGTTTTGTCGCTCTTACCGGCGCCCGATGATTTGTCCCCCGAAGAGCATTATTTTATCGAAGCGACGCGCGCGGAATGTCTTTTGCTAAAGGGCAAAATTTCGAGCGCGAAAGACATTTTGCGTCAAGCCGTTGCTTTTGATCCGCTAAACTATCTGGCGCATGCGTCTACGCTGCGGCAATTTCGGTTGATTATCAAAAAACAAAGCGGCGATCAAAATTGGCTGAGTGCCCTCACGCCCCCACGGCCCATTCATTTTGCAGGGCATCTTTGGGACGACGATATTCAGATCGATCAGGATTTGCCCACCCAACTGGCCGATATTATTCAAGAATATGACATTGGGTTTGGGTATGGCGCATTGGCGGCAGGGGCCGATATTCTTATCGCGGAAGCTCTACTGCGCGAGGGGGCGGAGCTCAATGTAATCTTGCCAGAGCCTGTCGATCAATTCGTTGAGAGGTCGGTTCGACCTTACGGCACAGGATGGATTGCCCGGTTTGAAACCTGTGTGGATCAAGCAAAGTCCATTCTTTCTTTGCCACGCCTTCGGCCTGGACAAAGCCAAGCGCAAACGGTTCTGGCCGCACATATGGCAATGGGAAAAGCGATCTTGCGTGGTGACCAACTGGGTTCCGACCCGCAACAATTGTTGATTCAGGACTTGGGTCGAACATCGTCGATGACAACCCGCCTCAAAGCGGATTGGATTGAAACGGATAGGGTCAGTCATTCAGTGCCGCAAAGTCTGCCGCGAACGTCAACCCCTAACACCATGCCCGACGCTGACATGTTGAGGCTGTGTTTGATGAGGATCGGTGACGACCACGTTGATACCTATGACGATATTGACAACGCTTTGCGTGCCGCGAATATCGCGTCAGAGGCGCGTGTCGCTCTGCACTATCATTTAAGCGGGGCGGAGGCAGAGTTGCGGACTATATTGCGAGCCACACGCTCACCGGGCCTGTTTGTATCGGAAGCGGTCGCGATGGAAATAGCGCTAAATCGTCGTGAATCGTATGAGGTTATTTTTGCTGGCTTGGCAAAAAGCGACAGCGGATCCGTTCGCATTTATCAGTTACAGTCTAAAAAGCGGTAACGGCCTCCTCGAGACGCATAGGGTTTTGTACAATCAAGGCCCCGGGTTCACGGGATAATATATCCCGCGAAATCAGATCACTTACAGTGCGTGATACCGTTTCACGGGACGAGTTTAACCGACGCGCTATGTCCACCAAGACAGGATTGGGCCGGATTATATGTTGATCGGGATTAATCCCAATTGGCGCGGACAACCGGATTAATTCCGCGCATATTCGTCCTTTTACTGAAAGCGTGTGAACATCGCGCAATTCCGTGAGCGTGATGTTCAGACGATCGCTGAGTTCGTGTATAACACGCTCTGTCAAAGCCGTGTCACGCCTCAGCAGGTCTAACATGGCAGTTCGAGAGATGAGCCTAAGGCTTAATTGACTCAAGGCCGATACTTCAGCGCACACTGTGTCTTCTGTCAAAAGAGATGTGAGACCCGTAAACTGTCCTGGCTCATAGTCATTCAGATGCGTTTGCTGGCCATCGATGGAATAGGAAATCGCAGAGGCACGTCCCTCTATTATCAATCCAATAAAGTCCGAAGGGTCGCCAAAGGGTCTAATGATCTCTCCTCGACGATAGGATTTAACCGTCGAAGTTTCGCATAGCGCCGCGAACCATTTTGTATTCTGAAAATCATCCATGGCTAATCTCACCCCCCTTACGATCTATAATAGACGACGGGGTAAGAGAATAGGGTTTTCGCAATTACTTGCGCCATCACCCCTCTGAAGAGGACGCCGAGGCGTTCACACAAGCCTTACGTCGAAGGGATTGGCTTGTCTTTACAATTGGGTCTTAAACTTGGTTCGCGAGTTCATAGATGAAGGCGGATTGTATTTCACCAGAGTGAAGTTGCGCTTCACACCGGATACGCCGATACCCATTGCCTTCAAACCTATCGAGCCGATCCCAATGATCGGTCAGGTCGTCAGAGATAAAGAGTAAGCCCTTTACCTCTGCTCCGTCCGGATCGAGACGAATGCCGGGATAGCCTAGGGCGGAGCCCCAACCATCATGCGTAAGATAGCCCCGAACGCTGGCTTTGACCCAAATTCCGGACAGCGGGGCGAGTATGTGCGCATTGGGACGCCCGGGTGCGAGCGTCCCATAAACAAAGAGGCGGTTTGGCCCTGACACGCCTCTTACGTATTCATACTGTCAAAGAACTCGCTATTGGTTTTCGTGTCCTTGAGCTTGCCAAGCAGGAACTCAATCGCATCCATCGTGCCCATTGGGTTAAGGATGCGGCGCAAGATATAAGTCTTGGTCAGCTCTGCCGGTGGGACCAGTAGCTCTTCTTTCCGCGTGCCGGATTTCGTTACATCGATGGCCGGGAAGATGCGCTTGTCAGCAACTTTCCGGTCGAGGATGATCTCACTGTTACCCGTGCCTTTGAATTCCTCAAAGATGACTTCGTCCATTTTGGAGCCCGTCTCGATCAGAGCCGTCGCGATAATGGTCAGTGAACCGCCATCCTCGATGTTCCGCGCGGCCCCGAAGAAACGCTTGGGACGTTGCAGGGCGTTGGCATCGACACCCCCCGTCAGAACCTTACCAGAGCTCGGCACGACCGTATTATAGGCGCGACCTAAGCGCGTGATAGAATCGAGGAGAATGATCACGTCTTTGCCGCTTTCTACCAAGCGCTTCGCTTTCTGGATGACCATTTCGGCGACCTGCACGTGACGGGTGGCCGGTTCGTCAAAGGTCGAGCTGACAACTTCGCCCTTCACGCTGCGTTGCATATCCGTCACTTCTTCCGGGCGTTCGTCGATCAATAGGACCAAAACATAACACTCAGGATGGTTTTTCTCGATGGAATGCGCGATGTTCTGGAGCAGGACAGTCTTACCCGTGCGGGGCGGGGCGACAATCAAGGCGCGCTGGCCTTTACCGATCGGCGCGACGATATCGATCACGCGGCCAGACGTATCTTTCAGCGTGGGGTCTTCAATTTCCATCTGCAGGCGCGCATCAGGGTAGAGCGGGGTCAGGTTGTCAAAATGCGCTTTCATCCGCGCTTGTTCTGGCGTGGAGAAGTTGATCTCCTCGACCTTATCAATGGCGAAATAGCGCTCATTGTCTTTTGGCGCTGTGATCAGGCCCGAGACGGTATCGCCAGTGCGCAGGCCCAGCTTGCGGATTTTCTGCGGCGTGACGTAAATATCGTCAGGGCCGGCCAGATAGTTCGCTTCCGGCGCGCGTAGGAAGCCAAAGCCGTCTTTTAAGACTTCCAGAACGCCGCGGCCGCGGATTTCAACACCGCGCTCAGCGAGGTCTTTAAGAACTTCGAAGAAAATGTCTTGCTTGCGCATGGAGCCGGGATTGGTAACGCCAACTTCTTCAGCGAATTTATTCAATTCACCAGGCTTCATGTCCTTAAGATCGTCAAGGGACAGCGTTTTCAAGTCTTCGACGGGAATGTCGATTGTCATAAGGGGACTCATTTTAGGGCGTTTGGGACGGCGAAGTCCAACGCATGAAAAGATCGGTAAAAGCGGTTCGGCTTTTGAATTGTAAAAGAGGGTCGTGAAGGGAATCATGCGATCCGCGACACGCAGTCAGGACGACTGTTAAATTGCTGATATAACGGAGTGGCGCATAGGTCAACGCACTCACACAGAGTGCGCCCAACTGTGAACTGGGCGTTTTCAGGTTCACGACCTTATTTCGGTGATAAACCGCTTCCGCCCTCTTCCCCTGACGCAGGAATGCGTTATTGTCTCGCACCAATACACGCTTTTCCCGTATGGCTGATGCGATGAAACTGACCTTAGAACGTAGCGCTCTTCTGACAGGGCTTTCCCACGTGCAATCCGTTGTTGAACGGCGGAACACGATCCCGATTCTGTCCAATGTCCTTCTTTCCGCAGAGGGGGGAACACTAACCTTGGTCGCGACCGATCTTGATATAGAGGTCTCTGAACAAGCGGACGCGATGGTGGGGGCACCCGGCCAGGTCACGGCCCCGGCCCATACGCTTTACGATATTGTCCGCAAATTACCCGATGGGGCGCAAGTGGCTCTAACCGTCAACGGGGATGACCGTTTAGATGTGGATGCGGGATCAGCGCATTTTACCCTACCATTGCTACCGTCTGGGGATTTCCCGAAAATGAGCGCGGACGGACTAGAGGGTAATGTCTTTTCATTGCCGGCGTCTGATCTGAAGCGCCTCATCGATAAAACGCGGTTTGCGATCTCTACGGAAGAAACGCGCTACTATCTCAATGGCATTTACCTACACGCCAAAGACGGGCAGTTGCGGGCCGTGGCCACTGACGGTCACCGTCTTGCCTTGGCCGAACAGATTTTACCCAACGGGGCGGACGCTATGCCGGGTGTGATCATTCCGCGTAAAACCGTTGCGGAAATCCGCAAGCTTATCGACGGCACGGACGCTGATGTTCAAGTCGCGGTCTCTGAGTCCAAAATCCGATTTGCAACGGGCTCGGTTGTTCTAACGTCCAAGCTAATCGATGGGACGTTCCCGGATTATGAGCGGGTCATTCCGCGCGGCAATACCAAGGAACTTGTGCTTGATAATCGTGTCTTCGCGTCTGCAGTGGATCGCGTTTCGACCATTTCGGCAGAAAAATCCCGTTCCGTTAAGCTCAGCCTGTCTGACAGCAATCTCCAACTAACGGTGAACAATCCGGAAAGCGGTAAGGCACAAGAAGACATGCCCGTCAATTACGACTCTGATCCGCTGGAAATTGGGTTTAACGCGAAATATCTTATGGATGTGGCAGGACAAATTGAAGGCCAAGACGCGACCTTTAAGCTCGACAATGCGGCAGCCCCGGCGCTGGTTACGGATGCAGATGATGAGAATGCACTTTTCGTCCTGATGCCTCTTCGCGTTTAAGCGTCGTGGTTTAAGCCTCTCACTTGGCGTCACTCGCCCATCTTCGCCTTACAGACTTCCGTTCTTACGGACGGCTAGACCTTGATTTGAACCCAGGTCCCATCATTCTGTTTGGTCAGAACGGGGCGGGTAAGACGAATTTGATGGAAGCGGTTTCACTTCTCTCGCCAGGGCGGGGGTTGCGGCGTGCGGGTCTGGACGCGCTGGTCCGCGTTGATGGGGGACACACCGCTCCGGCCTTTGGGATCAACGCGCGACTCAGCGATGAAACCCAGATTTCCGTTGGCCAGGTACCGGATCATCCGCGCCGCCGTATTGTGCGGATCAATCAAACGAATGCGACCGCCGCACAACTGGCGGAGCTGCTGACTGTGCAATGGTTGACGCCGGCGCAGGATCGACTGTTTACGGGGCCAGAAGGAGATCGACGCAAATTCCTGGATCGTCTCGCGCTCGCCTTTGATCCCAGCCACGGTGTCGCAAGCCTGCGCTATGAGAAAGCGAGGTCCGAGCGAAACCGATTGCTGTCGGACGGTGTCTCTGACGCCATGTGGTATGAGGCCCTGGAGGCGGATATGGCGGCTTGCGGTGCCAAGATTGCCAAAGCGCGCGTCGATACATTGGAACGTTTGCGCGAGGCGCTTGATGAGCGTGTGGACTCCGCCTTTCCGCAGAGCCTAATCGATATAGACGGGACCGTAGAGCAGGGCTTTCTCGACGGGGCTTTTTTTGATGATGTGGAAAATGATTTTCGCGAAAGACTGGCCGAAACACGTCCGTTGGATAGACGGGCGGGGCGTTCCCTGACGGGGCCGCATCGCACAGAGTTGCGCGTAACACACCGTGCGAAAATGATGCCCGCCGGACTGTGTTCGACCGGTGAACAGAAAGCGTTGTTGATCGGTTTGGTTCTTGCTCATGCACGTGCGCAAGTGGTTCGATCACCGATTCTCCTATTGGATGAGGTAGCGGCGCATTTGGATGCTGACCGCCGTGCGGCACTGGCGGATGAATTGGTCGATTTAGGTTTGCAGGTCTTTATGACAGGCACAGATGCAGCTTTATTTACGCCGTTTCAGAGCCGAGCCCAGTGGTTTTCCGTCAAGGATGGCACGGTCTTAGAGCAGTCGGCACCGGCAGTTTACCCGAAAACGAATAGCCCCACCCACAGCAAGCTGGGGTAGGGCAGTGATACCGAAACGGGGCGCAATGTCCGGTATCAATTCGGTAATGGATGAGTATCGCTCGCTTTATGAACGGTAGATGAAGGCTTTTTTGCCCTCAATCTCGGGCCCAAAAGAGACGCTGGCGGGTCGTGTAGACGGGAAAAATTGATCGCAATACTCAAGGTCTATTGCAGTAAGGTTGGTCGTTCTCCTGTCTCGCCTGCGGCTTCCTGACGAATGAAAGGGTGCAGCGCTGAGAGGCGATCTGTTGTCGCGAAAGCCGCGCGTCGGGCATGCCCAATTGTGCGCCCCAACAAACCCATACGGGAAGGGCGCGCAGACAAAGCCCCGGTCACAGCGCCGAGTAGAGTTTCATCAGAGCGTCGCCAGCGTTCATATCCAATCAGGCCCGCCATGCCGATATCCTGACCGGTCTGCTTGGCCTCTGTCACGGTCTCGACCAAGGCGGCGATATCCCGAATGGCAAGGTTGAAGCCCTGGCCAGCGAGCGGATGGATCGTACGCGCAGCATCACCGATTAGCGCAATTCGGTCTCTCGTCATCGCTTCGGCCCGGCGCGCGATAAGCGGAAAGGTTTGGGGTTTGTCGACAATCTTCGTGACAGCTAGCGCCCCCCAAAGGCGTTCATTGATCAAAGCGCTTAAGGTTTGGCCGTCCAAAGCGAATGCCGCATCCATTGCGGCGCGACGATCTGACCAAACAATTTGCGATTGATGAGGGTTGGCTAAGGGAAGGGAGGCGATGGCTCCAACACTTTGGAATCGCTGCAGAGCCACACCGTCATGCTCTTCGTCGTGCTGGACGGTGCAAACAAGAGACTTTTGTGCAAATTCATGGGTGCTGACGCTGATTCCAGCCAAACGGCGGATCATGCTTTGTCGGCCGTCTGCAGCAATAAGCAGTGGGGCGGAGAGAGTTTTTTCTTGCGATGCGAGGCTGAGTTCCACCTGTCCGTCAACTTCCATGTCGGTGATCGCGGCGTGACTGATCATTTTTACATTCAGGGCCGACATGCGCTCGAGAAGAGCGGCTCTGAGAGCCATATTGTCTACGACATAGGCGAGCGGAGTTTCGAGGCGGCTCGGCAATTCAAATTGCCAGGGGCTGTCGTCTTGACCCTCGCCGACCCGCATGCCGGTCATCAGCCCAGCGGCGGGCAGGGCGATGCCGAGGCGCTGTAACATTCGCCAAGATGATGGGGCCAAAGTTGTCACTCGACCATCTGCCCCGGCGCGCGAAATCTCTCCGGCATCTATCAAGGTGACAGGCGCGCCCGCGCCCGGCGTCTCGATTGCAAAGGCGATAGCTGCGAGGAGTCCGGACAGACCTGCCCCGACGATCAGAATGTCTTGCCGAGTGCTCATCCGCCTTTGGCTCTCTTTTTTCCAGGTTTTGGAACAGCACCAGTGGCTAGGGCGTCCGCGCGTTCATTGCCAACATCGCCGGCATGGCCTTTAACCCAGCGGAAATCGACGTCGCGTTGATGGATCAGTTCATCCAGTTCGCGCCAGAGGTCTTCATTTTTGACGGGTTTTTTTGCCGCCGTCTTCCAACCGCGCTTCTTCCACCCCGGCAGCCACTCTTGCAGACCTTTCAGTACATAGGTCGAATCAGAAAACAGGACGGTTTTGCCAGAAAAGCTCGGTTTTATGGCGCGGAGCGCTTCGATGACGGCTTGCATTTCCATGCGATTATTCGTGGTGGAGGGCGTGCCACCCGACAATTCTTTCGTTCGGTTGCCATGATACATAACAACGCCCCACCCACCGGGCCCGGGATTGCCGCTGCACGCCCCGTCCGTGTAGATCACGAGGGCGCCTTCCAAGCTCTCTGCTGCGCTGACCACCCGAGGCCCGTCGCTCAGGCAGTGAGTAATTGTCGTGGCAGGCGGAAGACGACTTTTTCTTCCGTGACCCGGATTTCACGCTCGGTCACATCATAACGAGAGCGCAGGGCCGCCAGCACGCCGTCCATTAAATATTCTGGCGCAGATGCGCCGGCCGACAGTCCGATTATTTCGGCGCTGTCGACAAGGTCCCAGTCAATACTCTCGGCGGAACTGATCAGGAACGCTTTGCTAGCCCCGGCTTTTTCACCAACTTCGACGAGGCGTTTGGAATTTGACGACGTGACAGAGCCAATAACCAGAAGCAGTTCCGATTCGGGGGCGATCGCCTTGACGGCCGCTTGACGGTTTGTCGTCGCGTAGCAAATATCTTCTTTGTACGGCAGGGCGAGAGTTGGAAAACGGTCTTGCAAAATCGCGATCAAGCCCGCTGTATCATCGACGGACAAAGTTGTCTGCGTAACGAGAGCGAGATTGTCTGGATCTTCGGGTTGATAGGAGCGCGCATCGTCTTCGGTCTCAATCAGGGTGATTTCGCCGGGGTCTAACTGCCCCATTGTGCCGATGACCTCGGGGTGGCCCTCATGACCGATCAGCAAAATATGCTTGCCATCTTTATGATGGCGTTCTGCTTCAACATGGACTTTGGAAACCAGCGGGCAGGTTGCGTCCAAAAAGTTCATATCGCGAGCCGCCGCCGCTTTAGGCACAGATTTCGGCACGCCGTGCGCTGAAAACACGACCGGACGATCATCAGGGCATTCGTCCAATTCCTCGACAAAGATAGCGCCGAGGCCAGACAGCCGGTTCACAACATGCCGATTGTGGACGATTTCGTGACGCACATAAACGGGTGCGCCATATTTGGTGATTGATTCTTCGACAATCTGAATGGCCCGGTCCACGCCCGCGCAAAAGCCGCGCGGGCTGGCGAGTAGGACGGTCTTCGACTTCCGAGTGGAGGGCATAGCTATTTTCGTCCGCCTTAAACGTCGTTCATCATGCAGCTTACGCCTGTCTGCGATATTGCAGAGGCGCGTCGCTGCGGTTAAGCGAACCGTAACAGACAGCGTCCGCTGCGCCTAGGCCCGATCACCGGGCAAAGCGTCTCGGTCTCGCATCAATCTTCAGAGGTTCAACCTCGACCGGGCAAAGATAGGGTCCTTTTGTGACATTCTCCAGACATGCTTCCTTTCGAAATACGCTTTTAGGATCGGCTATTGCAGGCCTTATGGCGTTGACCGGCTGCCAATCGACGCAAGATGCGCTTCGCATCGGTGAAGCGGGTGAACGCAATGCCGGGCCTTGCCCCCGGGCTTTTGCCCTCTACGATGCGGCCCGCATTGTGGAGTTTCGCGGGGAGGCGCAAACCTTCTCCAACGTAGGGTTTACAGGTGAAATTGCGAATGTCCGATCTTTATGTCGCTATGTAGGGGAACGTCCCATAACAGGCGATATTGAAATTACCTTCGATCTGGGTCGGGGACCCGCCACAAATGGTCAAGGCAGTGCCACCTATCAATATTGGGTAGCGGTGACGCGTAAAAACCTCGCTGTGATTAATAAGCAGACTTTTCCTCTGACAGTGAATTTCCCAGAAGGAGCGGACCGCGTCCGTGTCACCGAAGTCATCGATCAATATGTCATCCCACGCGCGACACCGACAACGTCAGGTGAGAACTTTGAAATCATTGTGGGCTTTGAAGTGACGCCTGAACAGCGCGAATTCAACGCCGATGGCCGTCGTTTCCGTGTCTCGGCAGGACAAGGCTAATTACGGCTGAGATCGGCCACAGCCTCAAGTCTGCGACAGGCTTCAAAAGAAATTAAGACACGCAATATGTCCCTCCGCGATCAACTTTCTGACGTCTTCTACGATGCTTTTTCTGCTTTGGGTCACGCGCCGGCCCTAGGGGTCTTGGCGGACGGTAAGACGACAGCCTTTCAGTGCAACGGCGCCCTCGCGGCGGCAGGGCAAGCGAAGAAACGCGGCGAAAAAGCGAACCCGCGTGAGATTGCGCAGAGCATTGTCGATCGGCTCTCCGCAGATGACCGCTTTGCGAGTCTGGAAATCGCGGGACCGGGTTTTATCAATGTGGAACCGTCAGATTTAGCTCTCGCGCAAACTGCGGCGGCCTTGGCCAATGACCCGGCCCGTGGCCTTGCAGAAATGTCCAAGACAGTTGTTATTGATTATGGCGGGGCGAATGTCGCCAAACCCATGCATGTTGGCCACCTTCGCTCTGCCGTCTTGGGCGAAGCCATTAAACGCTTGCTCCGCGCGCAAGGGCACAAAGTCATTGGTGATGTCCACCTCGGCGATTGGGGTCTGCAAATGGGGCATCTGGTCAGTGAATTGGAAGACGAGCAGCCCAACTTGCCCTATTTCGATCCTGACTTTGAGGGCGATTATCCCTCAAAGCCTCCTGTCACAATGGAAGACCTGTCGCGGCTCTATCCGGCGGCGTCTAACAAAGCCAAGTCTGATCCACACCGGATGGAGCGTTCCCGCATCGCCACAGCGGAACTGCAAACCGGGCGGCGGGGCTATCGGGCGCTGCTAGACCATTTCATCACCGTCTCAATTGCCGCGCTGAAAGAGGGTTATGGCAATTTGGGTGTCGAATTTGATCTCTGGAACGGCGAAATGTGTGTCGATCCGCTTATCCCCGACATGATTGCTGGGCTAAGCGCGCAGGGCCTCACCCGCGAAGATGATGGCGCGCTGATTGTAGATGTCGACCCGGACTATGACGCAGAGGCCCGCAAAGGTGTGCCGCCTGTCATGCTAAAGGCGCGCTCAGGGGCTGTTCTTTACCACACAACGGACCTTGCAACTTTGGTGGACCGCAAGGCTGAAATCGATCCTGATCTCGTGCTTTATGTCGTCGATCAACGTCAGGCCATGCATTTTGATCAAGTCTTCCGTGTCGCGGCAAAAGCGGGCTGGTATGATCCAGAGCAGCTTTTCTTTGTCGGGTTTGGCACGATGAACGGCAAGGATGGCAAACCGTTCAAAACGCGCGAAGGCGGTGTGCTGCGCCTCGAAGATTTGGTGCAGATCATGCAAGATTCAGCCGAAACGCGCCTAGCAGAATCTGGTTTTGGCAAAGATTTCGATGCGGGTGAGCGCGCGGATATTGCGCGCAAAGTCGGTATGGCCGCGTTGAAATTTGCTGATCTGCAAAATGCACGGCTGACCAACTATGTCTTCGATCCGGAGCGGTTCACGGCCTTTGAAGGCAAGACCGGACCCTATCTGCTCTATGCGGCTGTGCGGATCAAAAGCATTTTGCGCCGTGCGGCAGAACAAGGCGCAGCAGCAGGCGCTGTTTCTATTGGTCATCCGTCAGAAGCCGCGCTCGTACTGGCGCTCGACAATTACCCCAAAGCCATTGCGCAAGCCGCCGACAAATACGCCCCGCATATTCTCTGCGAGCATGTTTACGGCCTCGCCCAAGCCTTTTCCAAATTCTATACAGACTGCCCGATCTTGCAGGATGGGGTGGATGCCGATGTTCGCGCCTCTCGCCTGACGCTTGCGCGCACAACGCTGGGGCAGCTCGAACATGGAATGCACATTCTGGGGCTCGAAATCCCCGATCGAATGTAGCGTTTCGACTATCCACAGTCGTGCATTGACTCCTGTGCGATTCGCGCCCATTTGCCGCTCTCATCTTCTTCCCGGGAGAGAGTGGGTTTATTCTCACCGCCGAAGGCGCAAGCGCCGCCGCTAAACGCTCAGGTATCAGGGACCGGGGGAAGCCAAAACGCTGGAAAGAGGGCTTATTGGTGAAATAGCCCCGCCGACGGAGTAAATCTCTCAGGCCCAAGCCGACAGCGGGTGGCACGATTGCGGTAGGGATACTGCGAAGGTGAGTGCGACTATGGCGGATACTAGCCAAACAGAATTAAAGCGGACGGCCCTCCATGGCCTGCACACGGCTTTAGGCGCGAAAATGGTCCCGTTTGCGGGCTATGATATGCCGGTTCAGTATGGCCTCGGTGTTTTGAAAGAACATCTGCACACGCGAAAAAAAGCGGGTCTGTTTGACGTCGGCCATATGGGGCAGTGCTTTATCACAGCAGAGGATGGCACGTTCGCAACGGCTGCATCCGCGCTTGAAACGCTCGTCCCCGCCTCAATCGCTGATATGGAGCCCGGACAGCAGCGATATACGCAGCTGCTCAATGTGGAAGGCGGTATTCTGGATGATCTGATGGTCAGCCGGATTAATATGGCCGGGCATGATCATAGGCTTTATCTAGTCGTCAATGCAGGCTGCAAAGATGCGGATTTCGCCCATCTGGGGGCTAATCTGTCAGATGGCGTAAATCTTTCTGTCAAAGACGACACGCTATCATTGGTCGCGCTGCAAGGCCCGAAAGCGGTCGACATTATCGCGGCACTCAACCCGGATATCGCGAAGCTGATCTTTATGACGCATGGCGAGTTTGAGCTCGCTTTGCCGGATGGCGGTGTCTACGCCCATATCTCGCGCTCTGGCTATACCGGCGAAGACGGGGTGGAGATCAGCTCCAAGCATGACGATATGGTCCGCCTTGTCGGTCACCTCTTGCAGCACGATGACGTGGAAATGATCGGCCTGGGCGCGCGGGACAGTTTGCGGCTGGAGGCGGGGTTGTGTCTCTATGGCAACGACATCGACACAACGACCAGTCCGATTGAAGCGGGGCTGATTTGGTCTGTGCCAAAAGCGCGCCGGACGGGTGAGGGCTATTTGGGCGCGACCCGCCTAGCCAAAGACCTGAAAGTCAAAACGCGGCGTCTTGTGGGCCTGAAACCTGAAGGCCGCGCGCCCGCTCGCGCTCATACTGAAATCCAAGACCCAGATGGTAACCGCATAGGCGAAATCACCTCAGGCGGGTTTGGCCCGTCGGTCGGTGGCCCTGTTGCGATGGGCTATGTCGATGTGCCTCACAATAAAGCGGGAACATCTGTGAACTTGATCATTCGCGGCAAGCCACAACCCGCCACTGTCACCAAACTACCTTTCGTGCCCAATCGTTATTTCCGGGGAGGATAAGCGCATGACTTTGAAATTCACCAAGGACCATGAATGGGTCCGTGTCGACGGCGAGACCGCCACGGTCGGGATTTCGGCCTACGCCGCCAAACAGCTGGGTGATGTTGTCTTTGTTGAACTGCCAGAGGTCGGCACGGAATTCGGCCAGGGTGATGAACTTGCCGTGGTGGAAAGCGTGAAAGCGGCGTCTGAAGTCTATGCCCCAATTAGCGGGGAAGTGACCGAAGTGAACGATACGCTCGAAGGCGCACCGGAAACGGTCAACGCCTCGCCGGATGGCGACGGCTGGTTTGCGAAAATGAGCGTAAATGACGCAGCTGACCTCGACGCACTGATGGATGAAGCTGCGTATAAGGAATATTGCGACGGGCTCTGATGGATAATCCTAAGGAAAATGCATTTTCGCCTTTGGGCTTTGCGATTGGGCTCCCGCTCGGTCTGCCAATTGCTTTTGCCTTGGATAATGTCGCGCTTTTCCCTGTGTTCGGCCTTTTGTTTGGTGTCGTTTTCGCCGTCGCCCTGCCTTCAAATAAAGATGAAGAGTAACTAATCATGCGCTACCTTCCCCTCTCAGATACTGATCGCGCGTTGATGCTCGACGTCATTGGCGTTCCGGATATCGATGCATTGTTCGAAGACGTACCAAAGGCAGCGCGTCTATCCGGCCTGATCGACCTGCCGAAACACCAATCCGAGCAAGCGGTTGAGCGGCACATGGCGCGCCTATCCGCGAAGTCTGTTTCAGCAGGTAGTGTGCCGTTTTTCTGCGGGGCCGGGGCCTATCGTCACCATATCCCAGCGACAGTCGATCACCTGATCCAGCGCTCTGAATTCCTGACGGCTTACACGCCTTACCAGCCCGAAGTCAGCCAAGGCACGCTCATGGCGCTGTTTGAATTCCAGACGCAAGTCGCGCTTTTGACCGGGATGGATGTGGCGAACGCGTCGCTCTATGACGGCTCGACCGCCTGCGCCGAGGCGGTCGTCATGGCGCACCGCGTCGCACGCGGAAAGAAGTCCAAAGCCGTCCTCGCGCCGGGTCTGCATCCGCATTACGCCGCCGCGACGCAGACACTGGCGTCTACGCTTAATATCCAGATCGATGAACGCGAATGCCGCCCGGGTCGCGACGATCACGTCATCGATCATATTGATGACGACACAGCCTGCGTGGTGGTCCAATCGCCCAATGTGTTCGGCGAAATTATTGACCTGAAACCTATAGCAGAGGCCGCTCACGCGAAAGGCGCGCTGCTGATCGCGGTCTTTACCGAACCCGTCGCGCTCGCCGCCATTACGCCTCCGGGAGAGCAAGGCGCAGATATTGTCGTGGGCGAAGGGCAAGGATTAGGCGTTGGCCTCAACTTTGGCGGCCCGCATGTTGGACTGTTCGCCTGCCGTCAAAAGCTGGTGCGGCAGATGCCGGGTCGGGTGTGCGGCGAAACGGTGGACGCCAATGGTAAGCGCGGGTTCGTGCTCACGCTGTCCACACGCGAACAACATATCCGCCGTGAAAAGGCGACGTCGAACATCTGCACGAATAGTGGCCTCTGCGCGCTGGCGTTTACCATCCATATGACGCTACTCGGCGAAGCCGGGATCACGCGGCTTGCTGCGCTGAACCACGAAGCGGCCGTGACCCTCGCGGATCGTTTGGAAGCCATCGACGGCGTGGAACTGGTCAACGACACGTTCTTCAACGAATTTACGTTGCGCCTGCCGAAAGATGCAGGCGAGGTCGTCCAAGCCCTCGCGGATAAAGGCGTCCTCGGTGGCGTCCCGCTCACCCGCATGCAGCCGGATGGGGATCCAAACCTGCTGATCGTCTGTGCGACCGAAACCAATGATGAAAGTGACTTCGCGGCCTTTGAGGTTGCTCTAACGGAGGCTCTAGCATGAAAACCGAAGGCCGCCCCACAACCCCTATTGCCGCCAACGACGTTGCCACACAAACCGTCTCTGGCTCCAAAGCGTTGGACCAGTTTGTCGAACTTATTTTTGAGACCGGCGATCTGGTCACGACCGGTGTTGATTTGCCTGAGCCGAAAGGCACGAAGAGCCGTCTGGGCTCCCACGCCCGCAAAGGCGCGATTGGTCTGGCGGGGCTAAGCGAGCCCGAAACCATGCGCCATTATGTGCGACTATCGCAGAAAAATTATGCCATCGACCTCGGCGTTTATCCGCTGGGCTCTTGCACGATGAAGCATAATCCGCGCCTGAACGAGAAGGTCGCGCGCATGCCCGGCTTTGCCGATGTGCACCCGCTGCAACCTGTTTCCACCGTGCAGGGCGCGCTGGAGCTGATGAGCGAGCTGTCTCACTGGCTGATGATGCTGTGCAATATGCCGGCGGTCGCGCTGACCCCCAAGGCAGGTGCGCATGGCGAGCTGTGCGGGATGATGGCGATCCGCGCGAAGCTTGACGCGGACGGCCAGACGCAGCGCCGCCGCGTGCTGGTCCCCGAAGCGGCGCACGGCACCAACCCGGCGACAGCCGTGCAGTGCGGTTTCACCGTCGATCAAATTCCCGGCGACGATACGGGTCGGGTGGACCTCGCCGCGCTCAAAGCTAAGATTGAAGAAAATCCGGACGACATTGCGGGCATCATGCTGACCAATCCGAATACGTGCGGCCTGTTCGAGCGGGACATTATCGAGATCGCCGACATGATCCACGCGGCGGGCGGCTATTTCTATTGTGACGGGGCGAACTTTAACGCGCTGGTCGGTCGGGTGCGCCCGGGCGATCTGGGCGTGGATGCGATGCATATCAATCTGCACAAGACGTTCTCCACGCCGCATGGCGGCGGCGGTCCAGGCTCTGGCCCGACCGTGCTGTCTGATGCGCTGAAAGATCACGCGCCCGTGCCGTATGTGGTGAAGACGGGCTCTGGAGAATCTGGGGGCTACAGCCTCGTCGAAATGCCGGATGAGGCCAGCTTTGGCCGTATGTGCGCCTTCCACGGTCAGATGGGCATGTACACGCGCGCCCTGACCTATATGATGAGCCACGGGTCAGACGGCCTGCGCCAAGCCACCGAAGACGCGGTGCTGAACGCCAATTATGTGCAGGCCTCGCTGTCTGACGTCATGACGCCAGCGTTCGGCGGCGTGTGCATGCATGAAGCTCTCTTCGATGATCGGTTTTTGAAAGATACGGGCGTGGAAACTCTCGATTTCGCCAAGGCCATGATCGACGAAGGCTATCACCCCATGACCATGTATTTCCCGCTGGTCGTCCACGGCGCGATGCTGATCGAGCCGACGGAAAGCGAGTCCAAAGGCGAGCTTGACCGCTTCATCCGCTCCATGCGGCACCTCGCAGAAAAGGCGAAGTCAGGCGATGTAGATAGCTTCAAGCAAGCCCCGGTTCATGCCCCGATGCGGCGGTTGGACGAAACGCAAGCGGCGCGGAAACCCGTGCTGCGGTGGGTGCCGGAGAGTGGGGAGAAGCTGGCGGCGGAGTGAGGCTTACATTTCGTAAGTGAGGGCCTAGTTTTGAAAAGTCCGGATGATCTCTATTTAGGCTCAGATATAGACAAAATACGTGATCTGGCTGAACAATTCTTGTCGTTTAGATATGAACGGCGAGAGTCTGAAGAATGGTCTATGTTTTACGGTTGCATTGACAGCCTCAGAGATGTCGATGATGCGTTACACAGCATCCTAAACCTAAAACGCCGAGCAACATATTTGGAATGCGTTGGTTTTCTAATTTCTTTGGTCACTCAACAAGAGGCAGTTAAATTTCTTAGCCGATCTGTCGGAGCTGACTTTAATCCTTCGGATGATGAAAATCTGCGACGCATCAGAGATGTAAGAAATAGGGTTGCTGGGCATTCAGCTTGGGCGGAACGTAATGGCAAATCTACCAGCATGATTAATCATGCTGACATTCACGAAACAGGCTTTAGTGCTGTTGTTTATCGTTCTCCAAGCTCTAAGACTGCTGAGTTGTATACCCGAGTTAACTTTAAAGAATTTGTCCTTTTAAACGTCACATCTTTGAAGCTTCAAATGGGCAGGGTCGCAATAGCTATGGCAAATCGCGAAGAAGAACTTCGATCTGAATTACAGAGTATTGATTGGTCTTTCTGGGATGAAAGCGAAACATATCTCTTTGAAAAACTCTGGTACCCTTGGCAAAATGATCGCGTTTGGCAGGCAGCAGATCACATCAGGATTTTCAATGAAAAGATTGCAAAATTGATTTCCCTGAAAGAACAGCAATATCTTCCTGAAGTTTCGCAAGAAAAGTTAGATGAAAATCTCATAATCTTAGGACTCATCCAAGATCTCCTATCAAAGTCATACGCGAGTGAGGAAGACCGAGTTTTGTACGACACTCTACTAATTGGTTGGGATTCAAAATGGAGTGAAATCAAAAATGATATTTCTCGCCTCAGAGGACTGAATCAAGCTAAAGATTAGCGCAAATTGTTGGCAGCGAAGTCAAATGTTCTTGAAATGTTCCACTCTCCCGCGCTAGGAACATCGTCCTATGCGGCGAGTCTTGGACATTGAGAGTTTGTATCTCGACTTTGATGGCTTCTTTGCCTCGGTCGAGCAGCAGTGTGATCCGGCCCTAAGAGGGCGGCCTGTTGGCGTGGTGACGTTTCCGGGCGCGGTCAAACCACCTTATCGCGGTGGGGTGATTGCTTTTTCCCGCGAGGCCAAGGCGGCGGGCGTGTCGGGTGTGATGAGCGCGCGGGAGGCGAAAGACGCCTGTCCCGACATGGCGTTCGTGGTGCAAAAGCCCGCGCTTTACGCCCGCGCCCACGATGCGCTTCTCAACGAGATCGGGCAGGTGATTCCGATCGATAAGCGCAAGTCGATTGACGAGATTGTCTGTGTGATCGACAAGGCCGGGCAGCGCGATCCGGAAGGCCTCTCGGCCGCGATCAAAGCCCGCATTCGTGATCATGTCGGGGCCTATATCACCGCCTCCATTGGGATGAGCGCCAATCGCTTTTTGGCTAAGGTGGTCTGTAAGCTGCAAAAGCCGGACGGGCTGACGGTCCTGCATCCGCGCGATCTGCCGGGGCCCGTTTTGGATCAGTCGTTTTCGGCCATTCCCGGTATTGGTAAGGGGCTGTCGGCGCGGTTGGTCCGGGCGGGGCTGCCCGATATGCGGTCGCTCTGGGAGAGTTCCCCGAAACAGTTGCGCGCGATTTGGGGCAATGTCCACGGCGAGCAATTCTGGTACGCCCTGCACGGCTATGATGTGAAGGCTGCGCCGACACAGCGGTCCATGTTCGGCCATTCGCGCTTGCTCAACCGCGGCGAACAAGACGTGCCTTATGTGAAAGGGTTTTCGCGGATCTTGCTAACGAAAGCCGCCCGGCGAATGCGGCGCGAAGGGTTTCGCGCGGGCCATTTATCTGTTCGCATGACGGTTTCGGACCGGCCGCTGGGTTGTTCCGAAGCCCTGCCGCAAGTGGCGGATGATCAGGCGATTTTGGCGGCGCTGATGCGGATTTGGGATCGCCTGCCGATCCGGGCTTGGGACCGTGTATCCAAGATTTCTGTCTTTCTCTCAAACCTCTCACCGGTTGAGACGCGGCAGCTCGACTGGCTCGGCGCGGACGATACGCACCGCGCCAAATGGGAAGCCATCACCGCCATGACGGACGGAATTAATCAGCGCTTTGGCAAGACGGCAATTTCACTGGGGCCATGGCCGCTCAAGGCCGGGGAAATGTCGGGCGGCAAGATCGCCTTTACCCGCGTGCCGGAACCCGAAGACTTTTGGTAAATCGAGAAAGAGAAGAGCGCCATGGGATGGCAAGCAGACATTCAACTGCAGGACTTGGACAATACAGACAGGCTACATTTGACCTGCCGGACATGCGGCTATGGGTGGCACTTTGCGATCGGCGATCTACCGACGCATCCGGTCCATAAATACCTCTATGTCGATCAAGTGCCGACCCTCGCGCCGTGTCCGCAAATGGGCTGTGGTAGTCAGGATTTGCGGATTGCGCGGCGGACTGTATCTGAAACGGAGAGCTTCACAGCGGGATTGCCGTGATTGTTCAGGTTGACGAAATGCGATCCGGCGGCGCGAAGAAACGTCGCCGGATTTTTCGTGCACCGGTGTGAAGGGGGGCTTCGATAATCCGATAGGTGAGGCCTGATACCAGAATGGCGAAGCTGACCGCGAGAATGAGAAAGAGGGGGGTGAGCTCAAGACCGAGCGCGCGCCAAATCTTGGAGACTAACACCAGACTTAGAAGATGTGTGAGGTAGAGAGAATAGCTCCAATCCCCCAATGTCGCGAGCGGTTTGAACGGAGATATGCCGTGACGATCGAGTAGCGCCGCGCCTAAAACGAGGGCGGCTGACGGCGCTGTAAATCGGATAACCCGCGGCCAGCCATCTTCAAAGGTAGCTCCGCCGATGACGAACCAGAGAGCCAGGGACAGCCCGCCCACAATCACTAACCCCCATCCCCAAGTGCGACTGCCTTCCCACCGTAGGAAAGCGAGACCCATTGCGGCCCCCGCGAGGAATTCAAAGGTCAGCGGATTGATCAGATGGAACATCACCGCATGGGTAGATTGCCATCCGAATGCCAAGCCGAGGGCGACAATTACTCCCCATAAACAAAGCCCAATAGGTCGCGCGCGGGCTGGGAGCAGCAAGAGCAAGGCGAAAACGAAATAGAAGCCCATTTCATAGACGAGGGTCCATCCCACTTCGAGAAGAGGATAGGCGTAAGACGGGAATAACAGGACGGAATTTAGCAAATTAGGTTGATTGGGTGAGCTCGAGAAAACGAGTTCCGGCCGGATAATCCAGACCGCGAAAAGGGCCAGCGATACGATCCAGTAAAGTGGATAAATCCGGGCAGCGCGTGAGAAAAGAAATTCGCCAATACGTCCGGGCTTGACCCAATCCCGCGTCACAAACACCATGATAAAGCCGGAAATGACAAAGAACAGGTCAACGCCTAACATGCCATAAGTGAAGCTATCGGGTAAGATTGGGCGGCTGACCGAGCGGGCTTCGATCTGTACCAGGTGAGAGACCATCACCAAAAGGGCGGCCACACCCCGCAAGGACTGTATCTGTGCCAAATGAGACGGAGTTGCGATGGCCATGCGGGGGAGCTAGCGCATAATTTTCGCGAGACAAGAAAAAAGCCTGTCCCGGGGGCGCATGGGACAGGCTTCGCGACGAATGTCGCTAGGGGGTAACGTATGCGGACTTATCGCGGCGCGCGCTTTGCAAGAATCCGCTGTAGCGTCCTGCGGTGCATGTTCAGCCGACGCGCGGTTTCAGAGACATTCTTCCCGCAGAGTTCGTAAACGCGCTGAATATGCTCCCAACGCACACGGTCGGCACTCATTGGATTTTCGGGGGGTTGAGGCGCTTCGCCTTTTTCAGCCAGAAGGGCTTTGCACACATCATCCGCATCGGCTGGCTTGGCGAGATAATCAACAGCGCCGCGTTTCACGGCGGATACGGCCGTCGCCAAATTCCCATAACCCGTCAGCATGACCATTTTGCAGTCTGGACGCGCTTGGTGGATTTGATCCACGACATCTAGGCCATTGCCGTCGTCTAAGCGCATATCAAGCACGGCAAATGCAGGCGGGTTTTCTTTGACGATACGACGCGCCTCGAACACGGTTTCAACTGTCTGTACGGTAAATCCGCGCTGCTCCATTGCACGGCCCAGTCGCGTTCGGAACGGGGCATCATCGTCCAAAATCATTAAACTCGCATCTGAAGGCAGAGTATATTCGCTCATGTCTAACTCCATTCTGGACTGAATACGAATGAAGGCTAACTTTGGGTCCAGTATCGCGTCAGATTATCGCAGTTCGTCGTGCGCGCTCAGAGATAGTTTTCGGACTCGCCGGCTTTTAGGGCATGCATTGGCCAGGTGCAGCGGACTTGGGCTCCGCCTGAAGGGGCGCGACCAAATTCCGTCTGTCCGCCCGTGCGCTCGACTAGGGTCGTCGCGATGAAAACGCCTAACCCAAGACCGCCCGCTTTCCCTGCCTTGGCCCGTGATGTCACATAGGGTTGGCCAAGACGGGGGCGGATTAAAGGATCAAAGCCCTGACCATCATCGCAAATGGTCAGGATGATCTGATCCGCTTCGACTCTGGCTTCCAAATCGACCCGCGATTTTGCAAAGCTTACGGCGTTTTCGATGAAATTCTTAAGCGCATAGAGCAATTCCGGTCGACGCTGAATGTTGAGAGGCGGATTGCCGACGATGTCCTCGCTATGGATCGTTATGTCGATACCCCGGTCAATATAGCCTTCGGCGGCTTCCTCGAGGAGGTCTTCCAGGCTCAGGGCTTCGTGGATGATGTCGGGTCTATCCCCGCGTAAGGCGAGCTGTTCAAGAATAGAGCGACAGCGTTGCGCTTGGCTCATTAATAATTCTGCATCCTCGCGCAAATGCCCTTCGGGGAGTTCGCGGCGGAGTTCTTTGGCCGTGACAGCGATTGTCGCAAGAGGCGTGCCGAGTTCATGCGCAGCGGCGGCGGCGAGGGAGCCAAGCGCGGACAGCTTTTGTTCTTGTGCCAGCATTTGCTCTGCGGCGGATAAGGCCGCACTCATCTTCCGGCTCTCCTTGGTCGCCCGCCATGCATAAAGCGAGGTAAAGGCCGTTCCGACGACAACACCACTCAGCAGGCCAAGATCGTATATTGGAGGCAGGTGGAACGGTACGCCAGGTGTCCAGGGTAAAGGATCATGCCAAAACAGCAGCGCCAAAGCGATGCAAAAACCAAAGGTAGCGACTGTTGCGAGCACGCGGCGGGACAGCGTTGTCGCGCTGGTCACAACAGGCGCTAAAAACAAAATTGCAAACGGATTTTCGATGCCGCCGTTGAAATAAAGCAGCAGGCCGAGCTGTGCGATGTCAAAGCAAAGCTGAGCGATCGCTTCAGTATCAGAGACGCGCCGGTCGAGTGGGAGGGTGAGCGAGACAATTGTATTGACGAGAGCGGCGGCGGCGATCACAGCGAGGGACGGCCCGACGGCAAATGTAAAGCCCAAGGCCTGACTGACGATAATAAGCGTCAGAAGCTGCCCAAAGACCGCGCCCCAACGCAACAGGACAAGCGTATAACGTCGCAGCGCCCCAGTCAGCTGGCGCGGATTGGATTGCCAATGTTCGACCGGCATAGCCCCGGTCTGGCGATTTATCTTTGTTGGTGCGTTCATTTGTGCCTAGTGTCGTGGCTTTCGCGCACTATATACGGCGCATGATCTATAACCATGAGACATTATTCCGGTTTTTTTCGCGGCGAATAGGGTTGGCCCTTCTGGCCCCCATAGCGCTGATGGGATGTGGGGACGCGGTGAACCGGACGGATGTGGCGCGCTCTGGCGCGACAGTCACAAGCGTTGGTGAAGCCCAAATTGGCGGACCCTTCACCTTGGTTGATGATAAAGGGGATGTCGTCACCGAAGCCGATCTGATCGGGCAGCCGAGCTTGATCTATTTTGGCTTTACCTACTGCCCTGATGTCTGCCCCACAGCTCTGTCGAAAATGGGTCGTGCGGAGGACCTAATGGGCGCGGCGGCTCAGGAGGTTCAATTTATTCTCGTGTCCGTAGATCCCGAACGCGATACGCCCGAACAGCTGGCTGTTTATGTGACAAATAATGGTTTCCCGCAACGCCTTCGAGGTTTCACCGGTACGCCAGAGCAAATTGAAGGCATAAAAAGCGCCTATAAGGTTTACGCCCAGAAAGTCCCGTTAGAAGATAGCGCGGCGGATTACACAATGGATCATCAGGATATGATCCTGATGATGGGACGGGACGGAAAATTTGTCGATCTCTTCCCCAATCGCTCCACGCCGCAAGAAATTGCGGGACGTGTCCGCGCTTACTTGGCGGCAGGTTAATCCACTGACTTATCAAAGACGGCTTTAGCCACACGCCCAGTTGAAAGCGAGGCTATCTGGATGATCAGGACATTGATGAATATGCCCTTTCCCGCCAGCAAAGTTTGCTCCGTCAGGCTCCCATATTTGAAATAGGACGGTCATTTGCGTCTGGCATTTTGGGCACTTCACCCAATCCGGGCCTTGATACCAAATTGGCCAACCCAGAAGTTTCTCATCACCATATCCGCAAGCGTCTTCGCGGATCAGATCCCGAGGACGGTCTTCCCAATGCGGATAATCCTCAATCTCTCGCCAGCCGGTCATTTCAAATCCGCCTATTTCACGAACGCCGTTCGGAATCTCTCTAAGTGCTCCGTCTCCGTATAATACGTCTAAGTGGTGTTGCGGATCAAAAGCTTCCCATCCGCCCAAGCCTGCGCACGCTTCATGATTGCAATAGAAAAAGCGGAGGAGTCCGCTACCGAAATCACCTGCATCGCTTGGCAGATCGTCTCGATCCAGTTGCAAAATGAAATCAAGCGGGTTCTGGCATGCAGAGCAGTTGGGCCAGGGCTCATTCTGCCCCATCCATGGCCGCCCACCAATTTTAGAACCTGACGGTCGCGCTTGCCCATTTGTGTCCGGAATCCAGGCCGGTCGACTGAGAGCTTTCAATTTGTCGCTAGGGGGAATTGAAAAAGGATCCGTATAATTCGCTTCTTGCGAAAGTGATGGTTTCGGCGGCCTTTTGCCAAATAATGTTTTCAACCAACTCATCCACGCACTTTCTGGGCGATTTCGAGAACGTTTTTGCTGGGTCCGCGGGCGATGATTTGATCCAATTCCGCTTGAATGAGGGCTTGTCGCTCTGCATCTAGCTTCGGCCAAATTTCATAGGCCCCAAGCAGGCGGGCGGCGACAGACGGAT
>CAZSUW010000017.1:31373-39715 GCA_964610115.1 uncultured Algimonas sp.
TCTAGCTTCGGCCAAATTTCATAGGCCCCAAGCAGGCGGGCGGCGACAGACGGATTGCGGCTATCCATATCCATGACCTGCTCGGTAAAGAATTGGTAGCCTGCACCATTCTTGGCATGGAAGAGGCGCGTATTACCCATGGCGAAACCACCAATGAGTGATCTGACCCTGTTGGGATTGCTCCGCTCGTAACACGTGAGTTCGGTAAGATTTTTAAGTCCCTCAATGCCGTCAGCATGGTGGCGCATGGCTTGGACGGAGAACCATTTATCCAACACGAGCGGTTCATTTTTCCACTTGTCGAAAAACGTCGTGAGAGCCTGTTCGACACGTTGACCGCCAAGGCGTGACAGGGTGATCAGCGCGCTGATCTCATCCGTCATATTGGTAGCTTTATCCAGTTGCTGGCTGGCCAGTTGCGCAGCCATCGGATCAAAGCGCGCGGCAAGCAGGGCAAGGCAGCGATTTTTCAAGGCGCGACGTCCGGCAGAGTCTGCGTCCGGTGAAAAAGGTCCACGCTCTTGCAAGCTATGATAGGTGGCAAGAAGCGTCTCACGCATCGTATCGGCGACGGCGCGGGCGAGCCAGTTGGTGGCTTCAAAAGCGGCGATCGGATCGATGGGGGCCGCTTGCATGATGACTTCCATCTGCGTGGGCGGCGTCAGCACTAATGCCTTATAGGCCGTGTCAAATTGATCATCCTGCAAGGTCGTGTGCAAAGCGTCTGCATAGCGTCGCAAACTGTCGTTCGTATCGGGCATTTTACCGGCTTCAATCGCCTTGGCACAATCGGCGAGCATGCGCCGGGCCAGAGTTTGACCGGCCTCCCAACGATTAAACGCATCTGGGTCATTTTTCATGAGACGCAGAAGATCGTCAGTCTTTGCATCGCTTTGTAAAATTGCCGGTGCGGAAAATTCCTGCAAGACGGAAAGGGAATGCGGGGCATTGGCCGTGTAAGAGATCGTCTCACTTTCTTCTGTTAGCAGGGTGAGTTGCGGTTCTGAGAGCGGGCCCTCATCGCCAATGACTTGCCAGCGGACAGGCATGACCAAAGGCGCTTTTTTCGTTTGGCCGGGCGTTGGCGGCGTGTTTTGCGAAAAGGTTATCGTTGAAGTGCCGTCCTTCCGAAGGCTTCGCGTAACTGTCAGGCGCGGGGTCCCGGCTTGGCGGTACCAACGCATAAACGGCGCCATATCTTCGCCAGAGGCTTGCGCGAAACACTCCAGAAATTCTTCTACAGTGGCCGCTGTCCCGTCGAGGCGCGTAAAATAAAGATCGCAGCCTTTGCGGAAAGTCTCCGCGCCCAGCCAGCTTTTCAGCATACGGATAAGCTCAGCGCCTTTTTCATAGATCGTCGCCGTGTAAAAATTATCGATCTTCAGATAGCTCTCTGGCCGCACAGGGTGGGCGAGAGGGCCATTATCTTCAGGAAACTGCCGCGCTCTCAGGGCGCGAACATCTTTGATCCGCTGCACGGCCGCCCCGCGTTGATCGGCCGAGAACTCCTGATCGCGGAATACGGTGAAACCTTCTTTGAGGCAAAGCTGAAACCAATCCCGGCAGGTAATGCGGTTGCCCGTCCAGTTGTGGAAATATTCATGGGCGACAACGGACTCGATCCGTTCAAAATTCATATCGGTTGCTGTCGCGGCGTCTGCGAGCAGGAGGGCGCTATTGAAGATATTCAGACCTTTATTTTCCATCGCGCCGAAATTGAAATCGCGCACAGCCACGATCATGAACCGGTCGAGATCATATTCCCGACCAAAGGCGTCTTCATCCCAACGCATAGACCGCTTCAGCGCGTCCATGGCATATTCCGCCTTTGACGCATTGCCGGGATCGACGAAAATCTCGAGCGGTATGTTGCGTCCGCTCATTGTTGTGAAGCTGTCAGCGAGGCGATCAAATTCGCCCGCGACGAGGGCAAACAAATAAGCGGGTTTGGGGAAGGGGTCGTGCCAGACGGCATAGTGTTTTCCCCCGTCTGATGCGCCCTCTTCACTCTTATTGCCGTTGGCCAGAAGGGTTGGATAGCTTTCGCGGTCCGCTTCAATCAAAACGGTGAAGACGCTCATCACATCAGGCCGGTCGGGGTAGAAGGTAATCCGCCGGAAGCCTTCCGCTTCGCACTGCGTACAGAAACGCCCGCCGGAGACATAAAGCCCCATGAGTGTCTTGTTTTCAGACGGGTTGAGCGTGTTCACGATCCGGACATCAGAACTATCCGGGACATTTTTGATGATGAGTTGCGTCTGTGTCAGTCGATAATCAGAGCGTTTGAGCGAGACGCCGTTTACTTCGACGGACTTGAGCGTGATGTTTTCCCCGTCCAGGACGAACGGCCCCGGCGCCGTACGAGTTACTTTCAAAAGTGATGTGACTTCGGTCTCTTTTGGGTCGAGCCGCACGTCGAGGCGCGTTTCGGACAAAGCAAAATTATACGGCGTGTAGTCTTTAAGACGTGTTGGCTTAGGGGCAGCATCAGTTTTCATAGGTTGGATATGCGCTCTCTGCCCGTGTGACGCAATGGCTCTATCCGGTCGCGTGTGAAGGGCGCGCATGGACATTGGGTCGCACGGAAATGTGAACGCGGTCCACCCTCGACCGATTGAGTTTCACCCCTTATGAGCGGTCTATGACTGAACAAACACTCTCTGAATGGACGCCGCCAAAGGTTTGGAAACATGTCTCGAGCGGCGGACGCTTCGATAACATCAATCGCCCTGTTAGCGGGCCCACACATGACAAAGACCTGCCCGTCGGTGAGCACCCCTTGCAGCTTTACAGCCTTGGGACGCCCAACGGTGTGAAAATTACCGTCATGCTGGAAGAGTTGCTGGAAGCCGGTCACAAAGACGCGGATTACGATGCGTGGCTGATCAATATTGGCGAAGGGGATCAGTTCGGATCGGGCTTTGTCGGCCTTAATCCCAATAGTAAAATCCCGGCCTTGCAAGACCGTAGCGTCGAGCCGCATCAGCGCGTCTTCGAGTCGGGGTCGATCCTGATTTATTTGGCGGAAAAGTTCGGCTTGTTCCTACCAGAAAGCGGATCTGTGCGGACCGAAGCCCTGTCTTGGTTGATGTGGCAGATGGGGAGTGCGCCTTATCTGGGCGGCGGCTTTGGCCATTTTTACGCTTATGCGCCCATGAAAATCGAATACGCCATTAATCGTTTCGCGATGGAAGTGAAACGGCAAATGGACGTGCTAGATCAGCGTTTGGCGGACAATGAATTCATGGCAGGGGGTGAGCTCACCATCGCTGATTTTGCGATCTATCCTTGGTATGGGGCGATGGCGCGCGGCCTGCTTTATGAGGCGAAAGAATTTCTCGACGTTGAGAGTTATGAAAATGTGGTGCGTTGGGCCAAGCAGCTTTCAGCGCGTCCAGCCGTGAAACGCGGGACGCTGGTTAATCGGGCTTGGGATGAAAAAGGGCTGAAAGAACGCCATTCTGCAGCTGATTTTGACGGAAAAATCTGATCGCTGCTCTTTGTGCAGCCGAGCTATCAGGTTTGTGCGGCTGAGCCACCAAACGGACGGAATCGTCCCGAAGTCAGCGGAAACACCCTCAAAATGTTTCACGTGAAACATTTTAAAATTGCCTCCCTCTGTTATCAGTCGCCTAAAGCCTCTAGCCGCGGGGGCAACGTCCCGTTATAGCGCGAGTTCTGGCACCTGTAGCTCAGCTGGATAGAGCGCTGCCCTCCGAAGGCAGAGGTCACAGGTTCGAATCCTGTCAGGTGCGCCATTATACATATCTAAGTTATTGAACTATAAAACTCTTTCAGGATTAATTTGTTTCGTGCCTAGCCTAGTTCCTAGCGAGGCTTTTGCTTACTCCCTCTGAAAAGCTGCGTCTGCGTGGTGAAATTCAAACGCCAGAATGTTGCTATTCTGCTATTCTGTCGAACTATGCCCCGCCGCTCCAAGCCAAAGCCCCCGCCAGCCCGTGACATTGCGGACGCGCGCCAAGCGTTAGAAGATGCGATGAATGCGCTGCGCCCTCTCATAGAGCAGGACCGGGTGGCTGGATCATGGCCTAGCAATTCAGCGGCGGGAAGCTAGGAGCGTAGGTGCTTTTACTTCGCCGCTAAGATTATCAAGCCGGTGTCGTGATGGGCCTCTTGCGGCCTTTTTTGCTCCCCATATCAAAGGCATTGCCTATGAAATTTCACAAATAGAAATATTCTTAGCGTTGATTTTAGTCAGAAACCTGCGTACCTCCATAAGAGGGTTGAATGAGGTACTAATTCGCGTGGTGGGCGAACGCAGCATAGATTTCTCAAGGCCGCTCTTTGATTTCATAAGAGACAGCCGCAAGATCAGGACGCTAGACGAGCTTTCTGACAGATATGGTAAGGTCGTTAGTCAATTTGGCTTCAACGTATTCCTTTGTACGGATCTTTCGGGTAGAGACGGTAACCATTGTCCTCAGCACATGTTTGGGCGCTGGAATAGGCAGTGGGAAGCACGGTATTTTAGTCGAGGTTACTTTCGCCACGATGCCTGCCTAAAGCACCTAGCCCACACAAATGAGGCTTTCAGCTGGGAAGAACTTCTAAGAAGTGGCTGCGCAGACAAAGTCGGAAAACGCATTTTCGATGAGGCCTCTGAATATAGGGCGAAACAGGGCGTCGTTGTACCAATTCGAACGGCTGACAATCAACTTAGTATTGTCGTGCTTATGGGGGAGCATGCGGACGTTAGCGATGATGCGATTGCCGCTATAGAGGTCGCTTCAATTTATTTCAGACAGTGTGGACGGGACATATACAATGCAAACGCCAATATACGTCCAACAAGTTTTTCACCACGGCAAAGAGAGATAATACAGTGGCTGGCGCAAGGTAAGCGAAATGCCGAAATTGCGGATATAATGGGTCTGAGTGTAAAAACGGTTGATAACCATATTGATCGCGCCAAGCGATCCCGAAACTTAACCACGCAACCTCAATTAGTACTCACTGCGTTCAAAGAAGGAATTGTTCAGATATAGAGCATTTCGCCCGTTAGGGGAAAACCCCTAAAGACTAATCCCCCCTTTCCAATGCACCCTTAGTGTATTGCAGCAAAGGAGAGGGTTAAGGTGAAAATCCACATAGTGAATACGAGCAATATCTGCCTCTATGGTTCTCAGCTTGAGGAAATGCACAGGCGTCGCAAAGAAGTCTTTGTTGACAAAATGGGCTGGTCAGAAATCGATACAGGTCACGAGCTTGAGATAGACGAGTTCGACAATGAGCATGCGCACTATATGTTGTTGCTTGACGACCTAGGAAACCTTTTGGCGTCTTGTCGTTTGTCGCCAACCGATAAGCCGAATGTTTCCTGCGATAAGCTGGCTAGGTTCTTCGATAACAAGCCGCCTCGTAGCCCAGATGTTTGGGAAATTTCCAGATGGTTACCGTCTCCTGATAATCCAGATATTGCTGAAAAATGTAGCCTAATGATGATGATGGGTTTGTTCGAGTTCGGGATTTCTCGACAATTGCAGCGGATGATATTTTGTTCAGGTAAGTTTGTGACCACCGCAATGGCGAAAGTGGGCGTTCCAATTGAGAAAATTTCGAAACCAGTTCGCTTCAAAGAAGGTGTTGCATTTGGCGTCGAGTTCGTTCCCAGCGCAATTACTCTTACCCAGTTACGACGATACTCAGGTAAATTTGATTCTGTAACGGTTGAACTGGGGTCATCTGAGAGACTTCAAAAACAGACAACTGCCTTGCAATTTGCTGTGATTGAAAGCGTTCTAAATATCACGAACGAAACTGCCCTGTCAGGCCTGCTTACGGGCTTACACGCGCTCCAATCGCAAGAATTTCAACCTTCCTCAGCGGACATTCGAGCATACTTTGCAGACGCTACGAATGGAGTGACTTTCCAATGAGCGCGCTAGTCAAAATTTCTGCCGAAGTAGCAGGCAAAGAAACTATCGACGCACTTCGTCAAGATGGCGCTGTTGTTCTGACGGGCCTTTTTGATCCACAGGAAATGCAAGAACAACTTGGCGGCTATTACGCTGCCGCGAAACGCTCAAAAGGGTTTTTCTACGGAGACAAGACTAAGCGCTTCAGCGCATTGATGGGCAAGTCTCGCCTTATTGAAAAGCTGTGCACGCATCCATCTCTCCTCAGAATCGCGAATGAAATCCTGGGCGCGAACTGCGATAGTATTCAGCTAAATCTGACTCAAGCAATTGAGATTTGTCCGGGAGAGAAGGCTCAGTTCCTTCATCGTGATGACGAGCTTTTTCCATTCGAAAACTCCTTTGTTACGATGATCAATGTGATGCTTGCTGTTACTGACTTTACGATTGAAAATGGTGCCACTCGCTTGGTCCGGGGCTCACACCTCTGGTGCAGAGACCGAGTGCCAGAAGCCGCAGAAATCGAATATGCTGAGATGAAAGCGGGGTCTGCACTTATCTATCTGGGGAACTTGCTCCATGCCGGTAGTGAAAACCGGTCCCAAGCTGGCCGTCGAGGTGCCGTTATCGGATATAATCTGGGTTGGTTGCGACAAACGGAAAACTTTATGTTGTCGGTGCCGTGGGAGGCAGCAAAGACATTCTCTCCCGAACTAAAAGGCTTGATGGGCTACAAAATTCATAAGCCAAATGTTGGATGGGTTGAAGGGGTCGAGCCTCTGAAATGGATTGAGATGGGCCGCCCGCAGCTTGCACCCGCTGAGGACGCACTCACTCTCGAACAGAACCAACTGGCTCAGATGGCGACGGCTAATCCCAGCGATTTCGCAGCCTTCATTCAATAAAAAAAAGTCGCTTTCACGCTCACCTGTCGGGGCCTCAGCTAATGTCGTCTTGTCTCTGATGATGCTGCCAAGCGACACGCCTCATTTTCGATAAGGTTAGGCGGCAGGTTTGCTTTCCTGCTGCCTCTAAGTCGCGTCACACGGAATACAGGAAACAGATATGATCTACTCTGCGAACACGATAGCCGCAGTCAGGCTCACCTTCAACGGCTTACCTCTTGGACTGCTGCTCGCCTTATTAGCACTAGCGGCTTTAGTAGCTATGATGTCTTCTTGGAATGCCTGCAAAACTCGGCGATGATACGATGCCAGTTGAGGTGACAAGAAAGCCAATTAGTCAAGAATTTTGCGTCTTGGAAGAATATCGAGACCTTCTCGATGCACGAGACTCTGGCGCTTTCAAATCTGATGCAAAAAAAGCTCTTTCAATCCATGAACAGCGCTTGCTTGAAGAGGCGGCCTTTCTCTTAAGTCATCCGAGGGCCAGGGTCATTGGCACGATGGTATTGCAACATGCAGTCATCCTGATGTCTCAACTGATTGCTGAGAAATAAGCCGCCAATATCCTCGCCTTGCGCTCGCTGTGTGTCTCGCCTGTCATGCCGCATCTTTCAACGTTGGCGCGGCCATCGCTTTAAGCTCTTGGACGGCATCGCGTCCGTTTACCCATTCGGCCCAGCCGTCGCGGTCCTGTTGCAAGTCGGTTTCATAGCCCTGCAATAGCTCGCCATTGTCGCCATATTCCGGCGCGCGCATCGCATCGAGCGCGGGGCTTGTCAGGGCTGGACCTATGAGGCGTTCTGTATCAGCGGCGATCCCGTCCACAACACGCGCCATCCCGTAATAGGTGCCATCCAAGAGGCTGCGCGCGTGAAGCTCATTCTTTAGCGCAAGGTCTGCCAGTGTCGCGGCGGGCGTAAGCATGGTCACAAGCTCCCAATCGGACTTTGCCGAAAACAGGCGGTCATCCTCTTTTGAGGCGTCCGCAAAGGCTTCCATAAACGCGACGTGATGGGCTTCTATATCCTGCATGAATTGCGGGACGTAATCGCTAGGACCGCCAAGCCCGCCTTTTGTGATGCGCTCGCCATCGACAAACATTTGCGCGTAGCGTTCGCTTGTCCAAAACGTGCGGACGTGGTGCAACTCCAAGCGGGGTAAGTCAGAGCGCGCTAGTTCCACGAGGTCACTGGATATTTTCAACCACGGGCCGTTAAAAATGGTTCGGGCGTCACGCGCGTAGTCCATCGCGCCTCTCGCCTCTGGATAATTCAGCATGACAAAGGGGCACGGGTTGGCGTCCAGCCACGCGGCGCGGTTTGCCTTGTCCTGTTTGCAGAACGCTGCATGAGCGAGCGTTGCCTTGTCCCATTCGGCCAAGGCGAGGGCAAAGGGGCTAGGTCCGTCTGTGTCGTCCCGATCCTGCCCCAGCGCTTCAAAGTCTGCCAAGAGGGACGCGGCGGCGGCGTCATCCCAATCGGACAGGCCAGAACGCGGCGAGGCTTCCTGTCTGACGTCAGCGCCCATGGCACAGATTTGGGTCTAGGCTAAGAGAGACTTT
>CAZSUW010000018.1:0-39368 GCA_964610115.1 uncultured Algimonas sp.
TTCTCTTGCGCCTGTCAGCGCCGCAAGCTGAAACCCATTGGCGCGATGATGGCCGTCTTGTGAGTTTGCTCCAAGGCTTGGTCGAAGCCGGACGGGCGGGCGATGACGTCTATGCGATGGAATTGACCAAACGAGAATTGCCCAGCCTATTGGAAGGCGCTGGGCTGGTGCTGGTCGATTACACGCCTGATCATGCCGCTTGGTTTGATCGTTTGCCCGCACCTAAAGACGGCACAGGACCAGACCTGCAAACGGCGGCGCCTGCGCTAGTGACCGATGACGGTCGCGTCGTCCGGCGCGGCACAGTTTGGGTGCGTAGTTAAGATGGCCTTCAAAGACCTCGAGTTTGTCGGCTTCGATTTGGGTCATGGCGAGACGGCGCTGACGCGCGCCTTTGCCCAAGGCCATGCGGAGCCGGAAATTCTGGAATATCGCGGCACGCGCTCACTGGTCACGGCCGTGGCGCGGGACGATGCCGGGGTTCGTATCGGCGTCGATGCACTGACGCAGGGTGAAGGACAGGTCTGGGCGAAGTTCAAATCATCTGACTTGGACGATCCCAACACCGCTGAACCGCTTTCACTGTTCACGAAAAACTTGATCGAGGGGCTCAGCGCGGACGGTGCGCTGCGCGGGGCCAAAGAAAGCCGCTTTATCGTCGGCTGTCCGTCCGGGTGGGACGCGGGCGTCCGGGATCGCTACAAGTCCGCATTTGAAAGCGCCGGGTTGCGCCATGTCCGTATTGTTTCAGAGTCGCGCGCCGCGCTGATGACGGCGTTGGAACAGGGCTATCTGTCGATGGAGGATGCGCGCGCCTCGGTCCTGATTGTCGATATTGGCAGCTCGACAACCGACTTCACCTATTGCCGAGATTTGGCCGCGGATGATGTCGGGCATAATGTGTTGGGTTCGGGTTTGCTAGATACAGAAATCCTGAAAATCAATCTTGATCGGCAAAAGCAAAAGTCAAAAGTTAATGCGCTCCTGAAAGCGCACCCCGCTTACAAAACAATCCTAGAGTTTTGGTGCCGCGAAGCCAAAGAGGCTTATTTCACAGGCGAAGATAAACCTGTTGAGATGATCCGGCGCCTACCTGGCGGTATTTTGTTCGACATCCGTATTGATCGCCATGATGCGGAGGCTGTTCTCAATGCCAAGCTGGAGGCGTTGAACGGATATAGCTGGCGCGGGGCGTTTGACTATGCCTTGCGCGAAACCATTGAAACACTGGATAGCCAAGGCGGCGGGCGTGATCCCGACACAGTCTTGCTCACGGGCGGGGCCTCTCGCTTGCCACTGGTCCTTCCAGCGACGCAAAAGGCATTTCCCAAGGCGCGCGTTATTCGTGGGGCAGAACCGGAATTTGCGATTGCACGAGGTTTGGCGTGGTTGGGCCGTTTCGAATTCTTGCATGAAAGTTTCAAAGCGAAAGTCAGCGACCTGATTGCCACAGGTGGAGATGTTGCGGCGCTCGCAGACGGATCGGCGCAGAGCCTTGGCGATACGCTGATCCCAGCATTGATAGAAGGCTTGGCCGAGGACTGCATTATCCCGGCCTTTAAGCGGTGGCGCTCCGGTGAAACGCGCTCTCTGGCTGATGTGGAAACCGCCCTGTCCATTGCGACGGCGGATTGGCTTCGCAGTGATGCGGCCCAGGCCAAGCTGGCCCCGGTCGTCAATAGCTGGTTTGCGGGGCTACAGCGCGATATCGAGACGATCACGGATCCGTTGTGTCGCGATCACGGCCTGCCCGCCATGGTGCTGAGCTTGGATGAGTCCCAGCATGTCAGCCAGCACTTAGAGGGCTTGAGCTTGGTGGCGCCCAAAGTCGGCGCGTTGGAAAGCGATACGGCACTGCTTGGCACCACTTTGGCGGCGATCTTGGTCAGCGCCTTGCTGGCGCACGCCAATTTATTCGCACCGCTGATCATGAACCCGATCGGCCTCTTGGTTGGCGGGGCGGTCGCGGGCGGCAGTTTTCTCTACGGTAGAAAAGCGCTGGCCGGGAAGTTTCGTGGCACCAACGTGCCTGTCATCGCGCGACAAATCCTGACGGATGGACGCATTAAGCAAGCGGTCGAAAAGCAACGCCCGGAGATGATTAAAGGGGTCCGCAAGGCGTGGGACGAACAAGCCGCGGAACGGTTTGGGCAAGACCTGACCGATATGTTGGGGCGGGCCTTGCTGGAACGGGCTGACGAGCGAGCGGTTCTGTTCTTGATCTAGTTTAAGAATGAGAGCTGGGTGGCGGGCCTCAGCGCGGGTTTCACCCGAGGGGGCATATTTCGTGCTAAGGTTTCCGGTGATGCCTTGGTGTCGTCTATAGGTTCGCCAAATGCCGTGACAGGAAGAGGGCGGCTGTCTGCCTTACGCCAGCTATAGACTTTGGCGAGCGCCGAGTCGGGTGGACAATACCAGCGCTTAACGGACGCATCCCAGCGCGCGCCAAGCTGCTTGGCCATCTCCCGGTCTTTATAGGCGACGTTGATATACCGTTTTGCCATGGTCGATTCTCCGTTCCAGAAAACAGAACATAAAGAGAACAAAAAGGCTTTTCAAGGGATAAAATCCTATTTTAGGGCAGTCCCGGTAGTTCAGGCGCAGCGGGCGTCTTCGCGATCTGACTGGCTTGCGGCCAGGCGCAATAGTCGGCGGCGTAATAGGCGCCGGGACGGAAATTGCCGGACAGACCCGGTCCGCCAAAGGGTAGGGACGACGCCGCCCCGGTCGTGGGCTTATTCCAGTTGACGATCCCGGCTCGCAGGCGCGGACGGGTATAGGCCCAAAGGTCAGCATCATCACTAATCAGGCCCGCTGCCAGTCCAAAGCGCGTGGCATTAGCGCGGGCGATTTGGGCGTCGATACCGTCAACACGATAGACTTGCAGGAAGGGCGCGAAGATTTCTTCGTCTAGCGCATCGATTTGTGTCACGTCCATCAGCCCGGGCGACAGAACCGCGCCGTCACGTTCTAGCGCCACAAGGCTGTTTCCGCCTTTGGCGCGCAAGTCCGCTTCAAACGCAACAGCCTTTTTGGCCGCGTCTTCGCTCACGACCGAGCCATAAAACACGTCTTCACCCGCTGTACCAATCGGCACGGACGCGATGCGCGCTTTGATCCGATCCTGCACCGCATCGCCAAATGCGCCCGTGGGGAGGATCAATCGCCGTGCGCAGGAACAGCGCTGCCCCGCACTGATAAAGGCTGAAACGAAGGCAATGTCGGCGGCGGCCTCAACATCTTTTACATCATGGACGATCAGCGGATTATTGCCCCCCATTTCGAGCGCAAGGATGACATTTGGGCGACCCGCAAAATGCTTGTGAAAAAAAGTCCCGGTTGTGGCGCTGCCCGTGAAAAGCAAGCCGTCAATATCGGCCTCCAATAAAGCGCCGCCGGTCTCTCGTCCGCCTTGGACCACATTCAGAACGCCGTCAGGCAGCCCTGCATCTTGTGCGAGGTCCATGAAAATATCGCCCACGCTCGGGGCCAGTTCGCTGGGTTTGAAGACAACCGTATTTCCGGCCAGCAGCGCGGGAACGATATGGCCATTCGGAAGATGACCCGGAAAGTTAAACGGACCAAACACCGCCATCACACCGTGGGCGCGATGGTCGAGCGTCATCGCTGCCCCCGCATCGTCAAAGCCTCTCTGGCCTGCGCGTTCGGCTTGGGCGCGGATGGAATGACCGACCTTGGCCGCCATTGCGCCCGCTTCCGTGCGCGCTTCCCAGATCGGTTTGCCGATTTCGTCAGAGATGGCCTGTGCGATTTGTTCCTTACGCGCGGTCACGGCTTCGGCCCAGCGTTCCATCATGGCGATGCGGTCCGCGAGTGGTGTAAGGGAGAAAGTGTGGAAGGCCTCGCGCGCGCTGGCGACAGCGGCCTTAACATCTGTGCCCGACGCTTCTGCGCCGTCCCACACCGTTTCGCCCGTTAGCGGGTTTGTGCTTTTCATGACATCAGCGCTTTGATCGCGGGCGCGTCCATGCGGCCATCGGCGAGACGGTTCAGGATAAGCGCGGACAGCCCAGCACGTTCGGACAGGCTGTCGACGATCATAAATTCTTCGGCCGAGTGAATGCGCCCGCCGCGCACGCCCAGCGTGTCGATGTTGGGCGTCCCGGCGGCAAACACATTATTGCCTTCGCAAACGCCGCCCGTATCTTTGAATTTCAACTCAAGTCCGATGCCTTTTGCGGTCTCGCGGACCTCTCCGATTAAGCGATCTTGCGCAGCGTTTCGGGGCTTGGGCGGACGATAAAAGCCGCCATGAACATGGGCGGTAATGCCGTTACGTTTCAGAACTTCGGCAAGCGCAGCCTTGATCTGCGCTTCGGCCCAGGCAGCCGCTTCTGGATCTGGCGCGCGCGACCCTAGGCGCAGTACGGCGTTATCCGGCACGATATTTACGGCCGCACCGCCATCGACTTTGCCAACGTTGAACACGACACCGTCGCGCACACCCATGAGCGCTTCCACGCGCAGCGCCATGTCACAGGCTGCCCAAATGGCAGAACGACCTTTTTCCGGTTCGCGCCCCGCATGGGCGGACCGTCCTTTGAAGATGATGTCCCAAATCCCGGAGCCTTTACGCGCCCCTGCCAGCGCACCGTCTTCCATGGCGGGCTCGAACGTCAGACCTATATGGGCTTTGGCCGCCGCCTCGCGCAACGTCGCGTCGGAGGCGAAATTTCCTGTCTCTTCATCGGGAGTGAGGATGACAGTATAGCCCAGATTATCTGTGTCGCCATGCGCTTCAAAGGCCTTGAGCGCTTCGATCATCACACAGATGCCGCCTTTCATATCGGCAAGCCCTGGCCCGTTCAGGCGACCCTGGCCAAGCTCTGTAATGTCAGTGAACGTTCCCGCTGGAAACACGGTATCATAATGACCCGTGAGAACGACTTGGATAGGGGCGTTCGGGCGTTGAGTCGCGCGCAAGATCGGCCCGGTATGAAAAGCATCGACATCGCCTTTGGGCGTAATGGTTTCAATGGCGGGGCTGGTGAGTTGCTCCACCTTAGCGCCCGTTTCGCGCAAGGCGTCCGCGATTTTTGGCGCGAGGTTTTTTAGTCCGTCCGCGTTCCAGCTGCCCGTATTGGTTTCCGCCCAGCCCACCGTGCGTGCTAGCATGGCGTCTTGAGCCTTCGCCGTCGTCTGCAGCGCGGCGCGATCAGCCGCGTTTAGGTCTGAGAGCAGGGCAGTCATGTCGTCTCTTTTTGAAAATCGTATAGGTTTGGCAGGTCGAGAATTTGCGTGAGAGCATCAAGCGCGGTTCGAACTTCCATTAGGAAAGCGGGATCGCCTAGGTCGTCCAGTGTCAGCGCGTCGCGGTAATGCGTCTTCACCCAAGCGCGCAATGTGTCCAGCTTCGCTTTGCTCATCACGACGCCGGGATGGACGGCGGCGCGGGCTGCATCGCTCATCGCGACACGCAAGCGCAGGCAGGCGGGACCACCGCCATTGCTCATGGACTGGCGCAGGTCGAGATAATGCGCATTTTGAATAACCCCGTCAGCCAGAAGCTGATCGACATAGGCTTTAGCGGTCGGCGTTTCTTCCGTCTCTAGCGGCAGGATCATCGCCATGCCCTTACCTGGCAGGCTGATCAGTTGACTGTTGAACACATAGGATGAAATCGCGTCTTCGATTGGAATGTCGGCGCGGGCAAAGCGTGGGGTAAAACCGAGCGGTTCGCAAGCTGCACGAATTTTGTCTTTTGCGCCGGGTTCAAAGGCAAGGGCGTGGTGCAGCACGACATCTTCATTGACGACACTGACTACATCATTGTGGAAGGCACCGGCGTCAATCGCGGCGGGGTTTTGGCGCTCGAAATGCGCGCGGGTTAGGCCATGTCGGCTGGCTAATGCGTGGCAGCTTTCCAAAGTCTGCCGCGCTGGAAATGTGGGGTCGTCGGCGCGCGGGGCGAGGGCGGCGCGGCCATAAACAAACATTTCTAGGCCGAGTTCGCCATGACCTTTGCAGAGGCGCGAATGGTTCGCCGCGCCTTCATCGCCAAGCATCGGGTTCATGGGTAAGGCGTCGTGAACGGCAAAGTGATCTTTATCGTGGAAAATGGCGCGTAATGTGCGGGTCGTTTGTCCATGTTCCAGCGCGCGATGCGGCATGGAAATTAAGTTAGCAGGCGTGAAATGCGTACGGCTGTCCGCTGTATCTGGCGCAGGTGAAACGGTCGCGGCATTGGCCGTCCACATACAAGACGCGCTGCTGACATTGGCGACCAAAGCCGGGTTAGCCGCAAAAGCGCTAGCTAAAATGGCTTGGTCTGATCCCGTAAAACCAAGTTGGCGTAGAACCTGCGTTCGGGGTCCGTCATGCGGCGGCAGCACGCCTTGCGGAATTCCAAGGTCAATCAGCCGTTCCATTTTGTCGAGACCTTGCAGGGCGGCCGCGCGTGGATTGCTGACCCGGCCTTTATGTTTTGCCGACGCGATATTACCGCGCGACAGTCCCGCGTAATTATGCGTTGGCCCGACAAGGCCGTCGAAATTCATTTCTTTGACAGATTCAGTCATTGGCGGCGGTCCTGCGCGAGAGCGATGCGACAATCGCCGAGTGGTTCGGCATCAGGATGCAAGTGACCCGTCGATAGATTGCCTGTTGTCAGCGTGGCGCGGAAGGCGGTCTGTTCGCCTTTAAAGGCGAGTAAGCGCTGCGGCCCGTCACCATAGCTGGTCCGGTTTTTAGCGGTGCGGGCAATCAGTGTGCGATCAACGCGACATTCAATCGCGGGACCGCCATCGAAAATATCGCAAAGCTCTGTCAATTCAAAGCCAGCACCCATGAGAAGGTTCATCGCGCCGCGGCTAATGTCATGAGGGCGTCCGACACAGTGTCGCGCCGCATCCGGCATAAGGTTCATCAAGATCGGCAGGCTGGGTAAAAGCTCGACGATAAAGCGTCCGTCACTGGCCGACAATCTGTCAGCGATTGCGAAATCCGTTTGGATGAATTTGCGCGTGATATGTTCCCAAAACGGGCTCACACCCTCTTCATCAACCCAACCGCGAATGTCGGCCATGAGCCGACTATCAAACAGATGACGGTGATTTTCAATAAAGCAAAGCCGTCCGAGGCTTAGCAGGCGGGCCACGCCTTTGCCGCGCGCTTCGGGGGCGAGATAGATAGAAGCGAGTTCCGACCAACCATCAAAATCGGTGGTCAGTTGGATCGTTTCATATTCCGTGCGCAAGTCCATTTGGCTGGACCGCCGCGCATGGCGGGACCGCTTAAAGGAATAGAAAGGCCGCTCGACCCCAAGTTTTGGGATTATGCCGGAAATCCCCATGACGCGGCCGTTGCGTTCCACTACAAAAAGCAGCCGATTGGCGGCTTCATCCCCCGCCAAGAAGCGATGCGTGGCTTCGACATAGGCCTGCACGCCGTCTTGCGTGCGTGGCACAGTGGTCAGGCCAGCTTCCGCCTCTTTCGTAAAGGCAAAAATAGCCGGAATATCTTTTTCGGTGGCAAGACGAAAGATGTCCAAGACGTTAGCCCGTGCATCGGGCGCGAGCCGATCCGGGAGGGACACAGCAGTCGCGCGCTAAGCTGCTCATTACCGGAAGCGGTCGAGTGGCGCAAGATAGGGCTTAAAAGGAAATCCGTACCGGTGGTCGGACTCGAACCGACACGCTCTAGGAGCACGGGATTTTGAATCCCGCGTGTCTACCAATTCCACCACACCGGCGACGGAAGCACGGCCTCTAGAGCCGAGGGGTCAGCGCGTCAATAAGGGCCGTGCAGCCCGGACTTAATGAGGCTGTTATCGTCGTTTTCAAAAGCGCAGATAGAGCGGTTTGGCAAGACAGGCTGCAGTCGCCTTTACTTCGCCCTAATGTCTGTCGAATAGACGACCCGAATGAAAGGTCGTTTGGCATTTTTAGAGCGCTGGTATGAAGGCATAAAACGCGCTGCGCGGCATAAAAATGCCGAGCCCGTTTTGGCGGGTGTTTCCTTTGTGGAGAGCTCTTTCTTCCCGATCCCGCCGGATGTGATGTTGATTCCAATGGTGCAGGCCGCGCCCGAACGGGCATGGCGCTATGCTCTGATTTGCACGATCGCCTCGGTTCTGGGGGGAATTGTGGGGTATTTCATTGGCATGTTCTTTTTGGACACTTTAGTCAGGCCGATGTTCGATGCCATTGGCAAGGCGGAAAAACTCACGGACTTCCTGTCGAAAATTGAAGCGAATCCCGAAGGGTCCAGCCTCGTGGTTTTGGCGGCTGCTTTGACACCTTTTCCCTATAAGGTGATGACCATTGGCGCTGGGGCCGGCGGTGTCAGTCTCCCTGCTTTCATTGCGGCGAGTGTCTTGGGTCGGTCCCTACGGTTTTTCTTGGTCGCCGGGATTGTAAAAGCCGCGGGGCCGAAGGCCGAGGAGATTATGAAAGAACACTTTGGCTGGTTTAGCGTCGGTTTGTTTGCGCTTCTGGCCCTTATGTATTGGGGCTATGTCAGCCTGATGCACTAAAGCGTTTCGACAATATGTCGGATCATCGCGGTGGCTTCATCGGCATTTTCTGACAGATGGACAGGGGGGATGACCTCGCCAAAGGTCAGGCGAAAAAGGCGGTGCTTCTTGTTCAGCATTTCCCTAAACAGCGTAATATCCCGGAGCTCTCCATTCACACGGTGGAAGAAATAATAGAGTGAGCTGTTCCGCGCCTGCATCCGTAAAGGAATAACGGGAACGCCGTATTTCTTCGCCACCATGGCCGCGCTGGACTCCCAAGGCTGGTCGACGATCTGACCGTTCCAACGACGTCGCGCCAGGCGTCCACTGGGGAAAATTACAATGCATTTTTCGGCCTTGATCGCGCGCCGCATCGCCAAAAGCGTTTCGCGCGTCTTGGCCAGGCTGCGCTTTTCCTTCACCCATTCGACAGGGATGATGATGTCCTCGCCTTTCGGAATAACGCGCAGCGCATCAGCATTGGCGAGAAACATATGATCAGGCCGACGGTCGCGGATGGCTTGAAAGACAGCAAGACCATCCGCCAGTCCCGTCGGGTGGTTGCTAATGATGATACACGGGCCTGACCTAGGCAGGTTAGCCAGCCCCTCAACTGCCGTGCGCGGGCTAATGTGGCGCGACACCATGCGGAAGGCCTCAAAACCGCTCATCGGTTTGATGGCATTGGCGAGAAAAACGGCGGCATCGTAGGCGAGCAGACGATAAAGCGCCGGGCGGACCGCTTTCCATAGGCGCGGGCGTCCCACAAGTTTGGGCGCGCGTTCTTGGATGAGCTCTTCGATAATATGCACGAAATGCGTCTTGGCGGCACGCGAGGGCTTTAGCAAGTCGCGCCCGTCATATGTCGATAAAGTCCTAAATGCCCTATTATCCCGGCAAAAAAGAAAGCCGCCCCGAAGGGCGGCTTGTTTGTGTTTAGCTAAAGGACGATTTTATGAACGCGGCGTCTTTTTTGCGGCAGGCTTCGGTGCTGCACTGCCGATGTTCTTTGGCGGGAACATACGTTCCAGAACATTACCGGCCCAAGCGCGACCACCGATACCGAAGGCCAAGGCGCCAGCCACTGCGCTACCGACAACAAGTGCGCCAAAGGCGGTTGGGATGATGTCACCCGCTGGGTCAAGTGATGACAGACCCAAGAAGATGAAGATCAGCATCGCGACATATTTGAACAGCTCGGCAATTTTCGGGCTGATCACGCCGGCCATGATGCGGGCGATGAAGTTCGCTAAGAACACACCGATCATGATCAGAACCGCAGCACGCAGCAATTGGCCACCAAAGGCGACAATGTCGTCAAAGGTTGCTGTCAGGAAGTCAATGCCGAGGATATCGAGTGAGGCTGTCAGACCCAAGATCGCGATGATCAGGAAGGCCAGATTGCCGGCAATCGAAGACGGGGAAATTGACAGGCCTTCGCCATCATCAATCGCCATCAGCGTATTGACGCTATTGTCAAAGCCAAGTGTTGGCAGGAAGCCTTTGACGAAGTTGGCAACAAAGCGACCGATGAAAATAGCCAGACCCAAGACGATACCCGCGCCGATGAGGGCAGGGATGTAATCCAGGAAGCCTTGCAGCATATCCGTCAGAGGTTGCGAAATGGCGCTAATGTCCAGAATGCCCAGTGCAGCAATAGCAACCGGTACAATGATCAAGACGAAGACCAGTGTTCCAAGGCCTTTTGAAAGAGAGCCTGTTGAACCCGTCGCGGATGTCAGTCCAGAACGGCTTGCAAGATTATCAAGCTGTGCGGCTTGCAAGGTCGATGTGACCGCATTTTGTGCGACCCGAGCGAGGATCCAGCCAATAAAGAAGGCAAAACCGGCACCGAGCAGTTTCGGAGCGAAACCGAGCAGGCTATTGTAAAGCTCTTCAATCGGCTGCGTAAACTGGCCCATATTGAGGTAGCCGAGCGACAGCATGAGGAAGAATAGTAGAACAAGCCAGAAGACGGCTTTACCGATGGCTTTACCGATATTTCCGCCCGTCGTTTTGGCTTTTGCCCCGAGCGGTGTGCGGTTAATGGTGCCAGCGACCACCATACGGGCGATAATGGCGACGACCCAGCCGACGCCGATCGTAATGAGAGCGGCCAGCCAGCCCGGCATGTCCGCCATAAATGCGTTAAGTTGATCCATGGGTTGTGTCCCTTCCAATCCAGTTTGTGGGTCAGGCCACGCCCAAACCCTTGCGCTAAGACAGCGACCTTCCTTAAAGCTAACGGAAAATTAACGTCAGTTGAACCGCTTGTTTTCATTTCATCTGATCTTTTGCGGTAATATGAGCCTTTGCCAGTGTTGACGCCGGGGGTTTAAGCCCCAAAAGCGAAGCTATGCCGCCGCGCAATACCACAGAGAATGACCCGTCACGTCCCCCGATTCGACGACCCGTCTTGTTTTATAGCTGTGTGGTTTTGGCCTTTGGGTTGCTCGGAGTGGCAATCATCGCGCTTAGTTTCGTATGATGCGGGCTTGGATGTTCGACGCAGCCATGTCTAAGATCGACCATGTCTGATTTGGAAACTGTATCAGCGTGGCTGTCTGCGAAAGTGCAAGGCGGCGCTTTGAACGCAGATCCCGTTCAAGCGCGTGCGGCTGTCGCTCTCGACGACATGTTAGGAAAACTGGGCGACTATGATCCGGGTCGCGGCGTGTTCGGCTTGTTCCGGGACGCCCCGCCAAAAGGGCTTTATCTTTGGGGGGGTGTGGGTCGTGGCAAGTCCATGCTGATGGATGTATTCTTTCGTCTTGCGCCATTAAAGCCGAAGCAGCGTGTGCACTTTCATGCCTTTATGCTGGATGTGCATGGTCGCATTCACCGCTGGCGACAGATGGATCGCCGTGCCCGTCGCGATGATCCGCATTTCCGCCGCAGCGATGGCGATGATCCGATCGCGCCCGTTTCGCGGTCCATTGCCGCCGAGGCCCGCTTGCTTTGCTTTGACGAATTTCATGTCACGGATATTACCGATGCGATGATCCTTGCCCGCTTGTTCGAAGCGCTGTGGGAGGAAGGAGTCGTCGTGGTGGCGACGAGTAACCGCGCGCCTGACGATCTTTATAAAAACGGTCTTAACCGCGCCCTTTTCGAACCGTTCATTGCCATGATGCCGAACCATTTGAGCATTTTTGATTTTGACGGGCAGACCGACCATCGCCTGCGGCAGCTGACGGCTGCGCCTGTTTTCTATAGGCCTTTGAATGCGCAGACCCAGGCTGCAATGGATCAGGCCTGGGCCCGGATTACGGCCAATGCTAAAATGCGACCCTTGGATCTGCTTGTCCAAGGGCGGACTTTGCATTTCGCGCAGACTGGCTCAGGGGCAGTGAAGGAGAGTTTCGAAGCGCTCTGTGAGCGCCCGCTTGGTGCGGCGGATTATCTCGCCATTGCTGAAACGTTTCACACGCTCATGCTGGAGGGGGTCCCGGCCATGAGTCGGGAAAATCGCAATGAAGCCAAGCGCTTTGTCGCTCTGATCGATGCTCTGTATGAGTCCGGCACAAAGCTTATCATGAGTGCGGAGGTTGCGCCCGAATCTCTCTATCAAAAAGGCGACGGCGCGTTCGAGTTTGAACGCACAGTGTCGCGTCTGATTGAAATGCAATCAGAGGACTATTTGGGACGCGAGCGGCTTGACCACTCTCAACCCGATTAGTCGTAATAGGCTGACTTTTGGTTCGCCCGCTTATGCTTGCCCCAAGCCTTGCCTTTTGGACGTTTGCCGCGTGGGGCTTCCATTAGGCTGGGATCAAATTCAGGCAGACCGACCGGAAGATCATCCGGACGCATGGTAAAGTCTTTGGTTTTGCGGCGACGCTTTGACATGGGTCTCTCCATCAAAGCCAGTTGCATTGATATTCGCTATGTAGCGCAAAATTGCGACGGTTCAACGTCAACCTTGTACTGAAATGCGCTTTTCCAGAAGGGTGAGGTAATTTGCGCGCTGACGCGCCGCCTATGTCACCACAGTTTTGAGCCTCAAGCGCACCGGTTTTTAACGGTTATTGCCTATAAGGATCATCAAAACCGGGGTTTAGGCAAGTGGGCCTGAGCCAACTTACTCTGAGTGTTTTCCGATGGCTGATACTGCCTCTATTCTTCCTGTAATCATTTGTGGTGGGGCCGGGAGTCGGCTTTGGCCATTATCGCGCAAGGACGAGCCGAAGCAATTTGCGCCTTTAATTGGCGAGACGACCTTATTTCAACAAACGCTAAAGCGTTTTGATGCGCCGATCTTTTTGCCGCCTGCGATCATTTGTAATGCGTCTCACTTGGACACAGTGAAACGCCAAGCTGCTGAAATCGACGTGTCACTCGGGTCGATTGTGTTGGAACCTATGGGGCGAAATACGGCGGCTTGTGGTGTGGTCGCGGCAAAACTTGGGGCCGCCCATCCAGACGCGCGCGCCATATTAATGGCTCCCGCCGATCATCACATTACGCGACCAGTTGCGTTCGCAGATATCATCGCCTCAGCCTTGTCTTTGACGGATGCGGGCCATTTGGTCACCTTCGGCATAACGCCTACCCATCCGCATACCGGCTTCGGCTATATCGAAGCCGGCGCCGCGACGGGCCTTGGGTATCAGGTGAAAACCTTCCATGAAAAGCCCACCGAAGACCGGGCGAAAGCCTATCTCGATCAAGGTGGCTTTTTCTGGAATGCCGGTATTTTCATGGCTGCGCCTGAGGCTCTGATCGATGAATTTTCTGCCCATGCGCCAGATGTCCTCAGCGCGGTGGAAAAAGCGGCCACTGTCGCAGAACAAGGTTTGAGCCTTAACGCGGATGACTTCGCCAATGTGCCAAACATTTCTTTTGATTATGCGATTGCAGAAAAAACATCCAAAGCGGCGGTCGTGGCCGCGGATATTGGCTGGAGCGATATTGGCAGCTATTCGGCGCTGTTTGCGCTTCGCGACACGCTGGGTCAGTCCTCAAAACCCGAAGACGCTATCGTAAAAGCGGGAGAGGCGGTTCATATTGATAGCGACAATCAGGACATCGTTATTAGCGTTGCAGGGTTTGATAATGTCGGTGTTATCTTCCGGGCGGGCCGGCTTCTGATTGTCAATTTGAGCAAAGACCAAGAGGTCAAGTCAGTCGTGCAGGCGCTCCCAGCTGAGTGGAAATAGGTAGGGCGCTAAACCCTACGAAGTACCTCTTGATTGGACAAGAACCATAGATAGGTTTGCGCCAACCCGTCTCGTAAGGATCGCTGTGGCGTCCAGCCCATCTTGGATAACACCGAATTGTCCATCAGCTTGCGCGGGGTACCATCGGGCTTACTGGTATCGAAGGTAAGAGCCCCATCAAACCCGACAACGGATTTGATTTCATTGGCGAGCGCTGCAATGGTGATGTCCGCGCCCGAACCCACATTCACAGGGGCGGCGCGGCTGAGGTGCTTCATGACGAAAACCAGCCCGTCCGCGCAATCATCGACATGCATGAACTCGCGCCGTACTTGCCCTTTTCCCCAAAGCGTTAGGGTCGGACTGCCGGAGAGTTTCGCCTCATGTGCTTTGCGCATTAACGCCGGGATGACATGGCTGTTTTCCAGATGAAAATTATCACCCGGACCGTATAGATTGGTCGGCATGGCAGAGACAAAGTCATCTCCATGCTGCGTCCGATAGGCCTCACACAGCTTAACACCGGCTATTTTGGCGATGGCATAGGCCTCATTTGTGGGTTCCAATGGCCCCGTCAGCAAAGAATCCTCTCGGATCGGTTGCTCGGCGAGCTTCGGATAAATGCAAGACGATCCTAGGAAGACGAGTTTTTCGACGCCAACATTATGGGCGGCATGGATGACATTGGCTGCGATCATCAGATTATCGTAAAGAAAATCAGCCGGATAGGTCGCATTGGCTAAGATACCGCCAACTTTGGCAGCAGCAATGAAAACAGCATCAGGGCGATGCGCGTCCATCCAGCGCGTAACATCGGCTTGTTGGGTCAGATCGACGTCTGTGCGACCGACCGTGAGGATTTCAGCTGGATTTTCAGCCTCTAGACGCCGAACCAAGGCCGCGCCGACCATACCGCGATGGCCACACACCCAAATGCGCTTGCCACGCAGATCATAAGACGTCTGTTCGGGGGTGTCGTTCACCTTAGTCGTGACGGTTCTGTCGCGCCGCTTCTTGCGCAACCGCTTTCAAGTCTGCTGTCATCATATCATCGACAAGGGCTTTGAAATCAAAGTGCGGGGTCCAGCCCAGCACCTCGCGGGCTTTTGTCGGATCGGCCAGCAATGTGTCGACTTCTGTGCGGCGGAAATAGCGGGGGTCTACTTGCACCAAGATATCACCTGTTTTGGTGTCGCGGCCGACTTCCTCAACGCCAGAGCTCTGCCAGTCAATCGTCCGACCGATATGCGTGAAAGCCGCTTCGACAAAGTCGCGCACTGTGTGCATTTCCCCTGTTCCCAAAACAAAGTCATCCGCGCTGTCATGCTGCAAAATTCGCCACATACCCTCGACATAATCTTGGGCGTGGCCCCAATCGCGGCGCGCATCCAGATTGCCCAGATAGAGCGTGTCTTGCAGACCCAGATGAATGGCCGAGACTGCGCGCGTGATTTTGCGCGTCACAAAAGTCTCGCCGCGCAAAGGGCTTTCATGGTTGAACAAAATGCCATTGGCCGCAAACATGCCATAGGCTTCGCGGTAATTCACCACGGTCCAATAGGCGTAGAGTTTGGCGACCGCGTAAGGGCTGCGCGGATAGAAAGGGGTCTGCTCATTTTGCGGCATGGCTTGGATCAGGCCGTAAAGTTCAGATGTCGAGGCTTGATAAAAGCGCGTTGTCTTTTCCATGCCCAAAATGCGGATCGCTTCTAGCAGGCGCAAAGTGCCCAGCCCGTTCACGTCGGCCGTATATTCCGGCGTATCAAAAGAGACTTGGACGTGACTTTGCGCGCCCAGATTATAAATCTCATCCGGCTGAGTGTCTTGCACAAGCCGGATCAGATTGGTGGCGTCGGACAGATCGCCGTAATGCAGGCTAAAACGGATATCGTCTGCTTGCGGGTCCTGATAAATATCATCGATCCGCGCCGTATTAAAAGACGAAGAGCGTCGCTTCACCCCGTGAACACGGTAGCCTTTGTCGAGCAGCAGCCGAGACAGATAGGCACCCGCTTGACCCGTTACCCCCGTGATTAAGGCTGTTTTGGTCACGCAACTTTCCTCATGGCGACTGACCTAAGCGGCGCGGCGTAGTGGCACAAGATGATTTCTCGGTGCCGAGTTAGGCCTGAGGTTTAGAAGCGCTGATCTGGCCGCGTGATCACCGGAATAGCGGTCATGAGGTGATAAAGCATTGAGGCCGGAACCCGGTCTCCTAATGGGTTTTTCTGCGCGTCTAATTTATCCACCCAACCGGCTTCCGGTCCTTTTGATAAGTAATGGCGCTGTATCGTTTGCAGCAAAGCCGGGATGGCATCTGGCGCGTTGAACGTGGCTAAACATCTTAGCCGTTCTAATTGTGGCCAAAGGCGGTAGGTCGGCGGGGTCGCGCCCAATTGGTCGACGACAAGGCCGTCTGCCTCGACGAGCGTTTCACTGGTCTCAAAGAGGGTTCGGGCGGCCTGCCTGACGTTTTGGTTTCCTAAGGCCTCACCGGCGTGAAGAAGAAGATAAGCCCATTCAAAGCAATGTCCGGGTTCGACCCAATTATCGTCTACTGTATCAAAGGCGGGCCCGCATTTCTCGGCAATGAAACCTGTCTCGCTGTCGATAAAATGTGTCAGGGCGAGATCGGTGAGATTGGCCACCCGGTTTTTCGACGCATTTGCATCGCCGTCGTTTTTCAGCGTCACTGCCAGATCAAGCAGAGACGCTTCCAGCAAATGCATATGCGGATTGGCGAGCTTGGGGCCCGGAGTGTTAGCGACTGAATGATACCCGCCCGTGTTCGGGTCCCGAAACTGTGTTTCGATCAGCTCAAAAGCTGTATCCGCCAGCTGGCGTCCCCCGTCTATGCCAAGGGCGTCTAGCTCTGCCCCGGCGAGGGCAATAAAAGCATGGTCATAAAGAACAGCGTCATAAGCGGCGCCCGTGCCATTTTCGTCAATTTGGCTGGGAAATCCTTTGTCTGGTGAAAAGGCCCGATTTCGGAGTGTGTTGAGCCCAGCGGCTAAGGTTTTCCGCAAACTTTCGCGTTGCGCTGGGTCATCGTGTAAAAACCCCAATCGCAAGGCCCGGGCAAAACTAAAGAGTTGCCGCGGCATGACGCGGCCCCGGCGCGGCACATCGATCAAAGGCAATCCTCGCATATCTAGGCATTCCACCGGCACGCCGTTTTGGGCGTTAAGGCTAAAGCGTTGCCAGTGAGGCAAGACAGTGGAAAACAACCACGCATCCAAACTGGCGAGATCCAGTGTTGCATTATCGATGGCAATCGCAGCAGACGTCATAAAACGCCTATAAACGACGGGGATAAACAAAGTTACAACTGCCCAATTAATCGAAGGGCCGCTAATCGCAGGGTGAGTTAATCATACAGAGAGAAAAGTCGGGTAAGCGAGCGCTTCGCAACCCATAAAATCTGGACTATAACGCATGGTTGATAAGCCACTTCCGTCTATCCCGCCCAATAGTGCGGCGTTCGAAACGAAAGCGCTCGTCAAACCGACGGGGTTTCGCGAATATGATGCGCGCTGGTGGTTTGGCCTTCCAAACGAAGAAAAGGCCCCGGAATTGAACCTCTATGGCGTGCGGCTGCTGGGTGAAGGGCTCGGCACGTTGATGCATGAGCGCGAGGTCGGTAAGCGCATTACTGTGGGGCATGACTTCCGGCACTATTCTTTATCGATCAAACTGGCCTTGATCAGCGGCTTGCAATCCGCCGGATGCGAAGTCTTGGATATTGGTCTGGCGCTTTCGCCTATGGCCTATTTCTCTCAATTTCATCTGGACGCGCCGGGTGTCGCCATGGTGACGGCCAGCCATAACAATAATGGTTGGACCGGCGTAAAAATGGGCATCCAGCCCCCGCTCACTTTCGGGCCTGATGAAATGGCGCGGTTAAAACAGATTGTGTTGGGCGGAGAGAGCGTTTCGCGCCCCGGCGGGACCTATCAATTCGTCAACGGCGTCCGCGAGGCCTATATTGACGACGTGACCAAGGGCGTGAAACTCACCCGCCCGATTAAGGTCATTGTCGCCTGTGGCAATGGCACAGCCGGAGCCTTTGCCCCTGATGCGCTGGAACGTATTGGCGCTGAGGTCATCCCGGTGGAGTGTGATCTGGACTATACCTTCCCGCATTATAATCCAAACCCGGAATCGATGAAAATGCTCCACGCTATGGCGGACGCTGTGCGTGAACATGGCGCAGATGTCGCGCTGGGATTTGACGGCGATGGGGACCGTTGCGGTGTGGTCGACAATGAGGGCGAAGAAATTTTCGCGGACAAAGTTGGCGTTATGCTCGCACGGGATTTGTCCGCCGTGCATTCAAACAAGCAATTCGTTGTCGATGTGAAATCAACGGGCCTATATCACACCGATCCCGTCTTGCAGGCCAATGGCGCGAAAACGGATTATTACAAAACAGGTCACAGCTATATCAAACGGCGCGTCCATGATTTGAACGCGCTCGTGGGATTTGAAAAATCGGGCCATTATTTCTTCAATGCGCCGATTGGGCGGGGCTATGATTGCGGTCTGGTGAGTGCGGTCGCCATTTTGCAAATGCTGGATCGCAATCCCGATAAGACGATGGCAGACCTGCGCCGCGCTTTACCGACCACTTATGGCACACCGACAATGAGCCCGTTCTGCGCGGATGAAGACAAATATGGCGTCATGGACAAAATCGTCGCCGAAATTATGTCGGCACAGGCCACTGGCGAAACAATCCTTGATCAAAAAATCGTCGATGTGAACACAGTGAACGGCGTCCGCTTCACATTGGAAGACGGCACATGGGGTCTTATCCGTGCCAGTTCTAACACGCCCAACCTTGTCGTTGTCTGCGAAAGTCCGGTCGCGGAAAGTCACACGATAGGCATGTTCCGTGAGATTGAAAGACGACTTGCGGCCTATCCAAAAGTCGGGGCGTTTGATCAGAAAATCTAAGTCGGACGCGTCTATAATTTCTTCTAGCTCTGACGAGGCTTGGCAGCTCGTTGGAAAAACGACATAAATGGCCTAAGATGGACCCGCAACATAAAGTCGATAGCATAGATCTGGCGGTTCGCGTAAAAGACATGCTTCTTGCGCGTGGCCCGATGACCGGGGTCGAGCTATCAGAGGCTTTGCCAGACGTCTCCCCGATTTCACTATGGCGGACCTGCTACGGTACGTATAGTTTCCGTGTTCAAAATTGCGCACGATATTATCTTCGCTACGATATTCTTCGGGGTAATCAGCTGCGACTATCGCCCTCGATTCTGCGGGATTTTCTAACTTTCAGCCTGGTGCATTTGCCGGATCAGCGTGTTGCTGTCGTAGAGGCGGGCACACGTTTGGCCAATAAGTTTCGGTCTATCAGTTTACGAAAATTGGGGCGGGCGCGTCAGGCGCTTTTAAAACTCCCCATAGAACTGCAAGACGAGATTAACGCCCATTGCGTCGTCTTTTTATCGGGCGATATTGCTTACTATCTGGCGCATGATACGCCGCGTGTGCATGCGCAATTACGCACGCCGTTGAATGGATCCGATATTGATATTGTGATTGTGACCAATCGCGAAGCCTGCCCGGATAAGGTCGCCCGGATCGAGGCCGAGCTTCTCAAGGTCAAGAAGATTTTCCTGCTGGCGCCATCCATTCGCGAAGAGATCGATTTTATCGTCAAGCCCATTGAGACCATGCTCGAACAACTTTCCTATGGCGATATCCACGAAAAGATCGCTTCTAAAATTCTCTATGAAAGCTATTTTTTGATGGGGCGGACGGACATTTATGAAAGCCTGATTCAGAATATGGGCTTACGCGGGACCCGCGCGCAGATCGAAGCGGATTTCGAAATCGCTTTGTCAGAGCGCAAGTCTACGATCCGGAAAATTCTTGAATTACCGCCCGAAGCCTCCGTCGAAGATCCGGAAGTCGCCTCTCTGTTTTTTGCCAGTCAGGAGCGATTAGAGTTTCGTTAAAACGGGATTTTCTGGCCGTCCCACGCGAACAATCCGCCTGTATCTTCTGCCGAGACTTGGTCCATGACGGAGAGGAGCTTTTTTGCTGAGTCTTCAGGTGTGAATAGCTTGCCTTCCGGCACATTGCCCTGAAACGGCTTTGATAGATCCGTGTCAACTGTGCCGGGATGCAGGCCGATGATCACTTGTTGTTTAAACCGCCGCGCGACTTCGATAGATAAGGTTTTCATCATCATATTGAGCGCCGCTTTAGACGCGCGGTAAGCGTACCAGCCGCCTAGCCGATTATCTGAAATCGAGCCAACCCGCGCTGACAGCGCAGCGAAGACGGCTTTATGATCACGCTCCAAAAGGGGCAGCAGATACTTCGCCGTCAGCGCTGGGCCGAACGTGTTGATGGCAAAGCTCGTCTGCATCGCCGCCATGTCCAGGGCACGCATATTTTTTTCCGGGCTGATCCCTTGGCCTTGCAACAAGCCTGTGGCGACAATGATCATATCAAACCGTCCGGCTTCCCGAAGCGCCTCGGCTGCAGCTTCCAAACTGCTTACATCCGTGAAGTCGAAAGTCAGGTTGTGAACTTTCGGCGAAGCGTGGCTGGCGCCAGAGCGGGACAGCGCAAAGACTTGGCCGACCCGGTCATTGGTAGCGAGGTGATCGACTAGCGCGCCGCCAATGCCGCCCGTCGAGCCGATAACCGCTGCACGCAGGCCGGGCTGAAAACTGTCAAGCATCTCTCATTTATCCTTTTGACCGGCGACAACGCTCAGAACAATATTTGACATCGTCCCAATTGCGCGCCCATTTCTTGCGCCATGAAAAAGGTAGGCCGCACGTCGCGCAATCCTTTGACGGCAAGGACGCCTTATTGCCCTTAAATCCCGCTTTGGGTTTATGCCCTCTTTGTCGGCCCATCACCGCTTTTTACGTGTGGTTTGACCGAACGGTTGCGGGGTCGTCTGCGTAACGTTTCACATGACGACCCTTGTGCCTATTTTCGCCGATCAGCTCTCACATAATCTCTCAGCGCTGCAATATGCCGACAAAACCAAGGCCCGCATATTGATGGTCGAGGTGAATGAAGAGGCCAATACTGTCCCGCATCACCGCACCAAGCTGATCCTGTTTTTTTCCGCCATGCGCCATTTTGCGGAAAGCCTGCGAAAAGACGGCTGGACCGTTGATTATGTGAAGCTAACGGATGCCGATAATACCCATAGCTTCACGGGTGAGGTGGAGCGCATGCTCAAATCCCATGATATTGGCGAAATATATGTGACGTGGCCGGGCGATTACCGCGTGCTGGACATGGTTCGCGGCTGGGAAGACCGCTTCGATACGCGCGTCACGATTTGCCCCGATGATCGCTTCGTCTGTTCGATTGAAGAATTCCAAGACTGGGCGGACGGGCGAAAGCAGCTGCGCATGGAATATTTCTATCGGGAAATGCGGCGCAAGACCGGGCTGTTAATGACAGATGACGGTAAGCCCGAAGGTGGCGAGTGGAACTATGACAAAGAAAACCGCAAGCCACCCAAGAAGGGCTTAGACACGCCGGACATCATCCGGTTTCAGCCGGATGGGATCACGCGCGACGTCATCGATATGGTGCAAGCGGAATTTCCAAATCGCCTCGGTAGTGCTGAGGGCTTCTTCTGGGGTGTGACTCGCGATGATGCGCTATACGCGCTGGATCATTTCATCGAACACGGTCTGGAAAAGTTTGGCGATTATCAGGACGCCATGGTGGCCGGGAATGACTTTCTCTTTCACAGCTTGCTTTCGCCTTACATAAATCTGGGTCTGCTTAGTCCTTTGGACGTGTGTGAGCGCGTGGCGGTCGCTTATGCAAAGGGCGGCGTGCCGATCAATGCGGCAGAAGGCTATATCCGGCAAATCATTGGCTGGCGGGAATATATACGCGGCATTTATTGGATGGAAATGCCCGGCTATGAGACGTCGAATTTCTTCGACAATGATCGCAAGCTGCCCGAGTTTTTCTGGACGGGTGAAACTGACATGGCGTGTCTGAAAAACGCTATCGGCCAGACGCTGGATCATGCCTATGCTCACCATATTCAGCGCCTCATGGTGACAGGCAATTTTGCTATGTTGATAGGCGCAGATCCGCATGCTGTGCATGAATGGTATTTGTCGGTTTATCTGGACGCGTTTGAATGGGTGGAAATGCCGAATGTGATCGGGATGAGCCAGTATGGCGATGGTGGCTTGCTTGGATCCAAACCCTATGCCTCGTCCGGGGCCTATATTAACCGTATGAGCAATTATTGCAGTGAGTGTGCATATAATGTGAAGGAGCGTACCGGTGATACAGCCTGCCCATTTAATTCGCTGTACTGGCATTTCTTCGCCCGCAATGAGAATAAGCTGCGCGGCAATAATCGCCTCAACATGGTTTATCGCAATTTGGATAAGATGGAGCGCAAGACGCGGCAAGGCCTGATAGATCAGGCCAATGCGTTCTTGGAGGATTTGGGCGAAGCCCCAGCCAGCGACTATCTTTAATCTCGCCACCGCACAGGCTGCATGGGCTCTACAGTGTTAGGTCTAGGAAACTGGCGCATGAGATGTTTCGTTTGCCTCTCTAAGGTTTCCTGACGCGCGGCAATTTTGTTCGGTATATGATCCGTATAAAACGCCGGGACCGCCCCCAGGTCTTGCCCGGTTAACCCCAGCAGACGTTCCCAATAAAGCAGCTCGGTCCAAGCCGTCTGCAGGTCCGTTGCGCCCCCGCCGCCAGCGAGTCGATCCACAGCGCCCCAGAAATCCGCCATCATCAAGCCGCCCTCGCGCAGCTTGGTGCCCCAGTGATCTGTCGAGACGGACTGGATCCGTTCGTCCTTTAGCTTGTTCCACATATGATGGGCGTCGGCATAAAGTTGGTCGAGATCGCGTGGCCGGCGCAAGATAGCGTTGAGCTCTGAGCGGACATCTGCGCCGAGCGTTTCATCGCCAGCGATCGCTCTTGCTGGAATAAGGGCAATATGTTCCCAAGTTCGGGCACGTTCGGCGTGATGGCGGCGAAAAGCGGTAAGCGTGACCGCTGGCGGTCCGCTGCGGCCAGACGGACGTAAGCGCATATCCAATTCATAGGCTATGCCTTCGCGAAGCGGCGTTGTCAGAATGGTCGAAAGCCGCCGCACGGCGCGCGCCGCCAAGTCTCGGTCTACATTATCGGTGAATAAAAAGACGAGGTCCAGATCGCTTTGTGGTGCCATGCGGGCTTCGCCGAGTTTGCCTAGACCCAGCACGCTAATCGGTAAGTCAGCCGCGCCCAAATCATCCCGCATAATGGTAACGGCGGTCGCAACCGCAGTTTCCGCCAAGGTTGTCAGAGCCGTCGATAAACGAGGGGCGTCACCCGTGCCAAGAAAGGCATGATAGGCTTGGAACAGTCCCTCATTCACAAATCGCCTTAGCCGCTCTAGCCGTGTCTCATAATCCTCCTCAGCCAGTACAAAGGCGGGGTCTGGTGGGCTTGGTGAAAGGAAGGTGTCGATAATATGCGGGCTTTGTTCGAGCAGAACCGACATATGCGGACTGTAGAGAAGGGGCCCGATGAGCGCGTCGAGGAGGGATGGGTTCGCGGACAGTAAGGCTAGATACTGACCCGAGCGAGACAGCGTTCCGAGATAGCTATCCACGCGCTGTATCGCCTCATCTGGATCAGGTACGCTGGCCAATCGGGATTGCAGGCGCGCCGCTAACGGCTTTAGGCGCGCGGCTTTTTCGGTCTGTAAACCGTAGCGGCGAAAGCCATTATCCCAATCACTCAAGACCGCCTGTGCGGGCGCTTTTAAGGCAGGTAGTCCGACAGTGTTATGGCGCGAACTTGGGTCAGCTTCAGTCGCTTCGAACATGGCCGTAAAGGCGGCGTGGACGTGATGACGATGATCCGTCACCTGTATGAATGAAGGGTTTAGCGGCTTACCCAAGAGTTTCGCGATTGGCTCCCACGCTTGGGGTGTTTCAGGAAGAACATGCTCCTGACCGTTACGCAGCATTTGCAGTGCGTTTTCCAAGCGGCGATGATGGCGGTAAATGTTTGCAAGACGTGGGCCGTCTTCCAGCAAGCTAGCCTCGGAAAGCGCGGCCAAGGCTTGCAAGGTATTGGTCGTTCGCAAGCTGTAATCCTTTCCGCCCCAAATCATTTGTAGCGCATTGGCGATGAACTCAATTTCGCGAATACCCCCTGTGCCGAGCTTCACATTGAAGCCTAAAGGTTCTGCGCCGATCGCGTCGCGTTGCGCGCGTTCCAATCGCAGCCTCGGATGTTCAAGGTTGATGCGGTGCTTAAGGTCTGCCAGCTGATCAATCGTCCGGAAGTCAAGATTTTGTCGCCATAGAAAAGGCGTCAGACCGTCCAGAAAAGAAGAACCGCAAAGCCTATCCCCTGCCACGACTCGTGCTTTCAGCAGGGCCAGCCGATGCCAAGGCAGGGCGCGTTGAAAGTAAAACTGCTCGGCGCGTTCCGTACTCATGGCCAGACCCGATACGGAGGCTTCTGGCCGCAGCCGCCAATCGACACGATAGACGAAATCCGGCGCCCCGCGCGGCTGTAACGTCTGGGTCAGCGCCTTCATGATTTGGCCTGCAACATGGGCCTGTCCCCGGGCCTTGGGAACGGGAAAGACGTCCGGGTCGAAATAGGCGATCAGATCAATATCAGAGCTGAAATTAAGATCATGCCCGCCGAGCTTTCCGAGCCCGAGAATAAAAAGCCCTTTCGGATCGCCGGGTAGGTTTCGCTCCCGCCACGCTGCGGCTAGCGCGCAGTGTATAGCGTTATCGGCAAAGCGGCTTTGTAGTTGGCCGAGGCTGGCAAAATCCTTGTCTGGCTGAAGCGCGAGATGGGCCCAACCCAGATTAAACTGCGCCTTGAGGCGGGGCAAGTCTGTGGGTGCCGCCCAGTCTAACGACTCTATCGCCGTCGGCGCGGTATTCTCCTCGGGCGCACCAAATCTGTCGATCAGGGTTGAGAGATAGGGTGAGGCATCCAAAGTCACGCGAAGGTCACGCCAATATCCCTGACCGCATAGATTAGAACAGCAAACGCACCACAATGCGCCCTGTGTGGCGGACAAAGCCGTCGCGAATGTCGCTGTCAAAATCAAAGCCAACGGAGCTGAAGCCAGAACCGGCTGCGATAGAAAAACCGACCAGAACGCCTGATGTTGGGAAATCAGCCGATAGGGTCTCTGCAGCAAAAGCCCCCGGAATATCGGAAAAGCGGAAGCTCGTCAGGACAGGATCAGACAAGAACTCATTGCGATACCCCACACGGATAGAGGGTCTGATCCAGGTCCGCCGCCCTTCAAAGTTCGCTCCGAAGTTCAACAGACCCGTGACCGCGCCGACTTCGCTACTGCGGCTATCAACGGATAAGGCCACGCCAAGGTCGCCGGATTCTGTATAGGCGTCCTCATTGAGACGCAGATAGTCCAAGCTGACGATTGGACGCGCCCAAAAGCGTTCTGTCAGGGCGATGTCATATCCGGCCCGTAAGTTCGCATTGATATAAGTCCCATCCCATTGCGCAAAACTGTCGCCGCGATAATCGCCAACAGCGATACGGCGACTTTGTTCAAACTCGTTCAAACCGCCACCGACAAAACCATCGATAGACAGCGCGCCTTGCTGCAAGCCTGCATAGACACCGGCCAGAATCGTACTCATTTCCAAAGGCGCGTCGAGACCAACAACATCTTCGATTTCAGTTGACGCATAGCCGAGGCTCACACCAACGGCGTGGAACGGGCCGAGAGCCGTGTCCAGACCACCGGCGAAACCAAAGCCTTCGCCGCGATATTGTTCTGAAAGACCCGCCAAATCCCGGTCGGCAAAATAGGCAAATTCCTGTAACCACGCCCCGCCCGGCTTGTCTGGCGATCGACGGGTCGTGTCCAAATGGTTGGCCACGGCGCCAACGGCCCCATCAACATTGGCGACGACGAATTGACGCGATGCCGCCGCAAATTCGGGCAGGAGCTGATTATACGCGCCGTAAAACTCTGATGCTGTGCCTAGATTAGCAATCTCATTGCCCAGCTCACTATTGGACTGTAGCGCTTGGAGGGTCGCATTATAAACAGAAGACGCAATACCCGTTTGGGTAACGTCCAACCCTAGGGCTTCCGCATCGCGCAGATCGACAGTCACAACAAGGGTTTCGCCCACTTGACTATAGACAGTGTCGAACAGGAAACTTCCGTCATCGGCGGCGTTTAACGCGCTGAGATCGCCAATGGTCAGGTTCGAGGCTGAGGCCACAGTGAAGTCGGTTGATGAGAATCCGGAACCCGCATTGATCAGATTGTTCAAAATCGGATTGACCGTCGCCCCTGCGGCAAAGCTGATCGCCCCTGTCGCTTGTAAGGTAGACGCTTGACCGGTCGCCCCGTCCAAAGAGGGGCGGAAGGTGGAGGTTTCGTCAAAGCTGGCGCTTGTAATGTCGACGGGTGTGCTGCCGACAACGCTCAAGACGCCATTATTCTCAACACTAATGTCCAAACCGCCTGAGTTTGTCAGCGTACCTGCGAATTCTGTGTCATTGAGCGTCAGGCTGTCATTGCCGGCGCCGAAGTCAATGCCGCCGATAATGCCGCCTGCCGTTGCGGTAAAACTATCATCGCCGGAACCCAGGCGCACCGTGCCTGTAATGAAGGGATCCGCAGGTTCAACATCATCATCAGGATCGTCGTCAGCCCGCGCTTCTTGCAGGAATGTTACACCGGATGTATTGGCGCTAAGGTCAAGCGCGACGAGAGAGAAGTTCGTTGCCTGCTCTTCATTCGGGTCATTGGTTGACGCCAGTGCGTTTATATTACCGCGATTGACAATATCTGTTAGCGTCCCGGACTGATCCTGAATGACGGTGGCTGTCCCCTCGCGTCCAATCAAAACGGCGGAAATTGTCCCTTCATTGACAAGGCTGGAAACTTGCGCATTGGCGCCGATGTCAATGGCTGTGGCCGTCAACGTGCGCGGGGCGGGGATGTTGTCGCTGTCGAAATAGACTTGGTCCGCGTCTTCAGTCGCTTGGGCAATGATCAGGCCGTCATTGTTAATGGCGTCGGCGATGGCGTTATCACCCAGAACGATGACACGTGCCAAACCTGTTCCCAGATCGACACCGTCAATGGGGCGAACTTCAGATCCGACGAAAGTAGTGGCCGACATGGTGCCAGAATTACGAATACCGCCATCCAATGTGGCGTCTGTCACGCTAAGCGCGGTGGCATCGAAGTCATCAAAGACGCCGCTGGCCACTAAGGACCCTTGCTGGACAAAAGCGTAGAGCAGGTCCGCGTCAAAATCATCGGCTGTTGGATCGATAACGGCGCTAACGGTTCCAATCGAAATTGGCGTGCCATTCCCATCGATCAAAATAGCGGGGGCCGAGCCTTGCTGGCTGACATTACTCGTTGAAACGAGGGTTTCTGTGACATTGCCTTCATCGTCCGTTGAAGAGACAAAGCGTTGGCCCAGTTCGATACCGCGGGCGATATCGGCATTGACTTCAATCGAGGAACCGGCATTGCTTAAGTCTTCAGCGTCTAAGTCCAGAATGTCGAAGGTCGCGTCCGGATTAAAGCTAGGCCGGGTCGTAAAACGAAAGCCAGAACTGCTGATAATGCCCGTATTGCGCAGGCTACCCCCAATGTCAGAGCTAATGTCGAAAGCGTTAGAGCTCGCCCCGCGGACACTAATGGACCCGTCATTGATAACATTACCACTGACTTCGGACCCAATGCGAATGGCCGCGCCTTCATCACCGCGTAGCGTTATCGCCCCGCCTTGGGTCAGGTCACCATCCAGACCGGTGCCGACAGGTGTATTGGCGAGATTAATGCCATAGCTTTGGTTACCTTCGACCAAAATGGCGCTGGCGGTTTCTAAAGTAATATTGCCTTCGAAAGGCGACGCACCAGAGACCAAAATGCCTGTCCGTCCCGTCCCGTCCGCAAACGGGTTGTCAGCAAACGGGTCATCATCTGTGTTTTCATCGACGCCACTCTCCGACACGCTGATCGTGCCGGATGACGTAAAGCTTCTGTCGGCTCCGCCTTGCAAGTCGACGCCGGTGGAATTGTCCACATCTTCAATAAGAATGTCTCCATCCAGGACGAGGGCATTGTCGCTATCCAAAATCAGGGCCGGGCCTTCATCGGTGAGCGTAATAGACCCCGTGGATGTCACGGTAACATCAGCGGGTCCGCCATCATCGCCAGAGGTCGATGTGCGAACGGGTGCGGTTCGGTCATCATCGATTTCAACTTGAGCCTGAGCAGCATGCGGGAGGCACAGGGCGAGGAGAAGCGCTGACGAGCTAAGGAGCGCGCGCGTGCGGGTCTGGGTAAGCGCGTTGGAGCGGACCATAGAATTTCCCTTTAGGCTTCACCCAATCATACGCAGACTCCCCGTCTGCGGTAATTGCGTGCCTGCTTTATAGCTGCTTTAACCAAGCCCCAGCGTGTCGCCAATGAAAACATGGTCAGAAAACACACACGCGCGCAGTCAAAGTATGACGCGAAACAGTGGGTCGCTTGCGAGACAGCGCGCCGCGTGGCAGGCGGCTTTTATGCGATTGCTAGCTGCCATACGCCGTATTCCGCCCTTTTTTGGCTTAATCGTGCCGATTTTTACGATCGCTTTGGATCAGCTCACCAAATGGCTCGCCACACGGGCCTTTGACCTGCCGATGAATATTTGCGCGATAAATCCCGATGTGGGTTTGCAGCGCTTGCATATCGAAGTGAGTCCGATCGTCGACCTTTCTATGTATTGCAATCAAGGCGTGAGCTGGGGGCTCCTTCAAGGTGATTCGGACTTAAAGCGCTGGGCGCTCTTCCTTTTTGCGGTCGTAATGGTGGCCGTATTGTATAATTTGCTTTCGACAGCGAAAGATCGTCTGAGCCGTTGGAGCCTGTCCCTACTGATTGGTGGGGCGATTGGGAACGCGATCGACCGGGCGCTGCTAGGCGCCGTAACCGACTTTATTGACGCCTCTGATGTCTACTTCAACTATATCTTTAATGTGGCAGACTCTGCGATTACGATCGGGATTATTGGCATGTTGCTTGTGATTGTCCGCGATTGGCGGGACGAGCGTAAAGCCGCGTCGTCAGCTGAGGCGAACACGGAGTAGGATCGCCATGCTCTCACATTGTGTTTTCGTCACATTGTGTTTTGATGGCTTGGCGGGCCGTGTTCTGATCGCTAACAGGATTTCACTTCGGATTGTCGGATAAGGATTATCATGCCCAGCCGTACCTCTGCGCTTCTAATTGCCGCCAGCCTCGCTCTGGTCTTGCCGGCCTGTCAGTCAACGTCCAACGCACTTGGTCTGCGCAAAGACGCGCCAAACGAGTTTAACATCCTCACCAATGCACCTCTTGTAGTGCCGCCGGAGTATAATCTGCGTCCACCCGCTCCAGGCGAAAGCTCTTCATATGACAATTACAGTCAGCAATCTGCGCGAGAAGCGCTGATCGGTGACATTGATCCGGCGGAACCGACGCGGGGCGAAGTTGTCTTTATGACCCGCGCCGGCGCAACGCGCTCTGATCCGGAAATCCGTATCAAGCTCGACGGACAGAACTCTGTTGAGCGTAAATCCGAAACGTTTGCGGACCGCGTCCTATTCTTTTCCGATGGCGTGCAGCACGATGCGCAAGGCAATCCCGTCCCCCTTGATAGTGAAGGGGAACGCCAACGGCTTGAAGGCATACAGCGCGTGACAGGCGGCGGTGAAGTCACCATTACGCGCAAGCCGGGCGGGGCCAAACTCCCCGGGCTCTAGAGGTCGCCGAAATACCCTCTTTAAAACCCAGCGCGTCGCTGGGTTTTTTTATGGGCTAGAGTGCTATGGGCCGGGCTTTCTATGGAAAGCTCTCTTGCCGAAAGACGCCTCGAACGGCCCGGCTGTAAAAGATTCTATCCGCCGGCGTCTCGCGGCGGACATAGTCGCCGAAAACTTTCATCATCATCTCAGTCGCGCGTTGTAGCTCAAGCGCTTTGATTTGTTCAAAACTGAACCAGCCGACATCAAGTAATTCCGGGCTATCGCTGACAGGGGGCGGGGCCACATCGCCCAGATGACGGTGAAAGAACCAGGCATCAAAGCGCTTATGTCGATGCGGGGGTGTGACGGCCCGACCAAAGACTTCAAGATTTGATAAATCCGGCGATAGGCCCGCTTGGCGAAACGCATCATAGGTGGGGTGACGCATATTGCGTGTATTCTGCGGGGCAGGGGCCCCAATCATAAGGCCCGTTTCTTCATAGGTTTCGCGGATGCAGGACAAAGCGATAGCGCGGGCTTTACGCGGAGACACTGCCGCTTCTAAGATGCGTTCCGTGCGCGGTGACAGATCGCCCGCATAGCCTGCATAGCTATCAACCCTATCGACGCGACCACCCGGAAAGACATATACGCTGGGCATGAAATCATGTCGCGCACTGCGTTTGCCCATCAGGATTTTAGGATTACGCGGATCGCCCACTGTCAGTACAACCGTTGCCGCAATGCGTGGACGCGGCGCCCGGGAGAGCGCTTTTCGTGCGCCCCGCTCTTTATCCGTCAGGTGCATGCTCGTCACTTTTGTCGGGCGCATAGGATCAGAGGCGGTCATGGTGGTTTGATACCTTGCAAGATTGCGACAGCGCAACGGGCTGTTCTTCATCAATGTCATACGCTAACGGATCGAACTTGTCGGCGAGACGTATTAAAGATCATATATAAGCGCCATCGCAATAGGATCGGGGAAGAGGTCCATGACTGAAAACATACTAGAGAGCGAACCGCTCAATCCGCGTGGCCAGAAACGCTTGCGGCGATCAATGATGTCCGCCTTTTTAGAAGCTTGTCGAAAGCAGGGCGCGAAAACGCCGATTGTCACTGATGGGGATGGTCGCGTCCTAACCTATGGCGAGTTGCGTCGCGCGGCTTTCGCGCTGTCCGATCCAATTGCCAAGGCAACAGAAGGTGAAGAGGCGGTGGGCATCTTACTGCCAACAGGGGCCGGGGCCGTCATAGCCCTGCTTGCACTTCACTGTGCGGGCCGGACACCCGCCATGCTTAACTTCACGGCTGGCGCTGCCAACCTAAAAGCCGCTGCCGCGACAGCGCCCTTGACCACGATTGTTACAGCCAAGAAATTCGTCGAATTAGGTGGACTAGAAAAACTCGTCGAAGACCTCTCAGAGTTTGCGACCATTCTTTATTTGGAAGATATGCGCGAACAAATTGGGACAAGCGCGAAAATCCGCGCCATATTCGGACCTATTCTTCCGGGTCTTTTTCTACCCAAGCAAAAGCACGATGATACGGGCGTCATTCTGTTTACCTCTGGCACAGAAGGCGCGCCAAAAGGGGTTGTGCTGACCCACGCCAATGTCCTCGCCAATATCGAACAGATCGAACAGCATGTCGAACTCTTGCCAACGGATGTTTTCTTTAATCCGCTTCCTACATTTCATTGCTACGGTCTGACAGCGGGGACGCTCTGGCCGATTTTCTCGGGCTATCCGGTGGTGCTGCATCCGTCGCCGCTGCAAACCAAAACCATCGCGCAGCGGATCGAAGCGACCAAATCCAGCGTTCTGTTCGCAACCGATACCTTCTTGCAACAATATATGCGGGCCTCTGGCGAAAACGGCCTGTCCAGCTTACGCATCGCGGTGTGCGGGGCGGAGCGGGTCCGTCAAGAAACCCGTGCGACGGCAGCCAAACGCTTCGGGTTCGAAGTGCTGGAAGGTTACGGCGTGACGGAATGCGCGCCGGTTCTGGCCGCAAACCAGCCTGGCGATATTCGCGGCGGCACGATCGGCAAAATGCTGCCCGGTCTACAGCTGCGCCTCGAGCCGGTTGACGGTTTGAAGGAAGGCGGACGCCTGCTCGTCAAAGGCCCCAACATTATGAAGGGCTATATCCGCCCGGATAATCCCGGCAAAGTTGAACCGCTGCCGGATGGCTGGCACGATACGGGCGATGTGGTGAGCGTCGACGAAGAGGGCTATTACGTCATTCGCGGACGCATCAAACGGTTTGCGAAAATCGGCGGGGAAATGGTCAGCCTGACCGTGGTGGAAAACAATGCCTCCGCCCTCTGGTCTGATCACATGCATGCCGCCGCGATCCTGCCCGATCCCAAACGCGGCGAAATGATTGTGCTGCTCACCGATCACCCCAAGCCCAAACGCCAAGAGCTCATGGCCTGGGCACAAAGTCACGGCGTGCCGGAGATATCCGTGCCGAAGAAGATCATCCCCGTGGACGAAATCCCCGTGCTAGGCACCGGCAAGCTGGACTATGTCGCCGTGACCAAAATGGCGAAAAAGGCGTTGGGGGTTGAAGCCTAGCGTCCCCGCCGTCTCGCATGCTTCTTCCCGCGTGACCCTTTCGCGCCACTACGGGGGCCACCGCGTCCGCGTCCTGATCCACCCTTTGGCGGTTTACCTGGCTCGCCTTTGCTCATCATATCGAAGATCAGTCCGCCCGTGACAGGTGTGGCTTCGCGGAGTTTGACTTGGACTTCGCGGCCAAAGCGGAAGGTGCGACCGCTTTCAACCCCGATCAGGCTTTTGGTTTTTTCGTCCAACGCATAATATTCTCGCCCTAATTCTGAAACGGGGACGAGTCCATCTGCGCCTGTTTCCGTCAATGTCACGAAAAGCCCGAACTTCGTCACACCCGTAATGCGCGCGGTGAAGGTCGCGCCGATCCGGTCTTTCAGGAAGCTCGCCACATAACGGTCGACCGCGTCGCGCTCGGCGACCATGGCCCGACGTTCTGTGGCACTAATATGCTCTGCCGTTTCCTTGAGGCGGACTTCTTCCTCTTTCGTCGTACCGCCCGCGCCGAGCTTAAAGGCTTTGATCAAAGCGCGGTGAACGACGAGGTCGGCATAGCGCCGGATCGGGCTGGTGAAGTGCGCATAGTGGGTGAGGTTCAGGCCAAAGTGTCCCATATTCTCGGCACTATAGAAGGCTTGGCTTTGCGTGCGCAGGACCGCCATGCTGATCGTATCCGTCAGGTCTTTTTTGGCCGCCTGTTCCAGCAGCGTGTTGAAACGCCCGGGTGTAACGCGCTGGCCGGGGCTGAATTTCAGGTTCATAGCGGGGAGGTATTCGGACAGGTCGGTAACCCGCTGCCGATCCGGTTCATCGTGGAACCGCATCAGGCTTGGCACGCCCTTTTGAGACAGGCTTTCCGCCGCGCAGACATTGGCTTGAACCATAAATTCTTCGACGAGTTTGTGGGCATCAAAGCGCTCGCGCAGCGTGATGCTCTCTATCTCGCCGTCCTCGCCGATTTTCACGCGGCGTTCGGGCAGCTCAATCTCCAACGGCTCGCGTGCGGCACGGGCCTTACGCAAGGCTTTGTAAGCGGAATAGAGGCTGGAAAGTTCGGACAGTACGTTTTGGCTTTCCGGCCCGTTTTGACCTTCAAACGCATCTTGCGCTTGGCGATATGTCAGGCGTGCGCGAGAGCGAATAATCCCGCGACGGAATTTGTGGCGGAGCTTTTTCCCATCCTTATCAAAGACCATGCGCACACACATGGCGGCGCGTTCTTCATCAGGGCGCAGGCTGCACAGATCGGATGACAATTCATGTGGCAACATCGGCTCCACACGGTCGGGCAGATAAACTGAATTGCCCTTTTCCCACGCCGCTTTGTCGAGCGGACTGCCGGGTGTGACGAAAGCCGAAACATCTGCAATGGCCACCCAGATAATCCAACCACCGGGATTGTTCTCGGCTTCATCGGGAATTGCGAGTATTGCATCGTCGAAATCCTTCGCATCGACGGGATCAATCGTCACCAGCGCCAAGTCGCGCAAATCGTCATGCCCCATCTCGCCAAGCTTTGGCATGGTCGCGTCTTTGGCTTGCTGCACCGCCGCGTCAGGAAAGCCGAGCGGAATGTCGTTTTCATGCAAGCTGATAAGCGAGGCCGCATTGCCGTCATGGATATTGCCGATGGTCTCGCGGATTTCGGCGAGGCGTAACTGACCCTTATTGCGCCGGGTCGAGCGGAACATGACCAGATCACCGTCGCGCAGATCGTCATGGGATCGTCGCGGATCGCGGTCGAGGCCGTAATCATGCCGCGCTTTTTTCGATACGGGTTGAATGCGCCAGCCTTTCTCGGTATCTTGTAACACGCCTAGAAAACTCTGTGCGCCTTTGCCGAGACGTTTCATCACCGTCCCGATCAGCGTGCCATCATCGGCTTCTTTCAAACGGACCAGCGCTCGGTGACCGACGCTCAATGCGCCGCCATCATCGCGTTTTCGTGACGTATCGCACAGCAGGATAGACCGCGTCACGCCGTCTTGGCGGCGTTCTGGCTCGCCCCACATATCGCCATCACTGTCGACCTCTTTGACACTCACGACGACCACACCGGGCAGGGCGTTGGCCAGGCGGTAAGTCTTTTCCGGTGTATAGACCAGCGCCCCATCATCAACGAGCGCGCGCAGCATTTGGCGAAGATTGCGTCTCGCATCACCTTTTAGGCCGAGGTGGCGGGCGAGGCGTTTACGATCATAGTGATCAGGCCGCGCGCGGACGGCGCTGATAATATCGGTGCGGGTTAAGGGCATGGCGTGCCTATACGTCAAAGCGTGTGAAACGCAGCATGCCTATCTCAGTCAGCTATTCAAGTCTGTCATAGGTCAGGCGGCTTGAGACCGAGCGCGCATCCTCATACGGAAAATCTTCGCGGTAATGCCCGCCGCGGCTTTCTTCGCGCGCCAAGGCGCTGGCGGCAATCATATGGCTTGCGATCAGCGGATTGGCGCGTCCGACTTTGTCGATCAAACGATCAATACGGTCGAGAAGTTGGTTGAGGCCCGCGGCGCTGCGACGCACACCACAGAGTTCTGTCATGCTGTTGCGCAAAGACTGGCTGACACCCGGGCCCATGGATAGCCAAGGCTGCACGCGAACGCCTTGGGCTTTGCGTTCTGGAATGTCGCTTCCGTTAATATGTGCGGCGGCGCGTCCGCCAAAGACGACGGCTTCCAGCAGGCTGTTCGAGGCGAGGCGGTTCGCGCCGTGCAAACCTGTCGCCGCGCACTCTCCGACCGCGTACAGACCGGGCAAGCTGGACTGACCATAACTGTCTGTCGCCACGCCGCCCATATGGTAGTGAACAGCGGGGGCGACAGGAATTGGCTTTACACGCGGGTCGATCCCAGCGCTCATGCAGCTTTCAAAGACGGTCGGAAACTCGTCCGGGAAATGCGACCCAACGCTTTCGCGGCAATCCAGCAGCGGGCGGCGCCCGGCTTGAATTTCCACGAAGATCGCACGGGCCACATCATCACGCGGGGCGAGTTCACCTTGTTCGTGATAGTCCGGCATAAAGCGCGTGCCGTCAGGCCGGATCAGGACCGCGCCTTCCCCGCGCAAAGCTTCTGTGGCGAGGGGGGCAGGGTCACGCCCAATGTCGATAGCGGTTGGGTGGAATTGGACGAACTCCATATCGCGCAAGGTGGCGCCGACGACGGCTGCCATACCCAAGCTATCGCCGCGTGCCGTGCGGGGATTGGTTGTGACGGCAAATAATCCCCCGACACCGCCGGTCGCCAGCACAGTAATATCGGCTTCGACGGCCAATAAAGCCCCGTCATCACGGCGGGCCAGCGCGCCGGCAATGCCACCGTTCCCGTCTATCAACAGGCTTTCCGCGCGCCAGCCGATTAGGCCTTCAATGTGATCAGCGGCTTGCGCGCGTTTGACCATGACGTTGATGATTTCACGGCCCGCTGTATCGCCTTTGACGCGGGCCACACGCGGCATGGAATGAGCCGCTTCTAGCGACAGATAAAGCTCGCCATTTTCATTACGATCAAAGGGGACACCCAGCGAGGCCAGATCATTGACCCGGTCCGCGCCAGCCTCGGTGACGATGCGTGCAATCTCCGGATCGACGAGCCCGTCGCCTGCGGCGATTGTGTCGCGTGCATGGCTCTCTGCGCTATCGTCAGAGGCTAGGGCTGCGGCGATACCGCCCTGCGCCCACGCACTTGCCGAACCGGCAGAGGAGCGGCGAGACGTTAATACATAAGCCTGTCTCGGGGCGAGCTTCAGCGCCAGATAAAGTCCGGCTAGGCCAGCCCCCACGACGAGGACCGATCCGGAGGGCAGGCGGTGTCGTTCAAGCTGTCCAATAGCTGTGGTCAAGAATGATCCTTTTTGTGTTTAATATGTTTCACGTGAAACAATCCGGTAAAGTGTTTCACGTGAAACACTTGGGAATGACCCATCTAGCGGATGGCCCGTTGCAAGGAAAGGGCGCTTAAGGCAGACGACGGTTATGAAGCTGTATGATTATCTGCCTTCTGGAAACAGTTATAAGGTGCGCTGGGTGATGGCCCAACTTGGGCTATCCTATACCCATATTGGCGTTGATATTCATAAAGGCGAGACACAGACGGCGGCGTTTAAAGCGCTTAATCCGGCGGGGCAAATCCCGCTACTGATCTTGGATGACGGTCGGACACTTGCTGAAAGCAATGCGATTATCCGATACCTCGCTGACGGCTCGTGCTTTGTACCAAGCGACCCGTTCGATCATGCCAAGATGTTGCAGTGGCAGTTCTGGGAACAATATCGCCATGAACCCGCCATCGCGGTGGCGCGCTTTATTTGTAATTATGTGCCGGAAGAACGCGGGGGTGAATTACCGGGATTACGCGCGAAAGGTCGCGATGCGCTGGCGGTTATGGAGGCCCATTTGGTGGATCGAAACTGGTTTGTCGGAAACGCCTGTTCGCTGGCCGATGTTTCGCTTTATGCCTATACCCATGTGGCAGAAGAGGGTGGGTTCACCCTGTCGGATTATCCCAATGTGCAGGCGTGGTTGGACAGGTTTGCAAATCAAGCGGGCCACATATCGATCGATCACGCGCCAGAATAAACGCTCACAACTTTGTTTATAACCATTTGCCCGCTTCGCCCGTAAGAGGGAGTATGATCCGTATAAAATCAGCTTTGGTCTTTTTGGCTTTACCAGTGTTGGCCGGGTGTTCCGCCGTCAGCGTACTAAACGGCATCACGCCGTCCTCTAGCTTTGAGCGCACCCACTCTGTTGCCTATGGTGAGGGCGATCGGGCCGTGATGGATATTTACCGCACCACAACTCCCAAAGAAGCTGCCCCGACGCTGGTCTTCGTGCATGGCGGCTCTTGGTCGGAAGGCAGTAAGGACATTTATAAATTCCTGGCCGAAGGGTTTACGAAAGACGGCTATAATGTCGTCGTTCCGAATTACCGACTTTTTCCAGAGGCGCGCTATCCTGACATGATTGCCGATACGGGCGCATCTATACGCGCTGCTCGCGAGATGTTTCCGAACCGGCCTGTTGTTCTGATCGGTCATAGTGCGGGGGGCTACAATGCCCTCATGGCCGTCATGGCTCCTGAACTGTCAGGGTTGGACGTTTGCGCGTCGATTGCGGGTGTGGTCAGCCTGGCGGCACCAACGGGCGCCTACCCCCTTAAAGAAGAGCCGTTTATCACAATTTTCCCGGACCGCTTTACCGGCCAAGATGCGCCTATGGGTCGGGTCGATAGTGTTTCAGGTTTGCCGCCATTCCTTTTAATCAATGGCTTAGATGATACAACCGTTGGGCCAAAAAATGCCGAGGACCTCGCGGTAGCGCTTCAGGCAAGAGGGTTTGAAGCCAAGACTGGCCTTTATGACGGGATGGATCACACGGATGTTGTGAGGCTCTTATCGCGCCATTTCGACGGGGATAGTTCGCTAAAAGACGATATCCTTGGGTTTATCGATCCGCTCTCAAAAAAAAGCGGCTCCTATTGCAGTCGAGCGGACTAAGCGCTGCGGCGAATTTCGTTATCTCTTTGCCGTCTCCGGGCTTTGATCGAAGAAACGGCAAGGCGGAAAAGATCCGCATCGTCCGGATCAACTTCGCAGAGACCCATATGCCAGTCTTCAAACGCCCGCTCTGAACAATGGCGCGTCAATAAGACTTCGCATCCGCCATGGCGTGCATCTTTCGAGATGGAATCATAAAGGGCTAAGACAACGTCTTCTTCGCCTTCCAGGACCTGCACAACGTTACGGCCCTGCACGAGCATGATACCCGTGATCCCGCGCTCGCGGTTGCGTTTGGACGACTCACGCGCAATTTCGCGCAACACATTAAGTGTGAGTCCTGTCCGGCACACTGATTGATAAATCAGCTGGTACACTGCGACCCCTTATATTTCCCACATACCGAGAAACATGTCCCGGTAGTTGCGAATGTAAGCACCGAACCTTCACGGAGTGTGAGTAAACAAGGTAAACGGAAACTTAGCGTATTCTTGCGTGACCCTTTCTTGCGAGGGTTTTAGGGCTGGCGAGCGCGCGTTCAGGGCTGGGCAAGCCGCTTTGCTATCGCTATCGCGTTGCTATGGACAGCATAGTTCCCGCGCCTCTATCTCCTCAGGACGTGTCCAGAAAGTTGGATAGCGTGCAAGCCTTGCGCGGTATGGCAGCGTTATGGGTCGTCATCTATCATGCTGCCGCGATCTGGCGAGAGCATGCGGGTTTAGGCGCCGACGCTTTTTCAGGCCCGTGGGATCAGGGCTATGCAGGGGTCGACCTGTTCTTCGTTATTAGTGGCTTTATCATGGTTTGGGTGGCGGGTTATCGCCCCGCTGGCTTGGGAACGATAGCCCGTTTCGCTTTTGAGCGTGTGACTCGAATTTACCCGCTGTGGTGGGTTTTTTGCGCGATCATGGCGGCCTATTTCTTCGTGACATATGCTCAACCTGCCGCGCCGAATGTGGCGGATAGTGACAGCGCTTGGGGCTATTTCGCCGCGTCTATGGCGCTATGGCCACAAGCCCAAATGCCGGTCTTGCAAGTCGGCTGGACGCTCGTCTTTGAAATGGCGTTTTACGCGGTTTTTGCTGCGCTCCTCCTCCTACCGGAACGTATCAGGTCTTTCGTGCTGACAGGGTGGGCTGTCGCTTTGATCGCCCGGTTGATCCTAGGCGATCCCGCGCCCAATATGCCCGGGGCGTGGTGGGGCGTGCTAAGCCATCCGCTTGTACTGGAGTTTTTAATGGGGGCCGGGGTGGCCTACGCCATTTTACGTTGGCGGGATGAAGGCTGGGCTAAGTTCTTGGGTCTCGCCGGTGCGCTGGGCTTGGTCGTCTGGCTCGTGCTTGGCCTGGATGTCAACGACCCGAATTTTCCGGTCGCGCGCGTGCTCGTCTACGGCGTCCCAGCCGCGCTATTACTGGCGGGTTGGGTCAAGGCGGAAGAGGGGGGACTGTCTGTACCGCGCGGCTTAATCACATTGGGTGACAGCTCTTACGCGCTTTATCTGTCACACTTTATCACGCTGCTGATTTTCAAACGTATCCTCGCCGTGCCGGGTTTTTTAGAAGCACCCAATGCGCTCTCAATGGCGTTGTTTGTGCTGTTCGGGACGATTATTAGCGTCGTCGGCGGGATGATCGCACACCGCCTGCTTGAACGCCCATTGCTGCGTGCCGCACGGGCGATCTGGTCCAAGCCGGAGGTCGCACAGACGCTGCGTTAACCACCCTTGCTATTTCCCGCGCCCTGTCGCATCTAGCTCCCACCGAGCGGCACCTGCCTTCCTATTTCAAGGGCAGGTTGAGACGAACGCTTTGAACTTGAAGCCCGGCAAGGGACGGAAGGACGGTGGACGGGTGATTGACCCAGACCAAAATGAGACAGAAT